>CANRKR010000066.1 GCA_947631275.1 uncultured Akkermansia sp.
ATACCCGCCACAACCGACGCTATCACCATAAAAACGATGTCCGTCAACTTATGTATCTTTGCGTTGCCGGTTCTTGGATCTTCCATCAGACTGATTTTTGTGATAAGATGATGCATCCCTGTATCCTATCATATTTTGTATTTAATATCAATAATTTAAATAAGTTATTGATACTGAATTCTATACATCCAATTCTGCCCTCGGATTTCTAATGCGTTTGCCCTGCTTGTTTCGGCTTTATTCTTGACAAGCGGGACGGATACCTCTAAAAGAAGGCATGCGTATTGTGATGATGGCAACGGGGGACATTGCACTGCCCTCGTTTACGGCTCTGAAAGACGCCGGAGCTCTTGTCGGCCTCGTCACACAGCCGGATAAACCGGCGGGACGCCACCGCCGGCTCACCGCACCGCGCATCAAGGTTAAAGCGCAGGAATTCGGCATCCCTGTGCTGCAACCGGAAAGTGTACGCACCGCGGATGCGTTAACAGCTCTGCGCGCGCTCAAGCCGGATCTGATCGTTGTCATGGCCTATGGGCAAATCCTGTCGCAGGAGGTAATCGATGTGCCAAAGATTGCCTGCATCAATGTGCATGCCTCCCTTCTACCGCGCCACCGTGGAGCATCCTGCATCCAGGCCGCCATCGAAGCGGGTGACGATGAGACGGGCATCACAATCCTGCATGTGGTGAAGAAGCTGGACGCCGGGGATATCATCTGTCGCTCTGCGATTCCCCTGCGAGGCACAGAAACAGCAGAGGATCTGCACGATGCCCTGGCGCAGCTTGCGCCGCGCCCATTGCTGGAAGCAATCCGTGCCATCGAGAACGGCACGGCCGAGCGGACGCCGCAGGACGAAAGCGTGACGACATACGCCCCGAAGTTGCAGCGCGGTGACAGCAGCATCGACTGGTCACTGCCTGCCCTGCAGGTCGCCCGCAAAATCCGTGCTTATCACTCCTGGCCAGGCACTTTTACCTTTTACCCATCTGTAAAAAGCGGGAAAGACAAGGTTATCAAACTTTTCCCTCCGGTCGATGTGTTTACCAATATCTCCAAACCCCTGGACGCCCGCCCCGGCATGGTACTGGAAGCGAATGCGAATGGACTCATCATATCCTGTGGCGGGGTGCACGGCGGCGCTATTCGCATCTCTTCTCTTCAGCCCCCCGGCGCTCGCAAAATGAATGTGGAAAGCTTCTTCGCCGGTCACACAATTCTGCCCGGCATGATTCTCGGTCTCGCTTCTCCCACGGCCGACCCGTGGAATACCGATGCTGGATTGTCGGAATGATTCCACTTTTGAGCAATTTTCTGTGTCATACTTGTAGAAGTATGGTTGAATTCTGCGTTCCTTTCTTTAGCATAGCCCGCGCGCTTTGTCTCACCTTTTGACAAATCAATCAATGGGTGGGTTGCGCTTCCCTATTTCTACAGTTATGTCATCTCCTAAAAAACCTGCTCCGAAGAAGGCGCCTGCCAGGAAGGTAGCGCCAAAGCCTGCTCCGAAGAAGGCGCCTGCCAAGAAGGCAGCGCCGAAACCTGCTCCGAAGAAGGCGCCTGCCAAGAAGGTAGCGCCGAAACCTGCTCCGAAGAAAGCACCTGCCAAGAAGGTAGCGCCGAAACCCGCTCCGAAGAAGGCGCCTGCCAGGAAGGTAGCGCCAAAGCCTGCTCCGAAGAAGGCGCCTGCCAAGAAGGTAGCGCCGAAACCTGCTCCGAAGAAAGCGCCTGCCAAGAAGGTAGCGCCGAAACCTGCTCCGAAGAAAGCGCCTGCCAAGAAGGTAGCGCCGAAGCCTGCTCCGAAGAAGGCGCCCGCCAAGAAGGCAGCGCCGAAGCCTGCTCCGAAGAAGGCGCCCGCCAAGAAGGTAGCGCCGAAACCTGCTCCGAAGAAAGCGCCTGCCAAAAAGGTAGCGCCAAAGCCTGCTCCGAAGAAAGCGCCTGCCAAGAAGGCAGCGCCGAAACCTGCCCCGAAGAAAGCGCCTGCCAAGAAGGCAGCGCCGAAGCCTGCTCCGAAGAAGGCGCCCGCCAAGAAGGTAGCGCCGAAACCTGCTCCGGAGAAAGCTCCCGCCAAAAAGGTAGCGCCGAAACCTGCTCCAAAGAAAGCGCCTGCCAAGAAGGCAGCGACAAAACCTGCTCCGGAGAAAGCGCCCGCCAAGAAGGTAGCGCCGAAGCCTGCTCCGTCGTCGGCTCAGTCGAAAGGATCAGAAAGGAAAGAACAGACAGAAACGGAGAAAACTCTCCCGGCGCGAACTACCGACGCCGCAAAAGAAAAATCTGCCTCCAGTAAACGGCACGATCGCAAAATTTCTGCCGTCTTTAAGGTGACCGCGACTCAATTGCAGGCCTTTTTCCCGGACGACATCATCCTGAAAAATGCTTTCAAAAACCTGCTCGCATTAGCTAAGAAAAATAATGGCTATGTCACAGATGATGACATCATCAGTTCCCTTCCCGCTGAAGGCTTCGAAGAGCAGGACACTGAAAAACTCTTTGAGCGCCTCCATTCTTTCGGTATCGAGGTATTGGAAGAACCCGTGGGCGGTGTCGCCTCAGACATTCAGAAACTCACAGCTGAGCAGCTGCGCGACCTCTCTGCGGACATGCCCGGCAAGCTCATTGAGAATCCCGTTGTGCAGGAAAAGCTGCGCTTCCTCGTGCTGCAGGCCAACGACCAGGGGTTCCTGACCTACGATGATATCAACGACGTACTGCCCTCGGATCTCATTGACCCGGCAGACCATGAAAAACTCATGGAATGCCTCCGCGGCATGAACTTCCGCATCATCGACGCCGCCGAGATGGGAGAGGTTGCGTTGGAACAACGCGAAGAAGGCTCTGCCGAAACTGAAGAACCGGAGAAGACAGCGGATCTGGATGACCCCGTACGCATGTACCTCAAGCAGATGGGGCAGAAAGAACTTCTCAAACGCGATGAAGAAGTGCAACTCTCACGTCGCATCGACCAGGCTGAAAGCGGTCTCCAAAAGAGTCTGCACCATGTCGGCGTTGTCGCTACCTATTATCGCGACCTGGGCTTTCGTCTTCTGCAAAACAAAGAGAGATTCGACCGCGTGGTCGCCGATAAGAACATAGATCACCGGGAGCAATATTTCAAGGAACTGCAGAACGCCCTCAACAAACTCCAGGTTCTCTACGAAGCGACGCAGAATTCGTACACTGTTCTGCGCCGCGCCCGCAAACGCCGCAAAGGAGTTGAAACCGCCCAGTTGGACTTTAAAGCCCACATCAATAAACTTCACGAACTCTACAAGCGCTTCTCTTACAAGCCCAAGATTTACGAAGACTTCGTAGAAAACCTCAGAGAACTCCGCCAGCGCATCCTGAAAATTCGGCGCCAGCAGCAGGCCGCTCCCGATAACAAGCTTTTCAAGGAAAAGCTGGACGATATCGAGATGCAGCTCTGGATGCCCGTTGATGATTTCATGGAACATTATCGGGCTATGCGCGCTCACATGAAGCAGGCGAAAGAATCCAAGGGAGAGATGATTGAAGCTAACCTGCGCCTCGTCATCTCCATCGCAAAAAAATACACCAACCGTGGCCTTGCCTTCCTCGACCTCATCCAGGAGGGCAACATGGGTCTCATGAAGGCTGTGGAAAAGTTCGAGTACCGTCGTGGCTACAAATTTTCCACCTACGCCACGTGGTGGATCCGCCAGGCTATCACCCGCTCCATCGCAGATCAGGCTCGCACCATCCGAATTCCTGTACACATGATTGAGACGATCAACAAGCTCATGCGTGTGCAAAAAAGGCTTGTTCAGGATCTCGGACGGGAGCCAACCCCGGAGGAAATCTCCGTCCGTTGCAACATGTCCGTGGATCGTGTCCGCAGCGTGCTCAAGATGGCTCAACAACCCATCTCCATGCAGCAGCCCGTGGGCGACTCAGATGACACTTCTTTCGGGGATTTCCTTGAGGACAAGAGCGCCGAAAATCCGATGGATGGGGCCGCCTTCAACTCATTGCGCGAGAAACTTTCCGTCGTCCTGAACACCCTGAACGAACGTGAACGCGCTGTCATTGAGCAACGCTTCGGCCTGCGCGACGGCAACCCCCGCACACTGGAAGAAGTCGGACGACAGTTCAACGTGACTCGCGAACGCATCCGCCAGATTGAGGCAAAGGCTCTGCGCAAGCTGCGGCACCCCTCGCGTATCCAGCAAATTAAAGGATTCCTCGACTCCACAGCGGATTAATCCCCGCCTTGTTCAGTCTCTCCTTTTCCGACGCAGAGCGTGTCGGGGGAGTCGTGGTGCGTCCTGTGTGATTCACCTGCTGCTGTGAATACGCTTGCCCGGTATGATTTCTCGCGGTACAATACCGCCATGGATTTGTCGTCCTTTCGAGAAGAATACCTGAAAGATTCCCTGCACCGCAAGGACCTTGCTGCATCCCCCTTTGAACAATTTGACCGCTGGTTTAAGCAAGCGCTGGAAAGCGGGATCCCCGAGCCGAATGCCATGAGTATCGCCACCGCAACCACGGAGGGCGTTCCCTCCCTGCGCACGGTGCTGCTCAAGTATTATGACGACCGGGGCTACGTCTTCTTCACAAACTACACAAGCCGCAAAGCCAACGAAATCGCCCGGAATCCGGAGGTCTGTATGCTGCTTCCCTGGGTAACTCTGGAACGACAGATTATCGTGTACGGACGCGCAGAAAAAATCTCGCGGACGGAGACCCTCAAATATTTCCTGTCTCGCCCGAGAGAATCGCAACTGGGAGCCTGGGTATCGCACCAGAGTCAGGTTATCTCCACTCGGAAATTGCTCATGATGAAACTCAATGAGTTGCGAACAAAATTCGCCGAAGGAAAGGTGCCTCTCCCGGATTTCTGGGGCGGCTTCCGCATTATCCCCCATCACATGGAATTCTGGCAGGGAGGTCCCGGTCGTATCCACGATCGCTTCCTCTACACCCTGCTGCCGGACTCCTCATGGGACATCCAGCGTCTGCAACCGTGACGAAAAATACGGGTTGCGCTCTGCGAACGCAAATCATCCTTTCAAATGCGGTTGCTACGCACGCCTTGTTGTGCTATCATGGGCGCATGGGAGTGCGCTTTATTTTGTGTTTTTTGCTCATGACCTGCGTGGCGTGTGCGGTGGGAGTGCGAGTGGCGAGTTTGCACCCACTGCTCAGTGAGATGGCACGGCGCGTGGGAGGAGATGGCATCGTTGAAGTGGTGGATCTATTCCCGGTAAATGCTGAACTGCACAGTTTTCAGCCCACAGGACAGGAAGTGATGGCTGCGGAGGGATGTCCGCTACTGCTCGCTTGCGGAAAAGGCACAGAGCCTTACTTATCATCGCTGCAACAGAGCGTCGGGGGAAAAACTCGTATCCTGGAGCTCGGCAAGAGCATCCCGGATATCTCTGTGCCCGGCAGCAATGTGCCAGATCCCCACTGGTGGAACAGCCCGCGAAATATGGCGCGCGCCTCGCTTGCTCTGGCGGAAGCGCTCGCTCCTCTGCTGCCGGAGGCGGAAATCGCAGCTCTTACGCAACGGCAGCAAAAATACGCCAAGGAGATGGAGAAACTGGAGCGCACGGCCCGTCTGCGCCTCACGCGGGCGCCAGTAGCGCAGAGAATCCTCGTCTGCTCACACGCGGCAATGTGCCATTTCTGCGCAGCGTTTGGCTGGGAACCCATCCCGGTGCTGGGAATAGCGGCGGAAAGCCAGGGGGATATGCCATCATTGGTCACTCTGCTGAAACAGTTGCGGACACGCGGAGTGACCTGCCTGTACACAGAACGCCGGGAATCTCCGAAGTTCATGCAAAACCTGGCGAAATCCCTCGGCGTGCCCATTCGCCCGCTCATTATGGATGGCATCGCGCCGGACCTCAACTCGTACGAGGCTGTTTTTCTCTTCAACATCGATTCCATCGCCAAAGGGTTTTCTGACTCCGGCTCCTCCGCACCATGAAATCCCCTCTCTTCGCTTTAGTATGCTGTTTGCTGGCTCTCGCCGCTGCGGCAATTCCGTTGGGCAGATTCATCCTCCCGGCAGATTCCCCGCCCGATGACGCGCGCTCCAGCTCCTTCTCCTCTACCCTCAGCACACAGGCAGGGAACGCGCCACTGCCTTCTACCGCGTCCGAAGTGTCGACTTCCGCCTCTCAGCAGGTTGAAGCGCCCGCTCTTGTGCGCTACACGGGTGAGCCACTGGAAATCAC
The DNA here is from genome assembly GCA_947631275.1 of uncultured Akkermansia sp. Taxonomy (GTDB): domain Bacteria; phylum Verrucomicrobiota; class Verrucomicrobiia; order Verrucomicrobiales; family Akkermansiaceae; genus Akkermansia. The sequence continues at coordinate 6,204 of CANRKR010000066.1, forward strand.
CCTCTCTCTCGCAGGCAGAGAACTCGCCCGCTTCTCCCCCGAAGCTCCGGGCAGTCGCCAAATCAAGCTCCTCCTGCCCCCGCTCAGCGCCGGTTCTTCCGTCGAGTTGGAGGTGCGCGCCGTCTGGTCAGGAACCTCCGGCTCCGCCCATGTCATCACCGTAGAGCTCTCCCCGCCTTCCCTTCCCTCCGTCGCCGATACTCATTGGGCAAACCCCGGCGAATCCGAAATCCACGAAATCTACTGTTTCCATTGGCCGGAATGTCCCTCAGTCAGAGGAAACTTTTGATTGAACCGGGGCTCTTCCTCAGAGCCGCCGGACGGCTTGCAGAGGGCAATCTCATTTTCCAAATGCGTTTGTCCCTGCGCCGTTGACAACACCGGCATGCCATGGTACTCTGGACGCAGTGGATGCGGGAAGAACAGATCTGCCCGGCACCATGAAACGGACATGTTGCATCTCGAAGACATCAAAAAAATGATCGCAAAGGGTGAGAGCTCCACTCTGGAGTGCAAACTCACAACCGGCGAGCTGCATCGTGGCATGGAAAGCGCCTGCGCTTTCATGAACTCCGATGGCGGATGGCTCTTGTTCGGCATCAGCCCGCAAATGCGTATCGTGGGGCAGAGTGTGTCAGATGCCACGCGCCGCGAGATTGCCGCCGAGCTACGCAAGATCGAACCGCCTGTGGAGGTGGAGACAGAGTACATCGAGCTGCCGGACAGAAAAGGGAAGTTCGTGATTGCCCTGCACTGCAATTCCGCTAATTTTCGCAACGGTCCGTATTCTTACGACGGTCGGGCGTTCTATCGGATCGAGAGTACGACAAGCGTCATGCCTCGCACTCTCTACGAGGAGCGTATGCGCTTGAGCAGCACCAGCAGATTCAGCTGGGAAAATACCCCCAATCCCGATATCCTCCTCGAGGATATTGATGTGGAGCTCCTTTTCCAAACGCTACACGATGGCATCGGCAAACGCCGCATTCCTGCAACGACGATGACTCTCCAGGAGCCGCTCCCCATCATGCAAAAGCTTGGCGTCGCCGACAAAACAGGGACTCTGAACAACGCCGCCAATGTGCTTTTCAGCAAAAATCCCACGACTGTCCATCCCCAATGTGCAGTGCGTCTCGCGCGTTTTGCAGGGGTAGATAAAAAAGTTTTCCGTGACCAGACAATCTGTGAGGGTAATCTGTTCGTACAGTACGATGCTGTGCTGGATTTTTGCCTCAAGCACCTCAATCTGAGCGGTCGCATGGATCAGCAATACCGTCAGGATACCCTCACCGTCCCTTACGAGGCGCTCCGCGAGGCCACAGCCAATATGCTCTGCCACCGTTCGTGGTACGCCGATAATATGACTCCGAGCCTCGCTATCTACGACGATCGTATGGTTTTCCAGAATCCCGGCGCATTCCCCTACGGTACCAAGTGGCAGGATTTTGTCGATAACAGTCTTGGTTCCCTCCCGGCTAATCCAACTATTGCCGATGTCTTCTACCGCCGCGGCACCATGGAGAAATGGGGACGCGGTATCGGACTCATCTTTTCTTGCTGTCTGGATGCGGGGCTGCCCTCTCCTCATATCCAGATTATTCCTCCGTTTATCAATTTGACGATTCCGTTTGCCTCGCCTCTCTCCACCCATGATGCGTCAGAGTTCACTGGTAATCAAATAAAAATTCGTTCGACTGAGAGGAAAGCTCATGGTGCGGTGCCTTTATCGACAGGGCTGTTTTCCACCCATGATGAGCCGGAACGTCCTGGTGATCAATCGAAACTTCGTCAGAATACGGGAAAGTCTCATGGCGCTATTTCTCCGTCCACAGGAGCTTTTTCCACCCATGATGAGCCGAAACTTTCTGATGATCAATCGAAACTTCGTCAGAATACGGGAAAGTCTCATGGCGCTATTTCTCCGTCCACAGGAGCTTTTTCCACCC
>CANRKR010000067.1 GCA_947631275.1 uncultured Akkermansia sp.
GCGAGAACTACAAGGGGCAGCTACGGAGGATAGCGGTGTACCGCCCGTATGAAGAGGCACGACGTAGTCAACGCAGATCGTACATAGACAAACGCATTGCCTAATGCGTTTGCCCTGTGACTTTCCCCTATTGGAAAGCAATCGAAAACTCTCCCACAGCGCTCAGGTAACGTGTGCGGAGAAGACGACTGCTTCGGTGTCCAAGTTCCTGTTGCAAACGCTCGTAGCTATGAAAGGTCGCAAGATGACAACTGGCAAAAGTATGCCGCAAAACATCCGGCTGCCAGGGACGACCAAGCTCCTTACACCAACCTGCAGCGCGATGCAAAGCTTGCCAGTGGCGGCGCCAATCCGGCGGACATATTTTCCCCTGTTTCCTACAGCAGATGCGTTGTAGGATGCGCGCCAGTGGCTCGTATATTGTCACCTGTCTCGCTCCTCCTGTCTTGCTGTGCCGAGGAAGTATGTGGATGCATCGTTCACGTTGATGTACATCTTCCCAGGTGAGTCGAGCCACCTCCTGCGGACGCACTCCGGCATAGAGCATGATTGCCACAGCCGGCAGACATATCCCTCCCTTGTACGATCCCGCCGTGCGTAACAATTCCTGAATCTCTCCGCGGCTGAGAATGCGCATCCGTTTTTCTCGCACGCGCGGCGCGCGCACGCGGCTGACAGGATTCACATCGCAATATCCAAACCGCACCGCTGTGCTAAACACGCAGGAGAGAGCCGCGCGCCCTTTTTTCCGCTGGGAAGGTGTGGAAAATGCCAGCTCCAACCACTGCGCGCACTCTTTACTACTCACGGATCGCACGCGCCGCGCCGCCAACCCCGGCACTACTTTCAGGAACCTCTGCGTCAGATAACGAAAATCACTCTGCGTACGTTTCCGCAAACCCTCTCTCTCCTTCATCGCCAAATTCACCGCTTTTTCAAAACTGACAGTCTTCATCCTCTGTCTCATCTGCTCCGTCCCCAGCTCTACACATCGCACTGCGCGGCGCAAATTACCCCGACACAGCTGCAGAGATCTCTGTACATATCCCACGGCTTCAGTTACCCTCATTCCCATTTCCCGAAACATTATAATGGCTGCTATTTCCTCCTGTGTAATATCCTTGTATTTCATAGTGAATGAACAATATTAAGACCTTTCCCCCCCCCTACTGCGCGTATTGCCAATACGGTATCCTAACGGCGCGCCCTGAGGGCGTCCTAACTATGAAAAAGACATTCATCACATTGTTGGCGTGTGCTGCCCTAGGTGCAGCATACGGGCAGGAAACACAGGGAGAGAGTGGATTCGGGCTCGAAATCAATGCGGCATACAACTTCGCCTTGAGAGACATTGTAAAATTTGAGGAAGGAAGCAACCCGAAGGTAAACACCTACGGAGCCGACCTGACAGCCCTCTACGCCTTCAACAAACACCACGCCGTCAACATTCGTTTCGGCTGGGCCACGGGCGACGATACCATTGACGAAAACGGAGAGGGCTACTCATTCAGCGACAAGTACGAAGTGCAAAACCTCTACATCATGCCCGGATACCGCTACACGGGGAACATCAGTGATTCCCTGCATTTCTTCGGTGGCGCCAACCTCGGTATTGCCCAAACTAAACTCACCGATAAATGGACAGAGAGTTATGAGGGCGAGACCATAGGCGAAAAAGAAAACAAGAGCAAGTGGGGACTCGCCTGGAGCGTGGAAGCCGGTGTGATGCAGGACATCACCGAGCGCAGCAAGGTTACCCTCGCCGTGCAACTCATGGGTCTTTCCGGACGTCCGTCTCTCTACGAGGGAGACGAAAAGGCAGAAACCCAGCTGAACTTGGGCGTGCGTCTGGGCTACAGCTGCCAATTCTAATCTAACAGATAGTTTGTAAAATCTCTCGAAGGAGAACGTGGGCGGGCTTCACAAGGAGCTCGCCCTCTGTTCTTTTCGCGAGTCTTCGAGTCCCGTGCAAAGAGGTCCTCATTTCCCCTGCCAGCACACATGTCCCAATAAAAATTTCTCCGGACTCATTCAACCCATTTCCCCATGCGTTTCCAACAGACAACGGAAGTAAGCCCGACAAGATGTCAAAGCATTGATGATTGAGCAAAGCCGTGAACCCGACATAGTCTCACACAGGAGATTTTCCTTCTATCAACGCACCATCGCCTTCGAAAATTCCGCTTTGCTTTTGTTTTGCAGGAACGGCGCGTAGCGCGCTAGTATTCAAAGTTGACTCGCAGGCGCCCCATTGCCTACTCGCCCTTCGGGCAGCGCATCCGCGCTGTCCATCTGCCCTGCCCGCCCGCTGCGCGTGCGCCCTCAACGGGGCCGTTGGGCGTGTTGTACCTCGTACCTCGTACCTCGTAAATAACCAACAACTTATGCTTCATGATGTGCCGTTAATTGCCTATCGGGTGTGCTTTTTCTTGGGACGGATGTGTGCCAACAACGGTGTTTGCTACTGCTCCGAATCTCGAGTTTTGCTCCTTGCCAGAAGTGGGAATTTGTGCTAGCATGGGGCAGTATGGGTGAGGGAGATTCCATGGGCGCAGCCTCAAAGAACGGCGAGCTTGAAAAACTCGCCGATCGCACGCGGCGCAGCCTTATTCTCAAGCTTGCCGATTGGCAAGATCGAAAGAGTTGGGATGAGTTCTATCGCACCTATTGGCGTCTCATTTATTCAGTGGCGATTCAAGCCGGTCTGCAGGAGCAGGAGGCCATGGATGTCGTGCAGGAGACGATTCTCACCATCGCAAAGCAATCTCGCAAGCAGGCGTACGATCCCGCTCGCGGCTCCTTCAAGACATGGCTCTGGCATATCACGATCTGGCGCATACGCGACCAGTTCCGCGCTCGCGGCAAGGAGCTCTCGCAGCGCCATTCTTTCAGCGCTGCCGATCACGATGAAATTCCGCAGGCAATAGATCTTCTCCCGGACGTTGGCGATTCATCCTTCGAGAAGATATGGGAGCGCGAATGGCAGGATAACGTGATGAAGGCCGCTCTGGAGAGGGTGAAGGTCAAGGTTTCACCGAAACAATTTCAGATTTTTGATTACAACGTCCTGCGAGGAATGAAGGCAGCAGAGGTTCACAAAAAACTCGGCGTGACCACTACGCAAGTCTACTTGGCCAAGCACCGTGTCGGTTCCCTGCTCAACAAAGAAATCAAATTTATCCGCTCCCAGGAGGAGCCTCCTTGCACCGGGGAAGAAACGCAACGAAATTCCAAGAGCGACAAAATTCGCTCATGATGCAGTTGTACTGACGCAATCTTTCTCTGCTTAATGGGCTGTTGGAACTGCTTATTTGAGGGATCAAGAGTTCTGTGAGACGCGGGGCGATGTCTTGCTCCGGCGCTGTGGAGCAGAATCGGAGACGATAGCGGCTGATTCCTGGAGCGAAAGCATGGTGCGAACGAGCTGGCGATCCGGCGAAGCGAGGGGAAGAAAATCCAGCCGGGCGAGGGGGATGAATTGTTCTGAGGCTCGCGGGAGAGATGGCAAAAGGGCACGGTGAAGATGACGCGTCACTTTGTAGCGGGTGACGGAATAATGCTGATCACGAAGATGAGGAAGAGCCTCCGCCTCCTCCCGTGGACGCTGTGGAAGGCGGTACATGCCGGCGTGCCGAACGGTCGGGGGTTGGAGATCCAGCAAAAGACCCCGATCCGAAAGGCACCAGATATCCCAGTGCTCCAGGGAGGAGACTGTCCTCTCCTGCTTTTTCACCGGGAGAGAAGCGGGATCTTTTGCGCGGCAAAAGGTGCGCACGGGACAAGATTCGCAGAGCGAGGAATGGGAGGTGCAATATGTTTGCCCCAGCTCCATGAGGGCAGAATTGTAAGCACGTGGATTGCTGCGAGAAAGAAGAATTTCTGCTCTGCGGCGCAGGAGTTTTTTTCCTGCTGCGGTATCGATGGGAGTAGGATCATTGTACAACCGGGCCAGCACACGAGCCACATTAGCGTCAATGAGTACCGCCGGCTCATTGAAGGCAAAGCTGAGCACGGCCGCCGCCGTGTACTCGCCCACACCGGGCAGCGCACGCAGAGCGGCTTCATCCTGGGGAAAGATACCGGAGTATTGTTCAGTCACCGCCCGCGCTGTGGCTTGCAGGGCGCGTACGCGGCGGTAGTAGCCGAGACCCTCCCAGGAACGCAGGGCCTCCTGCTCTCCGGCAACGGCGAGAGCCTCCGGGTTCGGGAAGCGGCGCATCCACTCATTGTAGCGCCCTAAGACCGTGGGAATCGTTGTCTGCTGCAGCATCACCTCGCTGACAAGGATAGCCCACGGGTCCTGTGTTTCGCGCCATGGATAACACCGCCCATGCTGTGCAAACCAGGCAACGAGCGTTTCTGTAAAACCCGGCAGGGAATCAGGATTCTTCGGCATTGGCACTACGTGTGGTATAGATCGAAATATCCGCCACGCTGCTGCCAAGAAGCTGCTGTGCACGCTGCAAAGCCCGTCGGGTGGACATATTCGGATTCTTGGGTTCCAGGAGGAAAAAATTGCTCTGCCCGGTCACTCGGTCGGCATCCTGTTGTAGCACGGAAAGGACGCCGCTCTTGCGCAGGATGCGGAATACCTCGCGACTGGCGCCGGAGATGATCAGATGGCGCCCCTGCTCGCGGGTGAAACGGATGAGCTCTTCCAGGGCGCAGACTGAGGTGGCGTCGAGGTTTCGTGCATTGCGCATGCGCAAGATAATGACGGCGAGGGAAGGATCCTCCGCAATGCGGGAAACTTGCTTACGAAAGAGATCCGCCGCACCGAAAAAGAGATCGCCCTCCACATGCACGATAGATATCTGCGGGATTCGCCTGGCGGTGTCGCTCACCTGCAACAAGGTGCCGCGCTCATCCAACGTGTACTCCACCAGTTCAGGCTTCGCCGCTTTGCGGAGGAAAAGAGAGATGGAGGTGAACACCCCGATGAAAATGGCGACATGGAGCGGCAGCAGGAGCGCCGCAAAAAAAGTAACCACCAATACCACGGCATCTCCTGGTGTGGAACGAAAGCAGATGCGCAAGAGCTTGCGGTCGAAAAGAGATACGGCGTTTGCCAGCACTAATGCCGCCAGAACGCAATGCGGGATGCACGAGATGAGCGGCACATTGGCCAGCACTAGTGTGGTGCCTAAGCATATTATCCCGCAGAAAATGCCGGAAAAACGTGTGACGGCGCCGGACGTGTAGTTGAGTACTGAGCGCGTAAGCGATGCTGAACAGGGTAATGACGTCGTGAGTGCCGAGCCCATATTGGCGATGCCGACCGCAAATGTATCCTGGTTCAAATTTAAAGGCTCGCCGGTTTTAGCAGAAATGGTTTTGCTCATCACCGTCTGCTCCAGCGTGGAGAGAAACGCGATACCGATCGCAATCGGCAGGAGTTCTGCCAGAGATTCGGAGGCCACCCCAAAATTCGGCACGCGGCAAATAAGATCACTCATGGTAAAATCGCGCAGCATTCGTACCCCGCAAAAAGCCCCGCCCAATTCCGGCAAACACAGCAGCCAGTTGAACACGCTCATCACCAGCAGGATAATCGCAAAAGTCGGCAAAAATCGAAAATATCTTCTCAAAGGAATGAAGAGCGCGAAGGATATGATCCCCAGCACGATGGATTGCCATTGCACTCTGTCGAGGTTTTCCAAAATCGCGCAACTCATTGAAAAGAATGAATTGCCAGCATTTATATCGTTGATGCCTAACACATAGCGCAGCTGAGAGGCAATAATCAATGTGGCGGCACCCGTGATGTAGCCCACGAGCACACTGCGACTTACAAATTGCAGCACCTCCGTGGCTTTCACAAAGGACCCCAATACGCATAAAAAACCCGCCATGAATACGATAATCGGCACATAGGTCATCGGATTCTCCTGGATCGTGGGACTCGACGCCAGGAAAAAACTCGCCAGCATGAATGCCGTGGCGTTGCTCGGTCCGCTCACCGTAAGCGAACAACGTGTGAAAAGCGGAGCAATGAAGGTGCCTACCGTGGCAGCCATGATGCCGTAAATGCTGTCCAGTCCTGCCATTGCCGCGAACGCCATACCCTGCGGAAGTCCCACGAGGGCTACATCAATCGCCGCCTTGAGGTCATGCCCAGCCTTGCTGAGGTTATATCCGGCAAAAGAGCGCCATACCGGCAAAGGATCTATTTTGCCGCTGCGCACAAACGCCTGCGACCATTTCCAAACCAACCGAAAACTGTGAGCCATCGCCCCCATTCCGTCAACCATTGTAACATCATTGCGAAAAATATGCAAGCAGCAGGTTCTTCCTCAAAGTAAACGCATTTGGAGTTTGAAATCATTTTCCAGATTTCCCTTGCCAGAAAAAGAGAGACAGATTATCATGAGCGCATGATATCGTTTGTCTGCGGAATTGTATCAGAGGCACTGCCGAATAGCATTGTGGTGGATGTGGGCGGTGTAGGGTATGAAGTGCTCGTTCCCCTCTCTACCTATGACGCACTTAATCCACGGGTTGGAGATAAGATCAAACTCAAGACGCATCTCCATGTTCGCGAAAATATCCAAGTGCTATACGGATTTGCCACGGATGAAGAAAGGGACATTTTTCGCCTGTTGGTGGACCGGGTGAGTGGCATCGGACCCGCCACGGCCATCGCGTTGCTGAGCGGCATTCGAGTTGAAGATTTCAAACACGCCGTGGTGGCGGGGGATGTGAAAGTTATTGCAAGTGCGAAAGGTGTAGGCAAGAAGACAGCAGAACGTATTGTGCTGGAACTTAAAGATAAAGTGGGGCTTGGTTCAACCTGGGGGGCTGTCCAGAGCGGGACAACCACCGCCGCTGCAGCAGATGCCGAGCTGGCCCTGGTGGCATTGGGTTTCAAGCAGACGGAGGCACGCAAAGCTCTTGTTCCCCTGGTGGAGGGCAACCCGGGCGCGGCGACGGAAGACCTTATTCGCGAGGCTCTGCGGCATATCTCTCCGCATTGAGCAGAAGGAAACGCGCCGGAGAATCAGAACCGGAAATCCAATTCAAGGGAGAGGAACAGCCCGGGATGATAGTGGCGCTGGGACAGGGAGTCGTGCTCTGAGTTGCGGCGACAGAATTCGGCCATGGTTGCGAGGGTAGAGCCTACCGAGGCGGAGAAAACTCCTTTGCTCTCGTCGCCGGTCGGGGAGAGTTTGTATTCTGCCGTAAGGGATGCTGCGAGGGAGCGGACTCGGAAGATGCGGCGACCATCCGGTGTACTGACCATCCAGGCTCCCCCCTCATGACTGAGGGAAGGCCCGATGCGAAGGCGATCGCTCCAGGAGTAAAGGGCTGCCAGCTGGTAACCGCGCAGGCGGAGTAACCAGACGGGAGTCGGTTGCCAGGCGAACGTGATGTAGGGAACCACGGCGTATTCTGCAAATCGAGGAGAAACGGCAAGTCCGAGAGAATAGGTAAGCCGTTCGCTGCGCCGTACCATGTAATCCAGTACAAAAGACAGATCCCAGGCGTGCGCTGCGCAGTCTGCATCTCCGGCGTAGCGGGGCATAACTGTGAACATGAGGCGTTGCCCCTCCTTTCCTCTCAGCGGGTACACCAGGGTGACCGGCAGAGAGAAGACAAACATTTCGTCCCGACGCAAATCCAATTCACCCCCGACATCCAGTAGTGTTACGGTGGCGTTTCCCTGGACGTTAATCCAGCACTTTCCGATGTGGCTGCGCCGTCCGTCTGCTATGGGAATGTTGGCAGTGTAATCCTGCAGTCCGAGGTGAGACCCCCCGTGTCTTTCCCCCATCCGCGAAAGCCACGTCGCCTTCAGGTAACTGGGGAGGACGGTTGTGTCGGGCAGGCGCAATGTCCAGAGTTCCTCCTGAGCCGCCGCACTCCCGATGAGCACGACCATGAGCGATAGAAACCACCTGTGCATGCGGGGGAGTGTAGCACGGGAGTAAAAAAATGCAAGAGATTTATGATACAGATGTTACATTTTGAGTCCCCGGAGGGACAGCCCCGTGAAACAGGCGAAGTTATTTCGCCTCCTCTGCCAGCGCAATCGGACAAAAATGAGTGTACCGAACGGGGGAAAAGAGGGCAAGGGATTTATCGTTTAGACAAGAATAGT
>CANRKR010000068.1 GCA_947631275.1 uncultured Akkermansia sp.
CAGCTCAATCGTCTTATTGCCGATGTAAAAGTTCATTTTCCCCTCGAGGACGTAGTTGAACTCCTGCCCGGCGTGCGTGCTCTTGTAGATGATGCGAGCCGTCGGTTTTGGCTCCACAGTGACGAGAAAGACGTCCGCTTTGTGGTTTCTGAAACCGCTCACGAGACTGCTGTAGTTGTAGGCGTTCGGTCGCTTCACTGATACGCCTTGCCCCTTGCGCACGACAGAGTACGAATTCATGTGCGGGGTCTCGGCGAACATCAGTTCCTCCGCAGACATACCGTACTTGTGGGCAATCTTCATCAGGTTGGAAATGGTGATGTCCAGCTCACCTTTTTCGATCTTTGCGTATTTTTCCACGTCGATGCCGATTATCTCAGCGATTTCGTTCATTGGGACATCAAGCACGTCGCGAAGACCACGCAGGCGTTCGCCCAGTTGTTTTAATTCTTCGTCCATAGTATTGGTGATTAGTGATTAAAAGATTCAGGGCATTTTAGATCCCAGGGAGAGCCGACGCGGAGGAAAAGCAGGGCGGTGCGTACTTCCAGCAGCTGTGCGAGACAATCCAGATAGGCGAGACGGCTCGTGTAAGTTTCGTGCCTCGTGGCGGTCAGAATAGTCAGATCGACTTCCCCGAGTGAATAGAGCTTTTCCTGGCTTTCCGCACTCTGCTGCAGGTTCAGCAGTCGTTCATGAACGGCGCGGCAATGCTCGGTGAGCAGCTTCTGACGAGCCGCGAGTGCATACGCCTCCTGCAACAGCTCTCGCCACTGTCGGATGGCACTCACCTCGGCTAATTGACGCCCGCCGGCCGCGCGCGCAATTGCTTCACGGTTCCGGTTCCAGAGGGGCAGGGTAAAACCAACCGAGAAGGTAAGCTTTTTGTCGCCATCCTCCCTCGTGTATCCCGGGGACAGTTCGAGATTAGGGTACTGCTTGCGGATTTCCATGCGCAGCTCCTCCTCACTCACCTTGTGCGCCACGAGAGCCGCGCAGATTCGTGGATGCTGCAACAATTCCTCTTCGCACGGCATCGGTACGGGGTCGGGAGGCGTGGATGGCAGTTCTCCGCCGATTTCGATTTCTCCAACAGCCGGGTGCAGCCCCAGCATGGAGATGAGTTCCAGATGCCGCTGTTGGTGATTCGTTTCCTCCTCCTGCCGTCCTTTGACCACTGAGCTGGAACGCTGCTCCGCTTCGTAGAGATCGGAGGGGGTGATTTCTCCCATCTCCTGCAGGCGCCTGAGGCTCTCCAGTTCTACCGCCGCCATTCTTTCCCTCTCCCTCATGATGGTCAGTTTGGCGTGTGAGGTGCGGATGAGATTTGCCAGGGTATCAAGCCGCACGAGGTAGTCCAGTTCCATAGCGCCAAGCTCCTGCAAATCTTTGACACTGTACAATTCGGCCACCCGCCTGGCAAGACGCGGCACGCCGGTTACCGGCAGACTCAGCGTGGGAGCTACGGAGAAGTTGTACAGACGCTCGGTAATGTCCCGCTCGCCCCCCAGTTCAAAACCCGGGTCTTCCCATAATCCCGCATATCGTGCCGCCTTCCGCTTGTTCAGCCAGCCGAGCCGGGCTTCCGTCAGTTGGGGATTGAAAAGCAGTCCGATGAGCCGCATGCGTCGCTGTTCGAGCACACATCCCCTCGGCAGCACCTCCTGCGAGATCGTCAGCCACTGCTCTGTATCCCGACGCAGGTCTATCGTCTGCGGTCGGTACATCATACAGCCGCTGATCGCCAGGGCGGTCAGGAGAACGAAGACTCTCTTCTTCATGTTGCCTGCTTCCATGCGTGCTTTCTCCCGGCTATCATACTCTTTATCAGCACCGACTCAAGGTGAAAGTACGTTTTACCGTCCCTTTCTCCCTCCTCCCCCTCGCTTACAGGACAATCTCGCAGTCCGGCTCCACGCGTCGACATGCTTTCAGCACGCCCCTCATCACCGTTCGCGGATCCTCCCCCTCTTCAAACTCCACGAGCATTGTCTGTTGGATGAAGTTCACCCATGCTTTACGCACTCCGCTCACTTTGTTGGCGGCTCGTTCCATCTTATCTGCGCAATTCGCGCAATCTACTTCGATTTCGTATTGCTGTTTCATAAGTCGATTTATAGATGAACAATCAATCAAATATAAATACATAGTAAGACCGGTCTATCTGTTCGTCAAGAGAAAAAATTCTTTTTGAAAAGAGAAGAGGAAGAGCAGAAGGAAAAGGACGTGACAAAAAGGGAAAATATGATTAAATGTGGGGCGAGATGTTTTATTCAAGCTATACGTTACAGCCTGTGGGGGCGCTGAGTGCGCGTGCGGCGGCGCAGCCGCGGGAAGGAGTTCTGCTGAAAGGAGATAACGGCGGCTATGCCTGTTTGCAGGCGTGGCCGGAGCTTGGAGATTCTCCGCTGGAGTACGAACTGGATGCTCTGCGGGATGGCGCGCCGCTGCTGCTGGGAGAGCGTGCCTTGAAATGCATGGAGATTGACGGCGAAGCGCGCGCAAAGGGTATATCTCTGTTCGAGGGACTGAGTGTGCCGCGCAACCATGCGACCCTTCCCGTGAGTGTGACTCCCTCGCAGGTGTACAACCTCCACCAGAAGGGCTTTCGCGTGGGCAAGATCAAGGTGATTCCCAAGCTTGCGAGCACGGTGGAGCGTCTGGTGAATCTTGCGGCTATGGTGCCGGAGTGGAAATGGCGCGTTGATTTTGACTGCACCCTTTCGCTGGAGGAGGCGCTGAAGTTCTGGGAGATGCTCCCGCAGGCGCTCAAGGATCGCATCGATTTCGTGGAGGATCCCTGCTATTACAACGTCGACGAGTGGCAGGCCCTGCAGGATGTCGGCATGCCTCTGGGCTACGATACTCCGCTGCACAATGAAAAAATCATTCCGCAGCGCACCCGTAAGCCCATGATGCGCATCGTGAAACCTGTGCGTCACCACAGCACCGTCGGGCTCCCCGTCTTCACCAGCAATCTGGATCATCCGCTTGGTCAATGCTGGGCGGCTTATTGCGCTGCACTCTTCTATACCGGCAAAGCTGCCGACCAAATCCCTCTCTGCGGACTCGTCACTCAGCACGTATATCGTCCCAACCCCTTCTCTGAGGTCCTCGGCATGGATATCGTCCCGGATTTCCGTGTCCCTGGGGGCACCGGCCTTGGCTTTGATGATCTGCTTTCCGCCCTCCCGTGGAAACGGCTTTAGCTCCACGCCGCTCCCTTTGCAGGGTAGTGGGCATTTATGCGCTCAAAGCCAACCCGGTTTTACAGCTCATCCCAGCGTGATGGAGAGCATGTAGAGCGCCATGTGCAGGGAGGAGAGACCGAGCAGAACGTTCATGCGTTTGTCTGCCGGGGTGGTGGCGAGTTTATGCAGGATGATGCCGCCGATGAGCAGCGCGGCAAGCCAGCACCAATTCCAGCCAATACCGGGGAGAACCTCTGAGAGTTGGCGGGTGACGGCGTAGGGGGCAACGAGAAAGGCCATGGCGAGGCCGCGCGCGCGTCTATCACCGAGGCGCACTGCGAGGGTGCGTTTGCCGGTAGTGGCGTCTTCTGCCCGGTCACGGATGTTGTTTACCTCAATGAGTACGCAGGAAAGGAGACCGCAAATCACCCCCAGCATGATGGCTGCAGCGTAGATGGGGGCGTACGCGGGCTGCCAGCCGATCTGCACAAACACCGTGCCGACCACGGCCACCAGACCGAAAAAGAGTAGCACGAAAAGCTCTCCGAGACCGTGGTAAGCCAGGGGGAAAGGTCCGCCTGTGTAAATGTAGGCGCAGAGGAGGCAGGGGACTCCAATGCAGATTACACCCCATCCCTGCGCTGCAATGAGAGGAATCGCCGCGAGCGCCGCAAGCAGCATGAAAAAGAGAGCCCAGCATTTCACTGCACGCGGACTCATGCGCCCGCCGGCAGTGATGCGAAGAGGTCCCTGCCGGCGCTCCGTGTCGGCGTGATGCCCGGCATCCAGCGCATCGTTGAAGAGATTGCAGGAAATCTGGATGCAGGCGCAGCTGAGCGCGGTGAAAAGGGCGAGCCGGTAGTCCGGAGCAAAGGGCGAATTAGCGAGGGCAGCAGAAAATTTGGCGACCACGACGAATCCTGCCCAGACCGCGACAAGTCCTGCCGGGAGCGTTTTGGGACGAGCCGCGAGGAATATAGAACGTAAGGAATCGGCGAACATTATTTTTTTCGGGGATAGTGGCGAAATCCGCCTCGGGCAGTGCGGAAGGGATCGAAGAGTTTGTCCAACCCACAGTTCTTGATGAGGAATGTCTGCTCCATAAGACGACCGAGTTTCCCCTTCGGCCAGCCGCGCTGGGAGAACCAATCGAGGTATTCGGCAGGCAGGTCAGTGATGGGGCAGCCGTTCGGCGGAAATTTTGCAGGTCCGTACATCCCGAAGGGCATGTGCATCTCCGAAATCTCCTCAATGAGACGCCGCAAATCTTCTCCACTCGGTGTCTGAGCTTCCTCCATTTTATCGGTCTTTTACAACGCGCCAGGGTATTTCCTCTCCGGCGTACAGTGGCACTACGGTCTGTCCATACCCTCGGTAGGAGGCGGGCACGTGCATCGGTTCATCCCGCAGCGTTATCTCCTTTTGTGGTGGCGTGAGTCCGTAGCGACGGCAAGCGTTATCAGAAACAAAAGCTTGCAGACGCCCCAGTGCATCGTGCTTTGCAAAAAGGGCCGCCAGGCAGGGAAGGGCAATGGGCGCTGTGAATACCCCGGCGGCGCAGCCGCAGCACTCCTTGGCCTCGCGTGGGTGGGGAGCGGAATCGCTGCCGAACATCACGCGTGGGTTCCCGCTGAGCGCTGCTTCCAGCAGGGCCTCCCGATCTTCCTCCCGCTTGGCAATGGGCTTGCAGAAGAGGTGAGGACGCATGCTACCGCCCACGACATCGTCCAGCGTGAGCAGCAGGTGGTGCAGGGTGATTGTGGCGCAAAGGTTTTCATGCTCTTCGAGCAGTCGGAGCGCTCCCGCAGTGGTGATGTGTTCCATGCAGATGCTCAGCTTGGGGTAGTGTTCCGCCAGCCGTCGGTAGATCGGCAGAAATTCCGCTTCCCTATCCATCACAAAACCATGGGATTCTCCATGCACCAGCAGCGGAATGCCCAACTCTTCCATGCACTTCAGCGTCGGCTCGGCGGCAGACCAATCAACGAGACCTCCTGCGCTGTTGGTGGTGACTCCGGCCGGGTAAAGCTTGATGCCGAAGAAAACTTCCGTCTCCCTGGCTGCCGCAAGCTCCTCCTCGCTGTATGGGCGAAAAAAGAGCGTCATGTAGTGTGCAAATGCACAATTTCCGTCCACCTCTTCGATGGCCGTGCGGACACGCTCTGCATACGCGCCGAGAGAGGCAATTCCCTTCACCGGGGGCACAAGATTTGGCATCACCACTGCCCCAGCAAAATGCGCTGCGCTCAGAGGGGCTGTCAGCCGCAACATGTCCCCGTCCCGCAAATGCAGGTGCATATCCAGCGGCGCCTTGAGGGTGATTTCCATGCCTCCATTCTACCAAGCCATAGCTTTTTCAGCAAGTCTGTTCAACCACGAGGCAACAATTATCTCCTCCGCCCCGGCGAATAATTTATGGACAGAGTAGTGCTGATTCCTAGTTCTGTTACCTTTTTCGATGTTTCTGCTAAATATTGTGTTTTTGTTTGATAATGAGATTTTAATGTTTCTGTTAGTGTGTAAATCTCTTTTCAAAAGAGATGTCCAGTCTTTTTTTCAAAACAATATGACTTTGCTTGACTTGTGAAAAAGAAGCAGAGAAAACATGGTTTGGAGAGGACGGAGAAACACTGAATAAATAAGTACATTAAAACATTCGTTGTTAGTAAATGATGAGTTCAGAAAGAGTATATCTCCTTTGAAAAGAGATATACTTCTTCTGCACCGAAGCTCTCTGAGAGCAGAGGGGAAATTTATTCCACAAAATTATTCCTATGAAATTACACTTACCTCATATATTGCGCGCCGCGTTGCTGGCGGCACTTCTGTGCTGCACAATGGCATTTGGCACGGTCACTGTGACTGTGGATGGTCAGAATTCGAGTCTTGAGCATCTGTCGGGGACCCCGAGCGGATCGGTTAGTATTACGGTGAAGGACGAAGACGCAACCCTGAACCAATCTTTGACGCTAGATGGCAGTGTTGATCATTGCATTACCATAGAGGAAGGGCACAGTTTGACTATTGAGGGAGGACTCACGTATGATGCCGAGCAAGTTGATTATGATGGAGAGCTGGTGCCCATCTATTACCTCCAATTGTCTCTTTCTAATGGTGCTGGAATTATCTTTGCCTCCGGAGATTCTAAATTGGGAGGAGTTTCTTCGTATGGTCGAGGAGGTGCTGAACTTGTTGTCCAAAAGGGAGCAAAGCTTACGTTGCAGTATGGTATTGTTTCAAGCGTTGGTTTGACGATTGAAAAAGGAGGAGAGCTTATCGCAGGAGATCAAGTGTACTGCTCCTTTTTGGATGGAAGAGGAACTCTTCGATTTGCAGGAAGTATTGAAGATTGGTATGACGGGGAAATCTGCATAGAGGGAACCGGTGGCGTGTTTGAAGGTAATGTGGAGGGACGGGGTGACATAGATGTCGCGGGTGCTGGTTATTTCGCGGGTGAGGGTTACGAAGAGAATTTTCTGCCGGCAGAACAAACTTTCTCCAATGTTATTGCGAAGGAAACGGAATTGTCGACGAGTTGGAGCAATGTAATCCTTTCTGGTTCCAAGAACGAGTTTCAAATGATAGATCTGGGAGATGCGTACGCGATTGGATATGACGCATTCCTGCTTACGTGGGTTCCCCAGATAACAGATACGCTATCGATTGAAGCCGGCACGAAGGTTTCGCTTGGAAAGTTTTCTTTCTCAATCGAAGATATTGGTTCCGATCCTGAGGCTGGCGATTTCTGGGATTTAGGAATTGATGCTCCTCTCGTACAAAGAGGGCTTAGTTTCCGTATGGAGGATCGGTCGAAATTGGTGATGAAGTACGGTAAGGGCGAGACGGGGGCGAAGATTACGGCTTCTGCGGCAATTAATCTGACGACTACCATGTGGGAAGGACATGGTGACCCGACAAAGTTGACCGTTCGGGTGGAATTCGCAGAGAATCCGGGTAAGGATTTGAAGCAGCTTCTCATTCAGGCAAACGGCATCGTTCTCACGTCTATGGGATACAGCGAGACGGGGGATAGGTACAGTGAAGACTACACGACGACGTTCACCCTGTTGGAGCAATATACAGATGAGAACAGCGAGGCAGACCTCAACAAGTGGCTCAAGGAGAATGTGACACTTGAAGTGAATGGCTATGAGGATCCATCTTTGGTTGTTAAGAAGAAAGACGGGAGGCTTGTCCAACTTTACGTGGTAGCCGGAAATGGCGCCAATCTCCCGGATGATCCCATTAATCCGATTCCGGTTGATCCCGAACCTGATACACCGGGGACGGATACGCCTGGGACAGATACACCGGGGGCGTCCAATCCTGATACCATCTTTGCACCTCTGGCGACTTCTTGGAACATGCGGGCAGGAGCAGGTATGCTCTACCATGCCATGAACCGGAACCTCCCATCATCATCGGAGCTTAAAAAAGTAGTCAGCGCCATTGAGGGATTGGCCAGGATCGGGCAAGGGGAACAGCCGGCAGTGGCCAT
>CANRKR010000069.1 GCA_947631275.1 uncultured Akkermansia sp.
ATCGTTTACGCGTCCTGCTCGAATGCTCCCTCCTGTTTCACAAAAATCCCTCTTTCCACAAAAATTTGGGTTGACCCGAAAATAGTTACCTTAGGCATGGAAGGTTTTTTGTTTGTTCCAACCTCAGTATACTCTTTTCTGAGGAAACAATTCAACCTTTCTTTTTTTTGTCCCCTCTCTCCCCTCTTTATATTTTTTCTTGGGACGCACGTGCCTTCCTCCCAGGGTGGCCAGTGGGACTCGAACCCACAACTCCCAGAACCACAATCTAGTGCTCTACCATTGAACTATAGCCACCATTGACACTCTTATGAAACGAGTGCGTGCGCAGTTTACAGAGAAATACCGGTAATGGCAAGCCTAAAATAAGAAAAAAAATCAGCGGCCTGAAATTAAGGAAGAAGACCGCCTTGCACCGACAAACCACCACGTGGTCGATGGAATTCCGCCGCCCTTCTTCAACTTCCACAGCTGCGGGGCGTGCGAGGATAGGGCAACACGTCTCGGATGTTCTGCACACCGGTCACAAACATGAGCAGACGCTCAAACCCCACCCCAAAACCGGAATGCGGCACGGAACCAAAGCGGCGCAGATCCATGTAATGCCTGTAGTTCTCCTCTCGCATGCCGGCCCGTCGCATAGCCTCCGACAGCAAATCAATCCGCTCCTCCCTCTGACTGCCGCCCATAAGCTCTCCAACCCCAGCCACAAGAACATCCATGGCACGCACGGTGCGATCGTCATCATTGCGACGCATGTAAAAGGCTTTGATTTCACGCGGATAATCATACACAATGACCGGAGCTCTGAAGTGCTTTTCTGCGAGGAAACGCTCATGTTCCGTCTGCAAATCCATGCCCCAGTGGGGGACAAATTCGAAACGTTCCCCGCTGTTCTGCATAAGTTTGATGGCCTCGGTGTAGCTGCAGCGCACAAAGGAGCCGTCGCACACGGCTTCAAGCCGCTTTTTCAATGTAGAATCCACGAAACGGCAGAAGAAGTCAAAATCCCCACTCGTGTCGCTCAGCACGTCTTTCAGCACATACTTTAAAAAATCCTCTGCCAGTTGCATATCCCCCTCTAAGTCGCAAAAAGCCACCTCCGGCTCAATCATCCAGAATTCGGCGGCATGCCGCGGGGTGTTGCTGTTTTCTGCTCGGAATGTGGGTCCGAAGGTGTAAATGCGACTCAACGCGGAAGCAAAAGCCTCCCCTTCCAATTGACCGGACACCGTCAATCCTGTCTGCTGCCCGAAAAAATCATCCTCATAACTCTTGTTCTCCGCTAAGGGATCAAGAGTCGTCACACGGAACATCTCCCCCGCCCCTTCGCAATCGGATGCCGTGATGATCGGGGTATGTACCCATACAAAATCACGTTCAAGGAAGAAACGGTGCACCGCCGCCGCCACACGCGAACGCATGCGAAAGATGGCCCCGTATAGATTCGTCCGCGGGCGCAAATGGGCCACCGTGCGCAGGAACTCCGGGCTGTGGTGCTTCTTTTGCAGCGGGTAATCGGCATCCACCGTGCCGACCTCCTCCACCTTCGTCGCGCGAATCTCCCATTTTTGGCGTCCACCGGGGCTCTCTACCAGGATCCCTTCCACGCGAACGGCCGCACCAGTGCCCATCTGCGAAATATGTTCATACCCCGGCACTCCCCTGTCCACCACCACCTGAATACTTGCCAGAGAAGTGCCGTCATTCACCTCCAAAAAGGAGAACATCTTTGCATCCCGTCGCGTGCGCACCCATCCCTCCACACAAATGCAATCCGTCGCCTTCCCTGCCTCCAGCACATGTTTCACTAGTGTCCTCTTCATGCACGTGACTATAGCACCAAACCGAGTCAATGACAAGGCGGCTCTTCTCCACTCGTTATTCAACGTGAGCCCATGGAGTGGGGTCATCTCTGCGCTGGTTCCTTCCTGCCCCGTCATGTTGAATTCCATCAAACAGAGACTCCATGCCCTACTCCGTTTCACGTGGGGTTACATGGGGACACTGGCAGCTCTGGGTCTGCTTATCGGGGTACTCGGCATGGGAATTTTCCATTCTGTCACACGAGATGCAGAATTTCAGGCCGTACGCTGCTATAGCGGTCTCTTCAACAGTGCAGACCCGACCCCGCCCACAGGTCTGGATGAGCTTGCTCCCGCCGCTGCCACCTCTTCCCCGCACCTGCGCTTTGAGTACGGCAAAAACGGTCGCATGGAGCGACTAGTACACATCTGTGCAGACGGGCACCCTTGCGCTATGCCGGGCAGCACCGTCGCAGAGCAACGCATCACCTATGACGACCGCGGACGCATCACCAAAAAGGCGAACTACACCGCAACCGGCGCCCCCACTACAGACGCTTCCGGTGTTCATTCCCGCGTCTTCAGATACGATGACAAGGGAAATCGCATCTGTACAGTGTTCCTGGACCGCTCCGGAAATCCCATTGTTCCAAGAATGCCGGGCTATGCCATGGAGTGCATCACTTACGACGACGCCGGGCGTCCGTTGGAAATTGAGTACAAGGACGGTCTGGGCAATCCTGTCACAAACTCCCGCGGAGAGCGAAAAATTGTATTCAACTACGACGATGCGCATGGGGCATCCTCGCGCACCAACTTAGTTGACGACGTGCCTACAGATAACGCGCAGGGCATCGCGAGAGAACAGACGGCCCGCGCGACGGATGGTCATAGCAAGGTCACTTCATGGTACACGGCAAAGGGAGAACACGCACATCAGCCGGGAAGCGGGGCATGCAGCGTGTACACGGAAACCTCACACGACGGTACCCTGCACCGCGAGAGATATTGCGAAGAGAGCGGTTCATTGCGGCAGAGCTCTACAGCTTGCGCTGAACATCTCACCCGCACCGCTCCGGGCGGTTCGGTAGAGTGGGAATGCTTCAATGATGCTGACGGTCTCCCCTGCGTGAACGCCGCCCTCGGTTATGCGGAAAGGGTGTGCGAATACGGGAGGGACGGCGCGTTGCTTCGTGAATACTTCTGGGACGCCTCCGGAAACCCGTGCGAGCGCTATGAAAAACGCTACTGCCACTCAGCGGAGGGCGAGCACTGCCTCTCACTGCTCAGCGACGGCTCCACTGAGTTGCGAAAAATCAACTGAAAAAAGCTCCTACTTCTGCCGCGCCTCGGCGTCTGCTTCAATCGCCTTCCAGAGTGAATCCATGCCGGTCTGCACAGAGGCCCTGGCAGCGTCACCATCTTCCCCGGGTTTGCCGTGAGCAAAGAGATAAAACTTGATCTTCGGTTCCGTACCGCTGGGACGTACAGCAAAACTGCGACCGTCCTCCAGATCAACGAAGAGTAGTTTCTCAGCCGGCACCGGATCGCCCTCCGCATCCACCATAGTGCCGCCGGAGAAATCGCGGTGCGCCACCACCCTGACTCCATCCATCTCCACAGGAGGATTAGCAATATAACTCTGCGTGAGCGCGGCAATCTTCGCTGCTCCGTCTGCCCCCTCCATCACAAGATTCTTCCCCGCCTCGGCATAGTAGCCGTACTGCTTGTATATCGTGCTCAGGCAGTCCATGAGATTGCTGCCCCGGGTGGTCAGGTAAGCGTTCAACTCTGCCAGGCAGAGAGCAGCCGCGTTGGCATCCTTGTCACGCACAAAGTCCTGGGCCAGGTAACCATAGCTCTCTTCCCCGCCGAAAACGAAGTACTTGCTATGCTGCAATCGCAGGGAGCGCGTTGTCCCTTCATCCAGCTTTCGATAATTTTTGCGCAGCTCCCCCGGAATAGCGCGTTCGTACTTGCCGAGCTTGGCGGCAATATACTTGAAACCGGTGAGCACATTCACTGTGGCGATACCGTAGGACGCCGCAATGGCATCTTGCAACGGACTTGTCACGTACGTCTTCACCATCACGGCATGTTCCCGATTCTCCGGTGTAACAATCCCCAGCTCGCACATGCTCATGCAGCGATACCACGCCAGCAGACAGCCGGTCTGGTTGCCGGTGAGCAGCTGCATCTTGCCTGCAGCATCCCGAACCGCAATACCCATGCGATCGCTGTCCGGGTCGGTGGCGATGACCAGGTCTGCCCCCTCCTCATTCGCCTGCGCAATAGCCATATCCAACGCCGGCGCATTCTCCGGATTCGGGCTTTGTACAGTCGGGAAACGCCCGTCCTGCACATCCTGTGCCGCCACAGTACTCACCTTGCACCCCAGTCCCTTCAGAAGCGGCACAATGCAGCGTCCGCCCGTACCGTGCAGATTGGTGTAAACCACCTTTGCAGAACTCTTCGCAAAAACCTCCGGACGCAGGATAATCCCTTTCAGCCGCTCGATAAAGCGCGCATCCATGTCCTTCCCGAGCACGCTGAGCGTCCCCTGTTGCTCCGGAGGCAGCGGATCATACTGGTCGCTCTGCAAAGCATTCACGCAGTCGATCACGCCCTTGTCATGTGGTGCCACAAGCTGTGCGCCGTCGTTAAAATAGGCCTTGAATCCATTGTCATGAGCCGGGTTATGGGAAGCAGTGATCACCACCCCCGTATCCGCATTCAACTCACGAATCGCGAATGAAACTTCCGGGGTGGAACAAGGCCCGTCGAACAACGCGCAGTCGCAACCGGATTCCACCGCAATGCGCGCACAAAACTCCGCGAAATCTCGTGAAAAGTGCCGCGTGTCGTGCCCAATAACCAGCATCGGCCTGCGCCCAGCGCCCGCAAATCCGCGCACGTACTCGATGAGTCCTCGCATCGCGCGCCCCACGTTAAAATAGTTCATGCACGCGGTACCCACGCAGGGGTGCTGAGGGCGCCCATTCACGCCGCCACTGCCCTGCTCTGCGACAGTGACGACGGTGCCGATGGTGCGTCCCCGCAACCCACCGGTACCAAAAGCCAGGGTTTTATAAAAACGGTTGTTCAGCTCCTCCCATTGCTCATCCCGCGCCAGCTCCTCCACCGCCGCACGAACAACGGGGTCCTGCGTCCCATTCAAAAGCAACTCGATGTTCTCCAGAGAGGACGCAAGCAACTTCCCCTCTGTCACGGCCTTTTTCAATGTCTCAAGGTCTTTCATAGCCGCCTCGCATTCTAGCACACGCCCGACCTCTTGACAAGTACCAGCTTCAGGACATGCGACAGCCATTTGCGTTTTCCAACATTCAGTTTTCTATTTATTGATTTTATGCATATTGCACATATTCCTTCCGGAGGATACCCTCCCCTGTTCAAAACTGAACGGATCTCGGGTATCACTGCTTTCCATCCGCCGACACACCAGAACCCGGAGTATGCTCACTTGATCTGATCCGCTTTCAGTTTGGCGATAATTTCAGCCAGGGTGAGCGTTGGGGGAACAAGATAGTGCGGCTCTACCTCATCCATGGCAGGCATGTATTGTTGCGTCTGCCGTTCCCAGTCGGCAAACGACTCGCCACGGTGCACGGGGTCGTAGAGCGGGAGGATCTCTTTCCACGGGCGTTTCTTGGCTCGTGGGATAGCACGAAGAGCCTCACGTGCCTCGCTGAGCCTCGGGCGAAACCAGGACAGCGTGGTACCCAGTTCCTTAGCAATGGGATCAAGCAATATGTAAACGTAGCATGAGCCGCTGATAACAGAGCCATCGATGTAAAGCGCATACAGGGGATGCCCCTCAACAGAGGTCCGCTTCCAGCCACCTTCCCCTGTTTTCCACGCCCAAAGGAGATCTCCTAAATCAGGCGTCGGAAGTGGGGACGGAGATCCTCCTCCCACCTCCCGGCATTCTGCCATTTCCGGCGCTTGGATCATTCTCTCCGTATTCTCCAGCAACAGGTCGATGTTATCCGACAACAGCTCCAGCACGTGTCCCGGCGGTACAGGTCGGCGGTTGTAAAACTCTACCGGCTGTGCCTTAAATTCCTCCCACTCCTGTGTCGTCTTCGGGCTATAATTGCGGATCTTGTTTGCAAACTTCTGCTCCGCGCTTTGAGGCGCCCTGCTCGAGGGCAAGATGAGTCCTTGCGATACGGATGCATTGGAGCGGAAGAAATCGCCATACGGCGAGGGTAATCTATCGAGTCTTAACATATCTTTGAGTTGTGCTTGATTGGTTGAACGATCGACAGCACAGCCCACAGATACAAAAAACCGCAGCTTCCACCCGCTTTCGGGGGTGAATGCCACGGCATCCTGTTCACTACAATCAGCATTCCCGCCGAAGGATTGACCTGTGCCGTCACATTATTTGCCCATCCGCCGCACGCGCGGCTTCCGGAGTGACCTTACGGCGTCACCTGACCCATGCGCGAAAGTTTTTCCTTCCGCTCTGTGCTTCCCTTCTACCATCATTCCCCCGTCTCGGCAAGTGCAATCTTGCGCCTCATGCAAATAATTTTCAATTTCACTGTCTCTCCTGCTCAACACATCCCCATTCCTTCAAAAGTGAAGTGTTTTTCTTATGGAACCTCCCCTGATTTGTCAGATTTCTTATGTTTTCTCTTTGCTCTTGATGAATTTCTGATAGAAACAAGATTCATTTCTACCTCATTCCGCGCACGTGTGCCGAATTTTGGCTTATCTGGGCATCTCCTCAAGCCAGTACGCCCTTCAGCGCTACCTTGAGCCGCTCGTTCGCTCCGGCGCCATCCGCATGACCCTTCCCGACAAACCCCGCAGCCGCCACCAGCAATTCATCGCCGGCGACAGCCTGTGGGAGTGAGACAAGCTGCCCATATTCCTCGAAAAGCGTTCCGAGCAAGGCTCGCTATCAGGGGTATATCGTTTGAAGCAGTCGAAAACTGGGAATCTCGTAGATACGGACCATCGTACGACCCTTCTCCAAGACGGTCACGGTAAGCCTGTTGCCGTTCAACGCGGGCTGCCCGACAATTTCGCCATCACTCCATGCAACCCGCGCGGCGCCCAGCCAGCGTCCGGTTGCCGGATCGCACAGCACAACGGTATTCTTATCCCGCACGACAGCGATCATCTCTTGCGTCGCGAACGGGACAGCCGATGTCTCCGAAAGTGGAGACGTGTACACAGTTGCAAACAAACTTAACAGGGGTATAAGCATAGTATCACTGAGCTGTTGTTAAATCATACGGAGAAGTTATGCGGTGTCAAGCTTCCGATTTGTGTCGAATACCGGAAATTGCATCAATAAGGCGAGAGAAAGATGGAATAAAGGGATGGAGAGAAGAAGAAGAGGCGGAGACGAATCTCCGCCCCCGCCGCCTTTGTGATGAGTTTCTTCACTTAAGTCAGCGAATAAACTCGATGACATCGGCAGTAACCGTCGTCTTGGGACGCGAGAAAATAAAGTAATTTGTGCCACCTGTCTGTTCGCGAAGATTGATCAGAGCCGTCGGGCGGTTCCGAAGATCTCCGCAATTTTTGTACAGGTTTTCTATAGCCTGTACTTTAGTAGCATCTTTAATCGTAATGCCGCCGTCCGGGGACAGTTTAGCTAATTTCCCCAAATCCGCGAGACTTGTGGGGATGCTCGTTGGTACCGCGCTCAGGATATGAAAACCGGTGCTTTCTCCTTTAACTTGTGTGGCGATAACTCGGTAGTTCGCTTGTTCAAGTCGTATATCCGTCTTTGCGATATTCTCATCCTCCATTCTGTGGGAGACGCAGCTGCTCAGCGCCAGTGTTGCCGAGAGAGCTGAAATCAGGAGTGTATTTTTCATGGTGTATGTTATTGGGTTT
>CANRKR010000070.1 GCA_947631275.1 uncultured Akkermansia sp.
TGGAACTCAGAACACACTCCTCTACGCTTTTATGGATCCAAGTTCGAGAAAGAATTCCTTCAGCCATTTTTTGATTACATGGAGCGTCCCGATTTTGAGGATCGGTATCTTTCACTTATTCACGGGATGTCCTCCGCTTCCATTCGCGAGTGTAACAAGATCCTGGCTCGTATCCGTTTTATCAAGGAGCATCCGGAGTTGCCACGCTATAATTTCTACTCTCCGGAAGAACAACTGCAAAAGCTCAAACTTCAAATCGATTTCCGCGGTCGAATCGTCCGCATAAGCGATGAATTATTTGCCTACGATCAGTACCTGCTCCCCATTAATCATTTCGAGGTATGCGTCTTCCTCTACAAGCATGGCATAGAGCTGGTGAGGGATAAGGCCCGTCTCAGGGACAAGGTCTTCATTGATGCAGGAGGTTTCATTGGCGACAGTGCTCTCGTCCTGCAGGAATATACGGATAAACAAATTTACTCCTTTGAGGTGAATCCGAACAATGTTGAACTTTTCAAAAGGAGCATCGAGCTGAATCATTTATCATCCAAGGTGACGCTGGTTGAAAAGGCTCTTTGGAGTAAAAAGACCACTCTGGAGTTCAATCTGTGCGGGTCGGCTTCATCGTTGAAGAAATTGCACGGCATCTCCTACGAACCGGAAACTGTCAAAGTACCCACTATCTCCTTGGATCGCTTTGTCAGAGAAAGTCAGCTCGAAGTGGGGTTGATCAAAGTGGATCTGGAGGGAGCAGAATCGGAATTCCTCAAAGGAGCTGAGCACACCATTAAAACTCAGAAACCGGTCCTGCTGCTGAGTATCTACCATAAACCCTCCGATTTCTTTGAACTCAAACCAATGCTTGAATCCTGGGTACCGGATTATGAGTTTTCTATCTTCAACCCCGTCGATAACGGCATCCTGCTCGAAACGATGCTCATTGCACAACAAAAAGCCACAGCCGGTGGCGAGAGAGGAAAAAGAGATGTGCATAAAGATGCAGTCGACTTTACATAAAATAAAACTACAACAAGAGTTATGGAATCAAACAGTCGTGCACCAAGAGGAATGAAAATCCCAAAATATTGTGCACAAATCGTTTATATTTTATCATTTATGGGAAAATAATCTGCTTTGCACAAGGAGGGAATGGAACCTTTGGAGAATTTTTTACTATGATAAAGTAGAACTTTGAGGAAATTGTCATCTTTAAAACAGCTATTTAAATTAGGAATTAAATTGCTGTCTCACGAATAAAAATATCAAGAATTATATGCTTCGTAAAATTAAACTTTCTGTATTAACTCCTATCTACAAACACGACATAAGATATGTTCGTGAATGTCTGGAATCGCTAAGAACTCAAACAATAAAAGAGATTGAGTTTGTTCTGATAGATAATGGAGCAAGCATTGAAGCAAAGAATTTGATAAACGAGTACCAGGGAAAGGATGAGAGATTCAGAAGCATACATCTTTCAGAAAATCTGGGCTATGGTGTAGCATTGAATTGTGGCCTTTTGGAGGCGAGAGGAGAATATATTGGAATTGTCGAGAGTGATGATTCAATTCTCCCCAATATGTATCAAACTCTTTATAACATAGCATCGAAATACAAATGTGATGTTGTGAAATGCGATTGGATTTCTTATCTCGGAAAAGATTCGCCACAAAATTCGCCACGTCATAATTTCCCTACTGAATTTTGTAATAAGTTGATTACTCCTCGAGAATATCCCAAACTCTTCCTTTCGGATCCCGCTATTTGGACAGGTATTTATGAAAAAAAATTTCTGAAAGCTAATGATTTAAAGTTTATAGAAAGCCCAACTGCTAGGTACCAAGATACATCTTTCAATTTCAAGGTGCTGGCTTTAGCTCAAAGAGCCTACTTCTTAGATGAGCAATTTGTCAATTACCGACGTAATACGCCCAATTCGTCTGTCAAGGATTTGTCAGCAGTTTTCTCTTTAGTCGAAGAATATGATGAAATAGAAAATTTTTTAAAAAATAAAACTGATATTTATCAAAAACTTATTTATGTAAAAAATTATAATAAATTCCGATCATATCGATGGAATTACGGTAGAGCACAAGGTAATGATAAGGATGAGTTCCTTCGAAAATTTAAAGAAGATTTGAATGCCAGCATTTTAAGGAGAGAGCTTGATAGAGCGCTTTTTTCTGATAATGAGATAGACTGGATAGAGAAAAATCTTGGTTTAAGATTTTTCTTCTTTCATAACACCAACATTAACATCTCTTTCGCCTTTGACAACAATTATTATTATCAAGCCCTTGTCGCGATCGCTAGTTTACTAGACAAAGCGAGGGGAAAAGTGTCATATAATTTTTATCTGATCATATCGGAAAATGTAACAAACGAACGGAAAGATTTTTTCCGACAATATATATATGAAAAATCTCCTTTGTCTCGTGTAGTATTTTGCCATCAAAACAAAGTATTTGATCAAGGATATGAAGTTAGAGGAATAACAAGAACAGCATATTATCGATTATTGCTTCATCGGATACTTCCAGATATCAGTCATATAATATATTCGGATGTAGATGTCTTGTTTAACTCCAATTTGGCAGAACTACGGAATATACCGATAGAAAGATTTGCAATTGCAGCAGTAAAAGATATCGCGGTTAATTTAAAGTCTAATTGGGAAATGTTAGAGGGCAAATTCCCATATTGGAGGACATTATTAAAAGATAGATTCATGGATTATCGCAATAGTGGTTTTTTATTGATAAATCTAGACAAATTTCGAGAATTAAACTTTGATAATCAAATTATTGAATATTCAAAAATGTCACTTAATTATCAGGATCAAGATATTTTGAATATTTTATTTGCAAATAACAAAAACCTTATTTGTCATTTACCACCCAAATATATATTTATGCCCAAACATTTGGAAATGGGAAATTATAAAAAAGCGTTAATTGAACATGTAATTACAAAAAAAGAATACTTTCAACTGATTTGCGATCCAGCCATTTATCATTATGCGGGACCGACGAAACCATGGACAAATCCAGAAAAAAAATATAATGCTCAGTGGTGTAGGTACGTGCGATCAAATAAAAAACTGAGAAAACACTTCAATATAACATGTTTTGACAAAAAAATGTTCACTATCCAAAAAACTAACGAAGGATTTAAAAAATTACTCTTGGGCAAATGCTTTGAAGAAAAGTCCAGTAAAGATGGGACAACTACGCACACGCATTTTTGGGGAATCTGCAAAACAGTCCGCCAATCGCATGAGAAAAAATTTTATTTTATGGGAATGATCATATTAAAAAAGATAAACGATAGCAGTGGAACGATTCTAAAAGTATTCAATATTCCCATACGTTGCAAAAGACGAGCGTTAAAAATAAAAGAAGAAGATCAAAACTCTCGCATGGAACATATAGACACCTTGGTGCAAAAAGTACAAGATTTAGAGTGCTTATGCAACTCGATTTATCTTCAACTTAATAATACTAAATGTATTATAGAGGCGCAAAAAATTCATCCGTCCACATTCGGACAATACAAGGGAGCCTTTAGAAATAAGGATGTTGTTCTTGTATGTACAGGACCTACCGCAAAATTTTATATGCCAATGGAGAATGCAGTACACGTTGGTGTAAACGGTGCTATTTATTTGGATAATGTAAAACTCGATTACCTCTTCGTTCAGGATTATGCAATTAATCAAAAGGGAAACGAAATGCTTTTGCAGGATGCTTTTAATTACAAGGGCAATATTTGCAAAAAGTTTTTTGGCGTAATTCCCGATGAAAAGCTGAAGTCATTATCTGGTAAAATTCTTAGAATTCCTTTGCCTTTTTCATATGATGAGCACGTCAGTCAATATATTCTTGAGGAAAGAATTAAGCATAATATAGCATATGACCTGTCTATAAATCCAATGGGACAATTCGAGGGAACAGTCTTTTCGGCTCTCCAATTTATATTATTTGCTCATCCCAAACGATTGTTTTTAGTAGGATGGGATTGTGGACGAGGGTATGCCTACGCTGCAACTAATGCAATGGCCCCCGCCAATTACCAAATTGGAATCTTACGAGAGCATTTCTTGCCTTTTATTAAACTCAATTATCCTGATATCGAAATTATATCGGTCAACCCTATAGGGTTAAGAGGATTTTTTAAAGATGTCTATACATCACGCTATTCCTCAATTCACCCCGAGGTAAAGAATTCTTTAGATCTCACCGCGTACCTCAACCTGTGATGGACAAAGTCATATGTATTCAACCAATTTTCCCTGAAAAAAATGTTATAGCATTTTCCTGTTCAGCGGAATACGCTCCTTATTGCGCTCCCTTTTTATTATCCATGAAAAATAATGCCCAAAAAGGGACTAAATATGATGTAGTTATATTTGAAAGAGGTATAAGTGCTGTACACAAAGATGATTTATGCAAATCACTTGCTTCTCCCAATTTTTCTCTACGATTCTTGAATCCGGAGCCATTAATCGCAAATGAAAAATTTCATATTTCACATCCTCAATTTAGCCGCGAATGCTACTATCGAATTCTTAGCCCTTTATATTTAAAGGACTACAAAAGACTTGTTTTCATGGATATGGATCTACTTGTGATGGATGACCTTTCCCCTCTTTTTGATTTTAATATGGGAAATAAAACCATTGCGGCATGTACAGAGATAATATGGAGAGAGCTATGTGAAGAAAGGAGGTTTGTCAATAAGCAGGAAATCTTTAAATATTCAAAAGAGGTATTGCGTCTTAGTAATCCTTTTGAGTATTTTAATACAGGTGTACTTATAATTGATATTAAGAAGTATAATCAAAAAGATGCGTTTAACAAATTACTCGCTTTATTACATCAGAAAAAGTACATTTATCAAGAACAGTGTGCAATTAATGATTTGTTCAAGGGAGATATTGCCCAACTTCCTCCTGAATGGAATTTCGAACTGGCCACGGCCGTCTGTAGACAGACACGTGATTATTATGCGGAATACTATAAACTCTCGAGCCACGCCAAAGTCCTGCATTTCTTAGGAAGTCAAAAACCTTGGAATAATCCGGATGTACCAATGGCTGATACTTGGTGGCATTATGCAAGAGAAACCTTTTTCTATGAAGAAATCCTATCTAGGTTAATTAATTATCGTGTTACTCATAATAAATATAACATTATCGACTTATTCGCAATAAAATACGGAATAGGATTAAGGTGCAGAAGCAAACTAATGTGGTATTGGATAAAAAAGCAACTAACATCAGGGCGCCGAAAAGCTAAATACCAAGCAAAATATGAAAGAGTATATAAAATTATTTCTGAGATGAAAATTCTGAAAAAAAGCGCTGGTATATAGCGCTTATTGTTAAGTTTGAATTTGTGGTGCTAGCTTAATATTTTTACTTCCTGTTTCCTCAACTTTTTAATTCGTTATGTCGTTTCAGAGAGTAATAGTTACCCTGCTGGTAGGATTTATAACAGTAGTTTTAATGTATTTATGCGCTGCTATTTATTGCAAGCCGTGTATTGAAGTCATATTCACATCCGAGTCGAACAAGGAAATTGAATACCAAGTATTTTGGACAGCAGCTCGTGGACAGCGGTTCAACGAATTGCAATCCGTTAGGAAAAAAATACCGAAAGGGAAACATTTAGAACGGTTTATTTTGCCGATTCAAAAAATCGGACGATTCCGATTTGATTTTGGAGTTCGTCCTGGTCAAGCTAGTGTGTCGAACATGGTGTTAGGAGGGGAAAATATTCAATCCTTAAATTTTGATGACTTCAGTTTTCATAACATTGATTCGAAAAAGGTCGAAAAGAATAAATTAACAATTGTTTCTAAGCAAAACGACCCACTGATTATATATCAAAAACCACTTGAGGTAGTTCCGAAACAATCGGTGGATTGGTGGATGTTTTTTCTGTTATTGTGTGCTTTCGGAGCAAGTTCATATCTAATCCTCTCTTATTTGAGGAATTTGAGAATTTCTGGAACTTCCGGTCATCGTTCATGGGTTGATGTTGTGTTCGTGTGCCTTTTGGGAGTTCTTTTATGTGTGCCGATGATGCATT
The DNA here is from genome assembly GCA_947631275.1 of uncultured Akkermansia sp. Lineage (GTDB taxonomy): Bacteria > Verrucomicrobiota > Verrucomicrobiia > Verrucomicrobiales > Akkermansiaceae > Akkermansia. The sequence continues at coordinate 6,093 of CANRKR010000070.1, forward strand.
TGTCGGAAGCAGTGAAATCCTCGTGGGAAAACCGAAAATTAGCGGTCAAACCTCAATTGTTCATACAGGGGGGGGGTATTGATAGTGATTACGGGAAGAAATTCGATGCGTGGTTTAACGACCGTTTCTTTGGTCGAGATGCTATGTTATCTTTTTATAGCTGGCTGACGCTTCGAATAGCACCTGGAAGGGGAAATAAAGACGTTTTGGTCGGAAAGGAAGGTTGGCTTTTTCTTAATAGGAAAATAGGCCCCTTAGGTTATGCAAATGCGATTGTGTATTCCGATTCGGAATTGAAAACTGGTTATAATTATATAGAAAATTTCTATCGATGGTGCCTAAGGAACAACAAAAAATTTTATTATGTAATAACACCCGACAAAAACAAAATATATGGCGAATATTACCGGACTATTAATAAAATTAACGATGATTCGAAGGGGTGCGCTGAACAATTTATTTCATATATCAAACAGCGCTCAGATGCATCCGTCTTTTATTTGCGAGATTGCCTGTTGCAGAAAAAATCACAGGGCTTATTGTATTATAAGCGCGATACACATTGGAGTAAATTGGGCGCCTATTATGGGTATTTATTTTTGGCAGAGCAGTTTAAAAAGGATATGGAGATTGACTTCTTAACGGTCTCAAATTGGAAAAAGGTGAAAGAAGTCCGAGCTGATTTATCAGATCTGTATCATCAGAAGCATATTAATGATGCGGTTTACTTGCTTCCTGTGGTACCCAAGACTGTAAAATCCATTGTTTTGCCTAAATATGGAAACCCAACATGGATGGTCCGGTGTGAAAATAAGAATGGGAAATATCGGGTCTTTGTGCTGAGAGATTCTATGTTTACAAATTTTTTACCCTACTTTGCACCGAATTTTGAGGTAGTTGAATGCCACTGGAAATATCAGATTACTCCCGATGATTTAAATCGTATAAAGAAAGATTTCGATATTGTTTTGATAGAGAACATGGAAAGAATCACTAGGGGAACCATTATGAGATGTTCTTTCCCAAGTGATGAGAGTTTGCAAGGGAAGTAAAAGTTTATTATTCCAGAGAAATTTTTAGAAAATCAACAAAGAATTAAAGGTAAAAATGTTGTTCTCATCGACCGTATTTCTATTTTTGTTCCTGCCGATCGTGTGCCTCCTGCACCTTTTGGTACGGAAAGAGCTGAAGGATTATGTCCTGCTGCTGGCAAGCATCTTCTTCTACGCCTGGGGAGAGCCTCGGTACGTGGCTGTGATGCTGCTCACCATCATCATCAACTACATCGGCGCCATTCTGATTTCAAAATACAAGTGTAAGAAGTTACTGCTTCTTCTCACTATCCTGGGAGGCCTGAGCTTCCTGTTCTACTTCAAGTACTTCAACTTTTTCGTTGAAAATATCAACGCGCTTTTCGACGGGCACATCGACTTCATCAAGGTCATCATGCCCATTGGCATCTCCTTCTACACCTTCCAGGCCATCAGCTATGTCGTGGACGTGTATCGGGAGGAAGTCGA
>CANRKR010000071.1 GCA_947631275.1 uncultured Akkermansia sp.
TTGTTCCAACCTCAGTATACTCTTTTCTGAGGAAACAATTCAACCTTCCTTTTTTTGTCCCCTCTCTCCCCTCTTTACATTTTTTCTTGGGACGCATGTGGAGGAGATCAATTTCAGAGGATTCCGGCAGATGATTTCGTCCGGTTGAATTTCGTACATAACTTGTGGCTTATACCTTATAGTTGCTCTGAGCTTGCAAAAGAGGGGGAATTTTGCTATAGAGGAAGCGAAGAATCTCTGCATCCTGATGAAGACGCACGCTTTCATTTTTCTGTTGATGGGCGCCGGGGCAGTGGCGGCTGCGGCGCCTCTGCCGGATTATCCCGTGATATATAGTCCCGCTGTGGGCGGACCTGTGGCGAACCCGAACTACGCGAGGATATCACCCTCGCTTCCCGCAGCGCCGAAACAGACGCCGGGATCGGCGGTTGCAGTGGAGGCGGATCGCACTCTGCCGAACACCGGGCAGAACACGCTGCCTCCCGTGCCGCGTACGCCTCGCTACATGCGTTCTTCCAGCTACGAGCTGGATATCACCGGGTCGTACGGCTTCAAAGCGACGCCGGACAACCTTTTCTCCTGCGACATGGTAGGCGCCGAGCTGGAGGGGGCCTATTACTTCACTAAACATCACGCTTTCACTCTTTCGCTGGGGATCATGGGAGGCGGACGAACCGAAGATCTCTGGGTGATTCCTCCGAATGGAGATCCACCATATCCTTTCACGGATAGCTACGATCGCATGAGCTTTACCCTTATGGCGGGGTATCGGTACAGCCGACGTCTCGGGCGTTACATGCTGCTGCAGGCGGGCGCCAAGTGCGGCATGGACGTGCAAACGCTGGATATCGATTACGGCTACGGCTGGAGCGGGTATCCTTACGAAGATTACAACGATTGGGGGCCGGACCAGTCTGACACAGCCGTTGGCATGGGGTATGCCGGCTACGTGAACGTCGGCTTCTACATTTCCACCAACGTGGTGCTGCACGTCGGTTACCAGTTCCGCGGTTCTACGGCGCGTCCGAAAGCGGACTACGAGATTCCGGGCGTTCCGGTGGAGAAGGTGGGCACAATGCGCTGGCACGAGGTGCGCCTCGGGTTTCTCATTCGATTCTGATTTTTGAAGACAAGCTATGACACTGCAATTCTACAAGATGACCGGTGCGGGCAACGACTTTGTGATGGTCGATAACCGCGATCTTTCCCTCACGTCTCTGCTCACTCGTGAGACGATCGCTGCGCTCTGCGACCGCCGCTTCGGCATTGGGGCGGATGGCCTCATCGCCGTGGAGCCGGCATCCGTCGGGGGAGATGTGCGGATGCGCTACTACAATTCCGACGGCGGCGAGGCTGAGATGTGCGGCAACGGCGCACGGTGTTTCACAGCTTACGTGAACATGCTCACGGAAGGGAGCTGCACGACCCTGCGGTTTGAGACCCTCGCGGGTATCGTGCGTGGCGCCGTAGCGGAGGACGGGCAGATCACTGTGCAGCTCACCACACCAAGGGACATGAAACTGCATGCCCTGCCGGCGGATGATACGATTCCCGCGCCCGTGCATTTCATCAACACCGGTGTGCCTCATGCCGTCGTCTATCTTCCCTCCGTGGAGCAGCTGGATATCGTGAAGCTTGGGGCCTATTTGCGTTATCATCCTGCCTTCGCCCCTGCCGGCACTAATGCCAATTTCGCCACCATTCTTTCCCCGCAGCATCTCAAATTGCGCACCTACGAACGTGGGGTGGAAGATGAAACACTGGCCTGCGGAACCGGCATGACGGCCACCGCTCTGCTGCATGCTCAGCTGACCGGCGCTCCATCGCCCATCGCGCTGGATGTCGCGGGCGGCTGCACGCTGCGCGTCGCCTTCGAGCGCACGCCGGACGGCGGCTTCCGGGATGTGACCCTCACCGGTCCTGCCGTGGTGGTGTTCCGCGGGGAAATTGAGCTGCCCTCATGAGTTCGGAGACTCTGCAGACGCATGGCGCCCCCATTGCCCTCATCGGGCTGATGGGCTGCGGGAAGTCCACAGTCGGACGCGAGCTGAGTCGTGCTTGCGGATTCCCCTTTCTGGATACCGATGCCGTCATTGAGCAGCAGATCGGTTCTTCTATCCGCGATATTTTCGCCACGCGTGGAGAGGCTCACTTCCGCGCGCTGGAAACGGCCTTGCTGCGCTACATTGAGAATTCGCCCGAGCTGCACCCAACCATCATCTCCACGGGCGGCGGTATTGTGCTTCCCCGCGAAAACCGCGAGATTCTCCGTCGTATGGGCTTCACCGTCTGGCTGGACGTGGATGTTCCCAATCTTCTCTTGCGCACCGCGCGCTCGTCGAATCGTCCCCTGCTGAGTGATGAGACTCAGCGCGAGGCAACACTCACCCGCCTCCTGCAGCAGCGCCGATCCTTCTACGAGCAATCCTGCCATCTGCGCATTGATTCTTCCGCCATGCAGGTGCAGGAAGTCGTGGATTTGATCCTCTCGCAGGCCCGCGCTTTCTTCGCTGCGCGCAGCTGATTATTCCAATGCAGTGCCCCGTATTTCATTGCGGCCGGAATTTTTTATTGACAATACCCCATACAGAGTATAAGGTATCTGACATGGAAACATACCACATGAAACACATGGATCAGTTGGTGCGGCTGAGACGGATAGAGGGGCAGGTGGCAGGGATCGAGCGAATGATCGAGGAAGGGAGGTATTGCATGGATATATTGATTCAGCTGCGGGCAGTGCGGGCGGCGCTGAAGCGGGTGGAGGGGAACATCCTGGAGCGGCATTTGAAGCATTGCGTGGCGCAGGCTATCGGGGATCCTGCGGCGGCGGAGCAGAAAGTTGCCGAGCTTCAGAAATATTTTGAGGCAGACCGAAGTTAACATGGAGCAGAACTTTAAAATCACCGGGATGAGCTGCACGGGGTGCGCGGCGCGTGTGGAGAAAGCCGCGCGCAGCGTGGCGGGCGTGCAGGAGGCGCAGGTGAATCTTGTGGCCGGGAGTTTGCGGGTGGTGTGCTCGAGTGGCACGGATGCCCGGGAAATTGTTTCTGCGGTGCGGCGCATCGGTTTTGGTGCGGAGCATCTGGCGGCGTCGACGCCACCGCCGGCCAGGGAGAGTGCGGCGGCGGGGTGGCGGGTACTGATCTCGGTGTTGCTGCTTATTCCGCTGGTGGTGCTGCATCACGGGGGCTATGGGCTGTTGTGGGTGCAGCTGGTTCTGGCCGTGGGAATCGCGGGGGTAAATTATCGTTTTTTCACACGGGGGGTGAGCAGTCTTCTGCAGGGAGAGCCGGGGATGGATGCGTTGGTATCGATGGGCGCGGGCGTGGCGTTGATTGATTCTGCGCTGCATCTCTTCGTGGGCGCGGAAGGAGCGGATGCCATGTATCCCGAGACTGCCGGGATGATACTCACTTTCATCTCCGTCGGCAAATGGTTGGAAGCTCGCGCCACGCACAGGACCGGTCGCGCCGTGGAGAAACTTTCGCAGCTTTTGCCGTCTGAGTCCACGCGTCTCACCTCCTCTGGGGCGGAGGAGCGCGTGCCCACGAACTCTCTGCGCGTGGGGGATCTCGTTCTCGTGCGTCCCGGGGAGCGGATGCCTGTGGATGGCGAGGTGGAGCAGGGGAGTTCAGCCGTCGATGAATCCACCCTCACCGGGGAGAGTATGCCAGTGGAGAAGACGATTGGATCGCGCGTGTACGCCGGCACATTGAATGCCGATGGTGTGTTGCGTGTGCGTACGCTGAAAGTGGGGGAGGATTCCGCCCTCTCCGGGGTGATCCGTCTTGTGCGAGATGCCGCTTCGCACAAGGCGCCCGTCGCGAGACTGGCGGACAAGGTGGCGGGCATTTTTGTGCCGACGGTCGTCGGTGTCGCGTGCATCACGGCAGCAGTGTGGGGTGCGCTTGGTTACGGGTGGGAACTCGCGTTGGCGCGGGCGGTGGCGGTGTTGGTGATTTCCTGCCCGTGCGCCCTGGGACTCGCCACTCCGGTGGCCATCATGGTGGGTGCTGGAATCGGCGCAGGAAAAGGAATTCTTTTTCGCAGCGGGGAGGCGCTGGAGGCGGCAGGACGCGCCACCTGCGTTGCATTGGATAAGACCGGGACGATCACGCACGGTGAGCCGAAGATCACGGATGTGCTGCCACGCGAAGGGGTGAGTCGCGACGAGCTGCTGCAGCTTGCCGCCGACCTGGAGCAGGGAGCGAATCATCCTCTGGCTCGTGCGGTGGCGGAAGTTGCCCCGATTCCGAATGCCGCGGCGGAGCAACTGCGCACCCTCCCCGGGCGTGGAGTGCAGGGAAAAATCGGCGGTGTTTTCTGCGCGGCTGGCAACGCGCGGCTCATGGAGGAGCTGCATGTGGCGTTGCCGGCGGAGGACGGAGCGCAGTGCATCGGCAAGACTCTGCTGCATATTGCCAGGGGTGGGGAGTGGATCGGATGCCTCGCTGCATCTGATGCACCGCGATCCACGGCGGCAATGGCGGTGCGAGTCCTGCACGATGCCGGCATGAGAGTCCTCATGCTCACCGGGGATAATGAGCGCACCGCGCAGACCGTGGCCTCGGCCGTGGGGATCACGGAGGTGCATGCCGCCCTCCTGCCGCAGGAGAAGGAGGAACTCGTGCGCGAGCTGGGGGAAGAGGGCGCGCGCGTGGCGATGGTGGGCGACGGCATCAATGATGCGCCGGCTCTCACACGCGCTTCGGTGGGTATTGCGATCGGTGCCGGCGCAGATGTGGCCGTGGAGAGCGCCGGCATCATCCTCATGCACAGCGATCCCATGGATATTGCGCGCGCCGTGTTACTCAGCCGCGCCATTCTGCGCAAGATTCGTCAGAACCTCTTCCTTGCGTTTATCTACAACGTCATTGCCATTCCTCTGGCTGCCGGCGCGCTTTTTCCGGTGTGCGGGGTGTTGCTTCCTCCCGCTGCCGCTGCTGCGGCTATGGGGCTGAGCAGTCTGTGCGTGGTGGGCAATGCGCTGCTTTTGCGGAGATTCCGCGATCCGGCGGCGGCGTTGCCCCGGGAGCAGGTGGCGAAAAGCTAACCGAGCGACCTTAAAATTTCCTGCAATTCGATCCACGAGCTGACACGTGCCAGGGCGGGCCGCCTCTCTTTCGTGCCCGGGATACCCTTTGTCAGCGAGAGAATGCGCGCCCGCAGGGCACGCATCGTCGTGTGTTCATCTCCGTAATGGCCGGAATCCAGCGTCGATCTCACGCAGTGCAGCGTCAAGTCCAGTTTCTCCTGCGGAGTCGGTTCCGGCAGCAATTCTCCGGTATCCAGCAGGTGGCGCGCCCGGTCGAAAATCCACGGGGAAGACATGGCGGCGCGTCCGATCATCACTCCTGCCACAATACCCTTATCCCGTTCGCGCAAAATATCCTCCGGCTTTCGCAGATCGCCATTGCCGATGATGGGGATGCGCACACTGCGTGCGCAGGAGTGGATGATATTCCAGTCGGCCGTGCCGCTGTACTGCTGGGAGCGCGTACGCCCATGCACGGTGATGGCGTGCACTCCGGCGTTTTCCAGGCGCATGCAGGCTTCGACGGCGCAAATACTGTCGGCATCCCATCCACTGCGGATCTTCGCCGTCACCGGACAATCCTCCACCAGCTCCTGCACCACAGCGCGTGCGATACGCTCCAGCAGCGGCAGATCCTTCATCAGCGATGCTCCGCCATTGCGCCCTACCACTTTTGGCACCGGGCAGCCGGCGTTGATATCGATAAAATCCGGGTGCACCGCGTCCACGATGATCCGCGCCGCCGCCGCCATCTGTCCCGGTTCGGCTCCGAAAATCTGCACACCAACCGGTCTCTGCCCATCGGTGAGCTGCACGTACCGCCGCGTGCGCTCCCACGCTTGCAAGACCCCTGCGGCGGAGACAAATTCCGTCTCCAGCACATCTGCCCCTTCTTCTTTGCAGAGAGCGCGAAAGATTGGATCCGTCACCCCTGCCATCGGTGCGAGGTAGAGACAGAATTTCCCCAACCACGGCATCTGATCCGCGTTCATTGCTTTCTTCGCATTCGTTCTCACCAAAAGAAAGCGTCCCTCACAGCGCGTTCACTGTGAAAGACGCATGACGTGTATTCTCGTACGCTGTGCGGACTGTCACGCCGCGCGTTCAGGCGGACGCACGAGCTTTTTTGATGATGGAAGCAACAGTTTCAGACGCCTTCGCACCCGTCTTGAGCCACTTGTCCACCTTCTCAAGTTCGATCTTGTAGTTCACCCCTTCCACCATCGGATCATAGGTGCCCACCTGATCAATGAACGCCCCATCGCGCCGCTTGTGGCTGTCCACAACGACGATCTTGTAGTAAGGGCGATTCTTGGAACCCTGGCGGTTGAGTCGAATTGATACCATAATAAACGAGAGTTGTTGCTTCCACGGCGACCGGACTCCTCCCGACCGCGGAGCCGCAGGGTATCACACACCGACTGCCTTGTCAAGTGTAAAGAAAATTTATTCTTCTTTCCGGGGCTGCTTCTGCCCTGTCGGTGGCGGGGGGAGGGAGCGCGGAGATGCCCGCAAAACGCGTTCGGCCTCCTCGGACGGTAAATTTTCTCTCCCACGGCCAGCGAGCAGCTCCTCTTGGGGCTATTCCGGCGCGTTTTTGCGTGGCTTGCGCTCACCGAGGGCGAGGGAACGGAGGAGACGTTCCATGGCGGCGGGCGTGGAGGCGTTGCCCCACAGGGTTTTCACCTTGCGCAATTCGCGGATGGAGAAGCGCACGGAGAAGGATGCGACGGCGTTGAATTCCGGGTGCGTCTCCTGGGCGATAATTTCCTCAAGCACGCGTTGCTTGCGGGCGGGGATAGGGCTTGCCCCGGCGAGCCAATGATCGAGCGTGCTCTTACCGACTCCCATTCGGGCAACGACCTCAGAGCGTGGGATCTTGCGCTCCTTCAGGGCTTTTGCGAGTTCTTTCGGCGTCATCATAGCAAGGAAATTTTACGGCAGCGGCGGTGAATGTCAAGAAAAAATCGCCGTTACGGCCAAAAAAAACACGGTAAAAAAAAGAAAAAAGTTGTGCAATTAGCTTGACATTACCACGAAAAAGCTGTATGATGTCGTTGCACCCGTTAGGGTGCGAGCCCTAAAACCAGCGGGTGCGATCATAAAAAATGAAAGCAAAAACGCTGATATGGCTGATGGCTCTTGACCCAGTGTCAAGAGGGCAACTAGTAGGACTCCTCATCGTTTTACTCCTCAGCTAGACGCCATCCGTCTCCCTCTCGAAGTTGCCGAGGGGGAGACGATGGGGGCTCAAAAAAAATTGACATAGCATCGTATTTTTCGTATAGTTCGTCTTGAGGGGAATCAGCTCCCCTGCTTTCATTATTTGAGCCGCCCGTGGAAGAAATCCTGCGGGCGGCTTTTTTGGTACGACAGGCATGACATGAAACTGGGGTGAAAGTCCCCCAAGAGCCGCTGACAGGGCGGAATCAAATAGCCAAAGGCAACTGCGTCACGGTAACGTGGGGTGGGGAGGAAGC
>CANRKR010000072.1 GCA_947631275.1 uncultured Akkermansia sp.
TACTGTATTGCGGGAATCCCGACATGCCGGATGCCAAATGGGAGGAAGTCGCACTCCTGCTGCTGGAGCACGGGGCAGACCCCAAGGCAACGTCAAACAAAAAGTGGGATGACGGCAAAACCACCCTCATGGGAGTCGGCATCTTCGGACCCCGCATCGCCCAGAAGCTCCTCGATGCCGGCGTGGATCCGAATGCCGTGACCAAAAATGGTGACTCAGCCTTGAAAAATGCCCTTACCGGGAATCATGCCGAGGTGGCTAAACTCCTGCACGACAAAGGAGCCCGTTACAGCGGCGAGCTCGCTATCTGCCATCCGGATTGCATGCAACTCATGCTGGATGATGGAGCCAAAATTCCGGCTACCATCTACAAAGACCTTCTCGAACACGGCGAGGGACACTCCTCGAATCTTTCCCTCACCAAGGAACAATATGCTCAGATCATCGAACTCCTGAAGAAGGCGGGAGCTGTCTTTGACCCCGTCTCTGTTTCATTCCTCAAATTTCCTAATGACTTTCATTCGTGTAACCCTATTGCAAAAAGCGCTTTCATCAGCAGTTTCCAGGGCCCGAAAGTTAAAGATAAGGACGGTAGCACATTGCTCTTTCTCGCCAATGGGCCGGACATCGAAAAGCTCATTCGCGCCGGGGTGGATCCTCGTGCTGTCAACAATAAGGGGCAAACACCGCTTTTCCATCGACTTTCCCTCGAAGATATCCAAACTTTCACGCGCCACGGGGTGAATGTCAATGCTCAAGATAGCCAAGGCAACACAGCACTCATGTATTATGTCAGAGGAGGGAGTAGTCGCTTTAATTATCGAAATCTTGAAGCCATACTTAGGGCCGGAGCCAATCCGAATCTTAAGGACAATGATGGCAACACGGCCCTCCACCTGGGTTTTATGGGAAATTTTTCTCCTGATCAAAACATAACTCGTGCTTTACTGGAGGGAGGGGCGGATCCAAACATCAAGAACAAGGCGGGCGAGACACCCTTGCAGCTTGTGCAAAAGAACTGTAGCAACAAAATCGCAAAGGAGGCAAACCTGAAACTCCTCAAGGAGCACGGGGCGAAGGAATGAGAATCGCTCAGGAAAACTGCGACCGGTCCCACTGTCCAGACGCGATAAGAGCCGTTGCTTCACCCGCGCTCGGCCTGTTTCCCAATTCACTTTCTGACGGGAGCTTTGACGTTTCTTTTGCGTTATTATTCGTTTTTCGAGCAAGAGCGACAGTTTTTGCCCGTGTTCGTGAAATTTTTCGCTTGCTTTGACAGGATAAAAGCTGGTAGACTTCCCCCTGTCCTTAGCACATTCTGTTATGACCCCATCCCTTCCTACCCCCCCCCACGTTTTCATTATTAGCTCATTGTAAGTGTTTTATAATTCTTGTCCTGACCTGTGCACTGATTCTCGCCGGGGCGACAGGAGCGAAGGAAGAGGCTACAACGCAAGACGCGCCTCAACAGGGAGTGGAGCTCCTCTTCCCGGCAGGTACGGGAAAGCAGGCGAAGGGAGCCAAGCTCAGCAAGGAGGAAAAACTTGCCGGTGCTTTGCTCAAAAAGCTCAAGGACATTGAAAAAGGCGGCGACGTCAATGCCGTGGACAAGCGCGGGCAGACTGCCCTCATGTACGCCGCGGCGGCGAATAATCGCCTCGCCGTTTGCTGGCTCGTGGCAAGGGGAGCGGATGCCTCCATCAAGAGTAAGAAGGGAAAGACGGCGGGCAGCGTGGCTCACGGAGACATGGCCGATTTTCTGACGGCGCTCGAGAAGGAAAAGCAACCGCTGAGCCGCCAGGAAGCACGTGACATGCTCACGTATCAAGGCAGAAAAATGGGAGAGGTCGAAGAGAGCGATTTCTCCGAACAAATTAGCGAGGCAACAGACGTGATTCTCTTTCTGCGAGCGAAGCCGATTACTAAGGAGCCCTGGTCAAAGGATATCAACCAGTTGTTGAAAGAGAAAGAGGAAGAGGGATGGAAGATGGAGTATTTTCAGGGAGGTCCGATGAAACTTGCCTTGCTTTATCGCCTCGGTGCGAGAAAGTTCTCTTTCCCGGAGGATCTCTCCAAAGTGGACGCGGAACCGCTGCAACTCCTCCGCGCGCTCGGGGTGAAGACGGATATTGTCGATCCCGTGCTTCAGATGAGGATCGCGCTTCAGTTGAAGCAAAAAGAAACCGTGCTTGCGCTCCTGAAACAAGATCCGTCTCTGCTCCAAAATCCGGATATATTCTCCTCCATCTCCGATGAGAAAACACTGCAAGCTCTCCTGGACGCCGGTCTGGACGCCAAGAACGGAAAGCTCATGGAGGCGGTCATCAACAAGGGCGACGGGGCCATGCTGCGAACGCTGCTTAAGGCGGGAGCGAAGGTACCCAATCCGAACAAGCCGTTGAAGTCAGAATATATTAAAAAAATGCAGCTTTCGTCCTCGCTCTCATTGACGCCGGAGCCAATGCCGATGCTCTGAACATATTGTCCGTGGAAATGACGCCCATAGGTTATGGGCCTTTGTCATACTACAACTGTGCAACGATTCTTCACAAAGCGGCGGACGAGGCTAACCTCACGGAAGTACAGCTCCTCCTTGCCCACGGAGCGAACCCCAACACACCGGGCAAAAAGGTAAAGGATGATCAAAAAGAGCCTTACGGCATGACCCCGTTGATGGCAGCCGCCACCTCTGTAATGTCGACGAGAAATGCTGTGAACCGCACCGAGATTGTGAAACGGCTGCTGGAAGCCGGGGCAGACGTGCACGCCAAAGATTCTGCGGGGAATGGCGTCATCTATTATGCCGTTTGCGGCGGGAGAGGAAAATCTGATGAAGACCACCCCTACCCCTACCGCGTGAGCAAGAAGGCGGAAGCGGACATCCTGAGCATGGTGGAGCTGCTGATCAAAGCAGGGGCGGACGTACCCAAGGACATCCTCACTCACAAACTGAGGTCGGAAATATCCTCTGCCGGACGGGAGAAGCTGGCCCTCATGTTGCTTGATGCCGGCGCCGCCCCGCTGGCAAAAAGTGAAAATAAGTGGACCAACGGATGGACCACCCTCATGGTCAACGGCATTTGGGGCGGCAAGATTGCCAAGCGGCTGCTGGATGCCGGAGTAGACCCCAGCGTAAAATGCAAGATAGGAAGTTGGGAGACCTCCGCGATGAGTCTCGCTATGAAGGAAGGTGCGGTGGAGGTCGTGAAGCTGCTCAAGGAAAAGGGAATCGACCCCGGTGAACTGGAAGTCGTGGAACCGGAGAAACTGGAGCCGTTGCTCAAGCTCGGCGCGCGCATTCCCAAGGACATGACCGAACGCCTCCTGGGCAATGTTCTCGGCTTCCACGTATACCGTCCTTGCCATCCTTACGAGGACTACGTTGACATCATCCAAATCCTCAAACGCCACGGTTACACCCCCAATCTTATGGCCTGGACGCAGGAGAAAAACGACTACGACTACGACTTCGGCAAAGATTTTAACCAATACGTCCTTCGAGCATTTTTCAAAACGGGAGAAAATCCGAATGAAGTTGATGAAAACGGTGACTCCCTTCTTTTCCACTTCTTATCCACAAAAAAATTCCCCTCGCTGTACTTCCGGGAAATGACCCGCGCGTTTCCTATTTTCCGTGAAGTCGGGGCAGACTTTAACCACAAAAACAAGGCCGGCAAATCCATCCTGCAACTCGTAAAAGAAAAGAAGCTGTGGGATGAGATCACCAAACTCCTCCAGGAGTACGGTGCGAAGGAGTGACGAAGGAAACAAGGATTCAGGAGCAGGGCGTCTGCTGCCAAGCGACGCGCGCCTTGTCCGCACGCGAGGGGAGTCGTGTTTGCGCGGCAATTTGGGCAACAATTTGACCCCTCTCTCTTTTGCTATCTTTCCTCATCCCTCTCTTTTTCCCGGGTCGAATGTGAAGTCGCCTTGCAGCCACTGTTATTTTGCTTGCAATTCAGTCTCGATTATGGCATATATCTGCAAGTTTAGACACGCACGACATGCCGAAAGATACCTCTATCCGCAAAATCCTCGTCATCGGATCCGGTCCTATCGTCATCGGCCAGGGGTGCGAGTTTGACTATTCCGGAACTCAGGCCTGCAAAGCGCTGCGGGAAGAAGGGTACGAGGTGGTGCTGGTGAACTCCAACCCGGCTACCATCATGACGGATCCGGAGACGGCGCCGCGCACCTACATTGAGCCCATCACACCGGAGTACGTGGAGAAAATCATCGTGCGAGAAAAACCGGATGCGCTGCTGCCCACGCTTGGCGGGCAGACCGCCCTCAACTGCGCCATGGAGCTCTACCGGAAAGGCGTGTTGGAGCGCAACGGAGTGCGGATGATCGGCGCGAGCGCCGATGCCATTGACAAGGGCGAGGATCGGCAGCGTTTCAAGGAAGCCATGATCAAAATTGGGCTGGATGTGCCCGCCAGCGGAACGGCGCACAGCATGGCAGAGGCCTGGGATGTGGCAAAGAACGTGATCGGCAGCTACCCGATGATCATTCGCCCCGCCTTCACACTAGGCGGCACCGGCGGCGGCATCGCCTACAACAAGACCGAGTTTGAGGAAATTGTCACGCGAGGGCTGGATCTTTCTCCGGTCACTGAGGTGCTCATTGAGGAATCCCTGCTGGGGTGGAAGGAGTACGAGATGGAGGTGATGCGCGATCGCAATGACAACTGCGTGGTGGTCTGCTCCATTGAGAACATGGATCCGATGGGGGTGCACACCGGAGACTCCATCACCGTGGCGCCCATCCAAACGCTCACCGATCGCGAGTACCAGATCATGCGGGACGCCTCCTTCGCGGTCATCCGCGAAATCGGTGTAGAGACGGGAGGAAGCAACATCCAATTCGCCATGGATCCCAAGACCGGCCGCATGATCATCATCGAGATGAATCCGCGCGTGAGCCGCTCCTCAGCCCTGGCATCAAAAGCTACGGGGTTTCCCATCGCGAAGCTCGCGGCCAAACTCGCCGTGGGATATACGCTTGACGAGCTCAAAAACGACATCACTCGCGAGACGCCGGCATCTTTCGAACCCTCCATCGACTACGTAGTCACGAAAGTCCCGCGTTTCACCTTCGAGAAATTCAAAAAGGCCGATGAACGCCTGACCACCTCCATGAAGAGCGTGGGTGAGGTGATGAGCATCGGGCGCACCTTCAAGGAATCTTTGCAGAAAGCGCTGCGCTCGCTGGAGACGGGACGCTGGGGCTTTGGCTTTGATGCCAAGTGTCCCCAGAATCCGACTCGCGAGGGAATCGCCGCCAAACTCGCCATCCCCCACGCCGAGCGAATCTTCTGGCTCCAAACAGCTTTTGTGAACGGCTTTTCCATCGAGGAGGTCCATGATCTCACCGGCATCGATCCGTGGTTCCTTGACCAGCTCCAGCAGCTTGCAGAGGCCGGCATGCACCTCAAAGAGCTCGATCTGCGCCGGGCGAAAAAGCTCGGTTTTTCTGACCGCCAGATCGCGCTGGCGCGCGGCTGCTCAGAGGACGATGTGCGGGCCGATCGAAAGGCGCAGGGCATTCTGCCCACGTACCGCCTGGTGGACACCTGCGCCGCGGAATTCGAAGCCTACACGCCGTACTACTACTCAACCTACGGGGATGAAAATGAAGCGCGCCCGAACGACAAGAAAAAAATCATCATCTTGGGTGGAGGCCCCAACCGTATCGGTCAGGGTATCGAGTTCGACTATTGTTGCGTGCATGCCTCTTTCGCCCTGAAGGAACTCGGCTACGAGACAATCATGGTGAACTCTAACCCGGAAACCGTCTCCACCGACTACGACACATCCGACAAACTCTATTTTGAGCCTCTGACTCTCGAAGATGTTCTCAACATATGCGACCAGGAGAAGCCGGATGGCGTCATCGTACAGTTCGGAGGACAGACTCCGCTGAATCTTGCCGCTGCCCTGCAGGAGCGGGGCGTGCCCATCATCGGCACAAGCCCACGCAGCATTGAGCTCGCAGAAGACCGCAAATACTTCTCTGCCCTGCTGGATGAGATCGGTCTGAAACAGGCAGAGGCCGGTACTGCCACCAACGAAGAAGAAGCCGTGCAGGTGGCTCACCGCATTGGCTTCCCTGTGCTGGTGCGTCCGTCCTTTGTGCTGGGGGGACGAGCCATGATGATCGTGTACGACGAGCAGGAGCTGCGCACCTACATGCGCGAGGCAGTGGACGCCTCACCGGAGCGCCCGGTGCTGGTGGATCGCTTCCTGCAGCACGCCATGGAAATCGACGTGGATGTCATTGCCGACGGTGAGATCAGCGTCGTGGGCGCCATCATGCAGCACGTGGAACCCGCCGGCATCCACTCCGGAGACTCCGCCTGCATGATTCCTCCCAACAAGGTGTCTCCCGCGATGCACAAGGAGATGATGCGCGCCGCCAAAGAACTCGCTGCACGGCTGCATGTGAAGGGTCTCATGAACTGTCAGTTCGCCATCAAGGACGAGCAACTCTATGTGATCGAGGTGAACCCGCGCGCCTCTCGCACAATCCCCTTCGTTTCTAAGTCCATCGGCGTGCCACTCGCTAAACTGGCTGCCAAGGTGATGAGCGGCATGACCCTCCCGCAACTCGGATTCACCAGAGAGGTGATCCCCCCCTACTACACGGTGAAGGAAGCTGTATTCCCATGGAACCGTTTTCCGGGTATTGACGTGGTGCTGGGACCGGAGATGCACTCCACGGGCGAAGTGATGGGCATCGACCGCGATCCGGAAGTCGCCTACATGAAGAGCCAGATCTCTGCCTTCAACGCCCTGCCGGACGCCGGACTTGTATTCATCTCCGTGAACGACCGCGACAAGGAGACCTGCACCGCCATCGCCAGGGATATCGAAAAAGCGGGCTTCTCCATCTGTGCCACGAAAGGCACGATGCTGCACCTGCAGAAAAACGGCATCGCTTGCTCGCGTGCCTACAAGGTGCTGGAAGGACACCGTCCGAACATCGTCGATCGCATCAAGAACGGTGAAATCGTTTTCGTGATCAACACCCCCGGCTCCCACGACGCCCGCGAGGATGAAGTCGCAATCCGCGCTGCAGCTGTGAACAACAACATTTCCTACTGCACGGATCTTTCCTCTGCCCGCGCCTGTGCCTCGGCTATTCTGCATAACAAGAACAAAACCACCGACGTCTGCACCTTGCAGGAGTTCCATGCTTCCGCCCGTTAACATTCCCCTGCCAACCGAGGTAACCCAAGGGGAAAATGGGAGGGCTCCCGTCGGAGGGAGATGAAACGCGGAAATCAGCTGCGCAAGCTTGCCTTGAGCATCGGAAAGCATGCTCAGGATTGCCTTGGATGCTTGGCGTTTAGTCTCAGGGCAAACGCATTAGAAAATTGGATTCATTTTTGGAAAGGAGGCAGGACGTTCATTTATGCTCTAATTCGTTGC
>CANRKR010000073.1 GCA_947631275.1 uncultured Akkermansia sp.
ACAAAAACCCCTGTTCAACACCATCGCCGCCTGCCGGAAGTCAGAGTGCGGCCTTCCGACCTCTGGGTAAGCGACCCAGCTCAGCCACGACTCTACAACCGCTTCGTGCGTCTGGATCATGACGCCGTTACCCCATGGGAGCTCAAGGAGCAGATGCGCCAGACCGACTACGCGCACAGTATTAAACTGCTCATCTGCCACAATACGGAAGAGACGCCCGGACGTCCGATAGCCGGTGCAGGCTCCTCGATTTTCTTCCACATCTGGAGGCGCGATGGGACCGCCCCAACCGCCGGCTGCACAGCTATGGATGAAAACAATCTGCGCGCGCTCATCCGCCGCCTCGACCCTTCGCGACATCCGGTGTACATCCTTCTGCCACGTGAGGAGTACCTGCGTCTTCGTTCCTCCTGGCAACTGCCGTAAACCGCTTTTCCTCTCCTTCAAGCGCCATGGATTTCGAGCCTCCGCTCTACAACCAAATTAACCTCTTTCTGCTGGTGCTGGGAATGGTTCTCTGCATCGTGCCGGAACTTGTGCACGGCATTTTCTGCCTGGTGCACCGCAACGAACCCCGACTGCCGGCCATACCGGGTGTCCTGCCATCTTTCCCAACGGTGTGGGATAGGGTGTGGACGCTCTTTTTTATCACACTTGTGACAGGCTTTATCAGCTTCTCGTTATTGGCAAAGAATGCCGAGTTGACAGCCGAACCCACTTTCCGCTCCATTCTCAGCAGTATCACTGCAGAAATCTTCCTCTACCTGCCAATGGTTTTGCGCATGATCATCGTGACATGGAAGGGACAGGACAATGGTTTGGGATTCCACATGATTTCTCCCCTTCAACTTTTCAAATGCGGTTTTCTCTATGTCATCATCTCTCCCTTTGTCGTCGCTGCTTTGATGGAGCAGCTTCACTTGCCTGAGCAGCTCCACGAATTTACTTCAGCTCCTGTCACCCAAGAAGTTATGGAAATTTTTCGAGAAAGCGACAACTCAGCTCTCCGCATTGGCATTGCTCTTCTCGCCATCGTCATCGCTCCTATTACTGAAGAATGTTGTTTTCGAGGCTTCCTCTACAACAGCATCAAACAGCACGCCGGCGGCATCCTGGCAACCTTGATCTCTTCGTTCTTCTTTGCTGCCATACATACATCACTCGTTGCTTTCCTCCCTCTCTTTGTCTTTGCCGTCTTCCAGTGCGAACTCTACAGGAAAACGCACTCGCTCACCGCTCCCATCATCGCCCACGCTGTATTCAACAGCATCAGCGTCTTTCTTCTGACTGATTCATAATGTCTGCAACACCATTGAACCGGCTGGGAGAACATAAAGTTCTTGAACATCTCCTGCCCCTGTTTCCCCCATCAGGAGATGAGGTCTCCCTCTTGCTGGGGCCGGGGGATGATTGCGCCATCCTGCGGCGTAACGAAGCATGGGACACCCTGCTGAAAACGGATGCGCTCGTCGAAGGGGTGCATTTCACCCCCGACACCGTTCCGGAACTCATCGGACGCAAGGCTCTTGCCCGGGCGATATCGGATGTTGCCGCCATGGGAGGCATCCCGGAAACGGCGCTCGTCACCCTCTTTGTTCATTCCTCCCGCTGTGTAGAGCCTCTCGAAGGCATCTATCGCGGAATGGCTGCCCTCGCGCAAGAATTTGACATCTCTCTCGCAGGGGGAGAAACCACCTCTCTTCCCCACGACGGTCTCGCTCTGAGCATTACCCTTACCGGACGAGTGGAACACGGATGCGCCATCTTGCGCAGCGGTGGAAATCCCGGAGATGTGCTCTGCGTATCCGGTCCTCTCGGTGGATCATTCACAAGCGGGCGCCACCTGCGCTTCACCCCTCGTGTGGGACTTGGCCGCTGCCTGCTTCACCGCAACCCACGGGCCACGGCAATGATGGATCTTTCCGACGGGCTTGCGGCGGATCTGCCACGACTGGCACAGGCAAGTGGCTGTGGTTTCATGCTGGATGAAGAAAAAATCCCCTGCAACCCCGAGTGCGATGTGCAGCAGGCAATGAGTGACGGAGAGGACTACGAACTACTGATCGCCCTTCCGGCGGAAGGCGCAGACGCCGCTTGCGCTGAGCTTGGTCTCACCCGCATCGGGGTTCTTACGCCTCCCGGCGCCACTCCCCTCCCCTTTTCCGGCGGGTGGCAGCATTTTTCTTCCGTTCCCCACTCCCCCGAATCATGACTCTCTCCCGTATTCGCGAATTGCTGGAACAGCTGAATATCTCCCCATCCAAAGCCCTGGGACAAAATTTCCTGGTGGACGAAAACACCGCTCGCAGCATTGTCGATGCGCTTGAACCGCAACCGAACGACTGTATTGTGGAAGTGGGACCGGGGCTTGGATCTCTCACCGAGCATGTTGTCGGTCGTTGCCGCCGCGTGATCCTGGTGGAATTTGACGCTCGACTCGCCGAGTACCAACGCGAGCGGTGGAAGGATGAACCAGGCGTTGACGTGCACCAGGTTGACGCAGCAAAATGGGATCCGAGATTTCTCTTTGCGGAACGTCCGAGCGTAAAACTGCTGGGCAACTTACCGTATTCGGCGGGGGGAGCCATCATGTCAAACCTGATGCGACATCCTCACCCCTTCTGCCGCGCTGTGATCATGCTGCAAAAGGAACTTGTAGAGCGCATCCTTGCGCAACCCGGCAAGGGCGATTGGGGTCTCTTTTCCCTGCGCATTCAAATCGATTGGAGTTGTAAATTCCTGCGCATTGTGCCACCCGGTGTATTCTATCCTCGCCCGACAATCGATTCGGCAGTGATACTGCTTACCCCTCGTGAGGAGGAGGAATTTCCTCCTTTCGACCGTCGTTTGCTGGATGAATTGGCACGGCGTGGATTCACCTGCCGTCGCAAGCAGCTGCATAAGCAGCTTCCTCCCTCCCCGCCTTGGGCTCAGGTTGCGGAGCGTCTCAATATTCCATCCACCGCGCGTGCCGAAGAACTGCGACTTGCCCAGTGGGCTGAGCTCACAAGAACCTACGATCCCAACCCCCTGTCCGACCTCCCGCAGTACGGCGATGAATCTTTCGATGTGGTCGACGAGTCCGACCACGTGCTGCGTCAGGCTCCGCGAGATGAAGTGCACGCGCAAGGACTGATGCACCGTGCCGTGCATATTCTCGTGTTCAACAGGAAAGGGGATTGTCTCCTTCAAAAACGTTCCATGCTCAAAGACCGGCTGCCGGGCGTATGGGACTCCTCCGCAGCCGGGCATCTGAACGCCGGGGAAGATTACCTGCCTGCCGCCGTTCGGGAATTGGAGGAAGAACTCGGACTACGGGCAGAACCATCTCAACTCGAGCTGCTCGCCAAACTCTCCGCTTCGCCCGACACCGGCATGGAGCATGTGGAACTCTATGCCCTGCACGGTTACGATGGAAAGGTGCATTTCCCCGCAGCGGAAATTTCCGCCGTGTTACCATTGCCTCCCGTCGTTATCGACGCCTGGTTGAAACGGTGTCCAGAAGATTTCGCGCCTTCGTTCAGACTTTGCTGGCAGATCGCACGCCGAACCGAGACGACTCCCGGCTGAATCTGATCCTCATGCCGCCGTCGGCTGCTCGGTCGGAGCTGGCGGTGCGGGAGCAGCAGGTGCTCCGCTCGACTGAGGCGCAGCAGGAGTTTGCTTTTCGTTCTCAATCTCCCCCTGAATCTGCTTCATAAGTGTGCGCAGGCGTTCTGCCTGCGGAGAATTGGGCATCTCCTGAATAGCGGCCTCAATGTAGGGGATCGCCCCCTGCTTATCCATAAGCTGGTAATGCGATCCCGCAAGCACCTGGTACATGAACTGCCGCACCTCCGGCAACAATTCCTTACCCTCGTCCAGCCGACGCTTAATCTCTTCGCGCATCGCGGGGATAGTCTTGGGAGGCTTTACTGTGCTGATAACCTTGCCGAGGGCATCGGTAAACTCTTTCTGTTGTTTCCTGATCATTTCGCGACGTTCCGCTTCTTTGCGGATGCCGGTTTCATCCGCCGCGTCGTCTTGTGCGATGCGCTTGAGGATGTCAGTGTGCTGCTCACAGTATTTGCGCCCTCCCTCATCCAGAGAGCGCAAGAAGTTCGCCAGCGCACGCGCTTTTTCCAGACCTTGCAAGGCGTCAGCATTCGTCAACTGCTCGCTCGCCTCCCTCGCTCGTTTGAGCGCCTCATCTAAAGCAGCAATGTAGTCCTTCGCCGTAGCGGCAGCACCTACCACCCCGCCGTAAGGGATGCCTCGGTTATCCATGATCAGCATGGTGGGGTAGCCCTGGACATCGTATTTTTCGCGATTGGCTTCTCTCTTTTGCTTCTCCTCCGGTGTAGTCTTGCTCGGGTCATTGGGAAAATCCAGTTCGACAAGCACGAGCTTATTATTCGCCACCCACTCACGGAACTCCGGCGTATTCAGAATTTTCGCCCGCAACTGAATGCAGGCAGGGCACCAGTCCGATCCTGTGAATTCGACAAGCGCAAGGGTTTTCTCTTTTCCTGCCTCCTTCAATCCCTGATCCAAATCAGTTCCCCAGTGATCCGCATTCCCTTTGCATGCGACGAGTGACACCATCAGCGCAGCACAACACAGCGTAAGAAGTTTTCTGATCATGCCCAACATTGTACCGTAAACTCCCCTCTCCTGTCAACCCTGACTCTCTAGGTGTTCGTCCTGATTATTTGTTCAAAAAAGATGCATTTTTTCTCGACAAAGTACTTGCAAGAGGATGCGCAGAGTGCTATTCTGTCAAGCACGAGCCGCCCTGGCTCTTCTTTTTTATCATTAACCAACTTTAGCTATGTCACTCGAATCTTTTTTCCGTCCTGCCAGCATTGCTGTGGTGGGTGTATCCGATAATCCCTCGAAACTCGGCGCTGTCGTGTTCAACAACATCCTCGCCGCCGGGTATAGTGGTAAGCTCTACGGCGTGAATCCCAAGCTTGCCGGCAAAGAGGTGTACGGCAAGCCCTGCTACGCCTCTGTGGATACCCTGCCGGAGCCGATGGACCTGGTTGTCATCCTGGTGCCGGCACGTTTCACAGAGCCGGTGATTGACGCCTGTGTGGTGAATAAGACAAAAAACATCTCCATCATCACCGCCGGGTTTGCAGAGGTAGGCGAGAAAGAGCTTGAGAAACGTATCGCTCAGAAGTGTCTGGATAACGGCATCAACCTGCTTGGTCCGAACTGCCTGGGTCACATCTCCACCTTTGACAAAGTGAACGCCTCCTTCGCCGATGGTTTCCCCGGGCAAGGGAACGTGGCGTTCATCTCGCAATCCGGCGCCTACTGCTCCGCCATCATGGATTGGGCTGCCGGCAAGGGCATCGGTTTCTCACACTTCATCTCCATCGGCAACAAGGCCGCCATGGGAGAAGACAAGCTGCTCGATGCCCTGCAGGATGACCCGAACACCTCCGCTTTCGTGTTCTACCTTGAGTCTCTCAAGAACGGCAAGGATTTCCTGCGCGTGCTGAAGAAAGTTTCTGATACAAAGCCCTGCGTGATCATGGAGCCAGGTAAGAGCTCCAAGGCTCAAGCTGCCTCCCTTTCCCACACAGGATCTCTGGCGCCAAATTACCGCGTGCTGGAGATCGCCCTGCAGAGTGCCGGCGCCATTCAGGCGTACAATGACCGCGAGCTCTTCGGTCTGCTTGAGATTCTCCAATACTGCAACCACAAGGAATTCGACGGCAAACTCGCCGTGCTTACCAATGCCGGCGGCGTTGGCGTGCTCACCTCCGACCTCTGTGAGGACGCCGGGCTGGATCTCGCTCGCCCGAGTGAAAAGACCATTGAGGCTCTCAAAGCTGTGCTCACACCGGAAGCCGCCCTGGGCAACCCAATTGATGTGGTGGGCGACGCAAAGGCTGATCGCTATGAGAACGCCCTGCGCGTACTCTGCGAATGCGGCGAGTACAAGAACATCCTCGTGCTGCTCACCCCGCAGCGTGTCACAGATCCCACCGGCACCGCTGAGGCCATCATTCGTCTCGCCCCGCAATACAAGAATGTGAACATCTTCTGCTCCTTTGTGGGTGGGGCGCATGTGGATGAGGGTCGCAAGCTGCTGGAGGCCGCAAAGATTCTCACTTACGAGTACCCGGCGGATGTGGTACGTCTGCTCGGCATGCTGAAGGCGCAAATGGCATACCGCGGTAAGAAGCTTCCGCATGTGGAGACCTACGAGCTGCCCGCGGCTCTGAAAGACGAGATCGCCGCTGCAAAGGCTCAGGGACTCGCTTCCTTGCCCCAGGTCACCGTGAACAAACTCATGGATCACTACGGCATCGACTACCCGAAGAGCGGCAACTTCACCGACAAGCAGGAGGCTCTTGAGTTCTGCCGCAGCCTCTTCCCGCGCCCGGTGGTGCTGAAACTCTCCGCTCCCGATGCCCTGCACAAGACTGAGATGAAGGGCATCTACCTGAATATCCACGATGACGCTACCTTCATGGAAGCGTGGAATGGTCTCTGGGGTTCTATTGAAAAATTCTCTCTGAAGGGCGCTTCCGTGCTCATTCAGGAAATGATCACCAAAGCCACGGAAACCATCATCGGCGTAAATAGTGACAAAAACTTTGGTCGTGTCATGGTCTTCGGTACCGGTGGCATCTACACGGAAGTCATGCGAGATACCACCATGCGCATCCTCCCGGCAGACGACTTCGATACCATGATCAAGGAAACCAAGGTGGGCACCATTCTCAACGGCGTCCGCGGCGAAGCGCCGAAGGCAGTCGGTCCCCTTGCTGACACTCTCAAGAAGGTTCAGCAGCTCGTGCTCGAAGTGCCGGAAATCACTGCCATCGACGGCAACCCGGTGCTCGTCACTGCCGACCGCGCCGTCGTCGTGGACTTCAAGATGCTCCTCAAATAAGAGAGCCCATTCCCCACCAAACGACTTCAAACCCGCCCCGGCTCCTCAGTCCCGGCGGGTTTTTCTACGTCTTTCTCATAATTCCCTGACCCCAACCCCGTCCCCTAATTTTCCCACCTCTCCCATCGACATAAAAAGGAGGAGGGTAAGTCCATACAGCACAATGGGGCGTTTTGTACTCATGGGACCATCTTGCTACTTGTCATTCTGTGCTGCGCGCTGCAAACAGCGTTTTACCGCTGCTTCATCCACTTTGCCGTACTTCCCGGTTTGGTACCACGTAGCATTGAGTTGCAGCACGCGGAAATCCGTACTTTGCTCCACTTGGCGAGCGTACTTCAAGGCTTCATCGTAATCGCCATCTGCTGCCATCATGACAGCATTCAGAAACTTGATACGATCATAACCCGTGGTAGCCG
>CANRKR010000074.1 GCA_947631275.1 uncultured Akkermansia sp.
TCCACCGTGGGGAGGGCATCCACTGCGGGGAATTTCGACTCAATATACCAGAGGCTCGCCATTCCGCAGAGGATGGTAAGGATGAAGGAGCCGATGATCCCCTCCCACGATTTCTTGGGGGAGACGGCGGGGCTGAAGGGTCGTGAGATAAAACGGCGCCCAACGAGAACCCCGCAGAGGTAGGCCCAGATATCGCTGAGTTTTGTGAACACAACAAGCGTTACTAGAATGGGAATGCCGAGCTGCGGTTCCATGTAATGGAGAGCAAAGGAAAAGAACCATCCCGGATAGACAAAGGCGAGGACAGTGGTGCCGACGCTGCGGAGAGCTGCCTCGGCGCTCTGCTTGCCGTAATCCATGCGCAACAGCTCACAGATGAAAGCGGTCAGGATAAAAAGGACGAGACCGGTAGTCCCGCTGATGAGTCCACAAGCCGGAAGCCATGGATACACCAAACCTCCGACGAGGATAAGCCAGCGATTGCACTCTGTTTTCTTCTCCCGCAACATCAGGAACCACTCGACGGCGGCCAGGTTGCAGAGCACGCAGATGAGCGCCGCGCAGTACCATGTGTTTTCAAAATAGTACGTCCCGCCCAACGCCGCCGCCGCCACAACGAGACCGATGATGGTGGAGAAGAGGCGCTTGAGAAAAGTCTTTAGTTTGTCGCTCATCGTCGTGGGGAGGCGAAATCCGAGTGGAGTTTAGTGCGCACATCCCGGGCAAGCCCAGCCGGCGCGGATATCCGCAAAGAAATCGTGTCCCTTATCGTCCACGAGGATGTAGGCAGGGAAATCCTTGACGGTGATCTTCCAGATGGCTTCCATGCCGAGCTCAGGGTACTCCAGGCACTCAATGGAGGTGATGCAGTTTTTCGCCAGATCCGCCGCCACCCCGCCGATGGAGCCGAGATAGAAGCCGCCGTGCTTCTGACAGGAGTCCGTGACGGCTTGCGAGCGGTTGCCCTTGGCAATCATGATGAGGCTGCCGCCGTGGCTCTGGAAGAGGTTCACATAGGAGTCCATGCGCCCTGCCGTGGTGGGTCCGAAGGAGCCGGAAGGGCAGCCCTCAGGCGTCTTGGCGGGACCGGCATAGTAGATGGGGTGATTCTTGATGTAATCCGGCAAGTCCTGTCCGGCGTCCAGTCGCTCCTTGAGCTTGGCGTGCGCAATGTCGCGTCCCACGATGATGGTGCCGGTGAGCGAAAGCCGCGTCTTAACCGGGTATTGAGAGAGTTCCGCGAGCACTTCCTTCATCGGGCGGTCGAGGTTGATGGGCACGCCGGCGCTCCTGGTCTCGCGCAGCTCGGCGGGAATGTACTTGCCGGGATCATTCTCCAGCTGCTCAATAAAGATGCCCTCCGGGGTAATTTTCGCCTTCACATTGCGATCCGCCGAGCAGGAAACGCCCAATGCCACCGGACAGGATGCCCCATGCCGCGGCAAGCGTACCACGCGCACGTCCAGCGCGAACCACTTGCCGCCGAATTGAGCTCCCAGACCCAGCTTCTCGGCTTCCTTGCGCAGGTCGGCTTCGAGCTCCAGATCGCGGAAGGCGCGCCCATGCTCGTTGCCGTTCGTGGGCAGATTGTCGTAGTATTTGGTCGAGGCGAGTTTCACGGTCTTGAGGCATAGCTCCGCGCTCGTGCCGCCCACGACAAAGGCGACGTGGTACGGCGGACAGGCGGCTGTGCCGAGCGTGCTCATCTTCTCCACCATGAACTTCTTGAGCGAGGTCGGGTTGAGCAAGGCCTTGGTTTCTTGGTAAAGATATGTCTTGTTGGCAGAGCCGCCGCCCTTCGCGATAAAGAGGAAGCTGTACTCCATGCCGTGATCCGTAGCGAACAAGTCAATCTGCGCCGGCAGGTTGGTGCCCGTGTTCACCTCGCGGTACATATCGAGCGGCGCATTCTGCGAGTAGCGCAGGCTGTTCTTCGTATAGCAATCGTATGCACCATGAGAGATCCATTCCGCATCATTGCAGCCGGTCCACACCTGCTGCCCCTTCTTGCCCACGCAGATGGCAGTGCCGGTGTCCTGGCAGAGCGGCAGCACCCCCAACGCCGCCACCTCCGCGTTGCGCAGAAGGGTGAGCGCCACACTCTTGTCATTCTCCGATGCTTCCGGATCGCTCAGAATAGCTCGCACTTGCTGCAGATGCGCCGGGCGCAGGTAAAACGCCACATCGTGCCACGCTGTTTCCGCGAGCAATCGCAGCCCTTCCGGTTCCACTTTGAGCATAGGCTTTCCTTCAAATTCTCCCACACTCACATAATCTTTCGTAAGCAGCCGGTACTCGGTCTTATCCTCCCCCATGGGAAACATTTCCTGATACACAAATGGTGGTGTTGCCATGCTCTTATCCTACCATATCCCCCATCCCTCCACAAGTACGAATTGCAAGAGTCCCATGCACGAAAAAAGGCTTACGGGGACACCCGTAGGCCTTGGAGCAGTTTTATGCTACGCACGAGAGGACTCGAACCTCCACGGAGTTACCCACTAGAACCTGAAACTAGCGCGTCTACCAATTCCGCCACGTGCGCGTGGAGTAGAACTGCGAGCCCTATTGGAGCATATCTTGGCGCCGCTTGCAAGTCTAAAGTGTGCCGAAATCACAAAAAACAAGAGGAACTCACGTATGAGCGGCTTCTTCTTCGCCGGCATCACTACTCGCGCCCTCGGACTCACTCGCCGTCTCCTCAGGAGACTGAGAGGCGCCTCCCGCCTCCTCCAGTTCCTCAGCAGACACCCCCTGCTTCTCCTCCGCCTCCTGGGGAAGAGCGGAATCCTCCTTCCCGACCGTTTCTTTCTTCTTCGCGTCCGGTTCAGGCTGGGCAGGGACCGTCTTGGGAAGCCAGACTGAATTATCGCCGGTCACGAGGATAAAACCTTGCTCCATGAGCCAAATCATGTCAGCCGTGTAAGGGTCATACGCCTCCTGTGCGGCTTTTTTGCTCTCTTCATCCTCGCCGGCGCGTACCCCAGTAAGTTCCGACAGCATGACATCCGTCTTCTTGCCAGGATTTTCTTCAGCCCACTTCACAATCGCCGCCATGCGATCCGCCAGCACTGTGCCCGTCGGCACGGCGCGCAAGCGACTTGGACCGGTGTAGTGATGACCTTTCCACTTGAAGATGGGCATGCGGTGACGCGCCAGACCATGGCAGAGGTTGGGAATGAGAATCTGCGGAGCGCGCAATAACTTGCCGGAAAGAATGGAAACATACGCCGCCAGCCCGGGCGAAAGCTTCTGTGCAGGCGTCGAAGCATTGATAAAGACCTTTTCCTCCTCCTTGAACACCTCCGAAAAATGGTGTTCTCTGAAATCATCCTGCACCTCATGAATCGTCGTAAACGTGGTGCGCGTCTCCTGCTCCGCCGATTCACGACTTGGATACCACACCTTTTGTACGGAGGCGGCACGCAACCACTCCTGCACCGCTTCCTCATCTTTGTTCACTTTGATCGTTGCCAGGAAATCATGCAGGGACATTGCCGAATACCTGGTCTTGTAGAGAGCCGTGACGGCCGGTTGGTAGCCATGCCAATTCACCGGACCGATCACCTCCCCACCCAGAGAGCAGACAGCTATCCCCGTGAAAGCGCCCTTGGGAGGATTTACCGGCACTTCGTCTTCCGTGTAATATTCACGGAACCACGGAGCGTGCGGCAAGTAGGCAAGAGCCTCTGCCTCCGAAAGCCAGCAGGAGCCATCCTCCTTCGTGGAATGATACATGATCGGCCCCTTCTCCTGCTTCATGAAAACGAGATCGAACCGATCCCGCTTTGCGGCGACCACACGAGCGAGATCCATCAAGGAAAGCACGCGTTTGCTACGCTGGATCTCTGCGGAAAAAAGGGAAAGCACCGTGTTGCATGGTCGCATCTCCACGCGGAGCCCCTCCGCCGGCTGCGGAAGTTCACGACGCGGACGATTCGACCCGGCAGGAAAACGGGAAAAGCGCCTCTCCGATCTGTCACCGGTACGCCTCGCCGCGCCGTCAGCGGAACGCATCTCACGCGACCTCTGCGCATTGTTGCCCCGGCGCGAGCTCGCTCGTTCCCGACGCTCCGCCTTTTCAGTGTAGCGGGCATACTTGTCAGCCTTACTGAAATTATCCTTACGAGCCCAATCCGGACCGAACCGGAATTCTGTCAACTGAGACAGCTCAAGGGCAAGAGATGCTTCTGGTGAACTCCCATCCATATCGCGTAAGACGGAGCATAGGGTAGCGCGATTCCACCTGTTTTGCAACCTTTTTTTGATTCATCCGGCAGAAGCTGCTCTCTCCTCAACATCCCGACACGTGCACCACTGTGCAATCAGGAAAGCAGCGACGTGTCCCGGTCCCCGCAAGTTTGAGGGAAAATAGGGCAGTATACTCCCCCCTTGTCCGCATGGAAGAAAACCGATGGGACAGCAATGGACCAGAGATGAAATTCGCGCCCCTTCCGACGTTGGACGAACTCACTTGAGCTTGTCGTATTGCTCGTCGGTGACGGGTTCGAGCCACTCGTTGGACGTTTCCTCACCGTCAATCTCGATGGCGAGATGGGAGAACCAGCTGTCAGGCGCAGCTCCATGCCAATGCTTAACATTGGCTGGAATGTGGATAACGGTACCCTCTTTGATTTCGACGGGATCCTTACCCCATTCCTGATAATAGCCGCGTCCGCCGATTCCGATAAGCATCTGGCCGCCACCCCTGGCAGCGCGATGAATGTGCCAATTGTTGCGGCAGCGAGGCTCAAAAGTCACGTTGAAAATCTTTACTTGCTCAGTGGAGACAGGGGCAAGGTAGCTCTGCCCTATGAAATACCTGGCAAAGGCATCATTTGGCTTGCCGATGGGGAACATGATGCGCTCAGCATGTCGCTGTTTCGGAGTGACAGATGCAGAAGCGCCAGAATCCGATGTCCACACTTCTCTGGCCAGGCGGAAAGTGGCCCAGGCCTTTGGCCAGCCGGCGTAGAAGGCGACATGAGTGATGAGTGCGGCGATCTCCTCTCGAGTGACACCGTTGTTCTTCGCATTTTGCAGATGGTGGACAAGCGAAGAATCGGTGATACCCTGGCTCATGAGCGCTACCACGGTAATCATGCAGCGAGTCTTTACGCTCAGTTCCTCGTTGTTCCAGTTCTCGCCGAAGAGAACATCATCATTGAAATGGGCAAACTGCGGGGCAAAATCCCCGAGTTGCTCGCGACCGGCTGTCTGGGTGATCTTTTTCATAACGGTAGGGGGTGTAGATTGCTCCTGCGCGGCGGTGAAAGACGGCAGAAACGGCAGCAATGAAAGCATAGCGCCTGCAAAAATCGTTCTCTTCATGATAACGTCATGATACAGTCTCAAGTTACTTGATGTCAAGACTCCTCTTTTTCACGCAGCAGAAGCTCGTAGTCCACGACATCCAGTCGCCGTCCCAGTTTGTATCCCACCTCAGGGAAGAGTGAGACGCGAACGAACCCGAGACGTTCGTGGAAAAGGCAACTGCGTGTGTTCTCTGCCGTAATGCAGGCGATGAGCGCATGAATCCCGAGTTCGCGGCAATCACTGATGAGTCGCTGCATCAGAGCACGGCCGACGCCGAGTCCCTGCGCCGGGGGAATAAGATACAAAGTCGTCTCCAATGTCGCGGCGTAAGCGGGTCGCTCCTTCCACGGGTGCGCGTAACAGTAGCCAAGGACTTTTTCTTCTCCTCCCTCTCCTTTCTCCACCCACACGTAGTAGGGAAATCCGGCAGACGTGATCGAGCGGATGCGCTCGCGCATGACCTCCTCGCTCGGCGCCACAAGTTCAAAGGAAACCGTGGTTTCCTCAACATAGTACCGGTAGATGGCTGCCACAGCGGAAGCATCCCCTTGTTTGACGCGACGAATCACGGCACAATCAGCGATAGGAGGAGCTGTAGATGGCAACGCAATCTTCAACAGAGAGAGGGAGAGGGTCGTGATCGAAAAGCCAGCCCATTGCGGACCTGGCGTTGTGAGCCATAGTCTCGAACTCATCCGGCGTGATACCATAATCGCTCATCCTGAGGTTTGCCACGCCGCAGGCCTCCTGAAGCGCACGGAGAGCAGTCAGAAAATCCTCCGGTCGGGCAGCATCCTTCATCCCCAGAGCCTGAGCCATGCGCACAAAGCGATCCGGCTGCGCCCCGCGATCGATGAAATGCTTGTAGTACGCGAGTGAAATCATAATGAGTCCTGCCCCGTGTGGCAACTCCTGGTGATAAGCAGAAAGCGCATGCTCCAGCGAATGCTCGCTCGTGCAGGTGCCCACGACCATCTGCACACCGGAAAGCCAGTTCCCAAAGGCTACCCTCTCACGATCCGCGAGAGCCTTGCCATCCCGCACGGTGGCCGCCAGGTGCTTGCCAATGTTCTCAATGGCAGTGATGGCGACCATATCGCTCACAAGATTGGCGGTGGAGGCGATATAGCCCTCCGTGCTGTGGAAGAGAGCATCGAATCCCTGATAAGCCGTGAATTGAGCAGGCACTGAAAGCATGAGCTCGGGATCGACAATCGCTATCCTGGGGAAGAGGTCTCGGCTGAAAATCGCCGTCTTCTCGTGCGTCTCGGGATTTGTGATCACGCCGCCGGAATCCGTCTCCGAGCCGGTACCGGCCGTGGTCGTAATCGCCACAATGGGCAGAGGCGTGTTCTCAATGGGCTTCCCCTTGCCGGTACCCGGAACAATGTAGTCCCACAAATCTCCTTCATTCGTCGCCATCACAGCAATGCCTTTGGCGGCGTCCATGCAGCTGCCGCCACCGAGCGCCACAATGAAATCACAACCGTTCTGCCGCGCACACGCCCCGCCCTCTTCCACCGTCGCTTTCAGAGGGTTCGCCTGCACTTTATCGAAAACAACAGCCTCCACCCCCGCGAGTTTCAGCTGCTCCAGCGTGCGATCCAGATACCCATTGGCGCGAGTGGATCTGCCATTGGAAATCACGACAAGAGCTTTCTTGCCCGGCAGGGGATGCGTGTGCAACGAGTTCAGAGAGCCCGCGCCAAAGAAAGTACGCGTAGGCACATCAAATGTGAAGTTGGTGGTCGTTTTCATCCTCCGTATTATGAGACATAAAGTAACTGCATGTCAAGCGTGATTGCCCGGAGTCAGGGCAAACGCATTTGAAAACCCAGGGGCAGAATTAGATGTATAGAATTCAGCATCAATAGATTATTTAAATTATT
>CANRKR010000075.1 GCA_947631275.1 uncultured Akkermansia sp.
AAAGGTTAGGAAACCGCCGTATGCCATAAAAGGCACGTACGGTGGTGTGAGAGGGGGCGAAAGCCCCCTACTCGATCAGCGGTTCTTCGGTGACTTTATTTTTGAGGCATTGCGGTAATGCACAGAAGAAAGGAGCCGGGGAATTCGCTCTTGTCAATCCGGGGGCAGAGGAGTATAATAAAGCCGCTTTGTTATGAAGAGAGTCAGGTTTTTCATCGTGCTTACAGCAGTCGCGCTTGCGGCGTGTATGCAAACGCGCAGGGACGTAAAGCCGGAAACGCCTGCACAAGAGGTGCAGCCACCCGTGCGGCAAACGGCGCCGCCCAAAAAGCCGACTGTAAAATCCCGACCCGCACAACCGACCGAAACAGTGCAGCAAACTGCGGTCCCGGTTGTGCCTCAGGCGCCGGGAGCTCGCATCGCTCGCGTCAACGTGCCGGGGAGGTACGTCGCGCTCACTTTTGATGACGGTCCCAGCGCAGCCTACACACCGAAAGTGCTGGATATTTTGCGACGACATGGAGCGAAGGCTACCTTCTTCGTGCTGGGTGAAAATGCCGTACGCAACAAAGGAATTCTGGCTCGTGCCGCGGCAGAAGGTCATGAAATCGGATCCCACACCTGGAGTCATATCAAACTCACCGGCAAGGGTCGCGACACGATTATTTCCGAAATGAACCGCACGTCCGAAGTGGTGCGGCAGGCCACGGGACATCTCCCGAGCGTGATGCGCCCTCCCTATGGCGCCACCGACAAAGCGGTGACGAGCTTCATGATGCAGCAGTACGGCATGCCTTCTGTCCTGTGGGATGTCGACACAGTGGATTGGAAGCATCCGGGAGTAGGCGTCGTGATCAATCGTGCGGTACAGGGCGCGCGCAACGGTTCAATTATCCTCCTGCACGACATCCACGGCAGCACATTGGCCGCGGTGGAGGGAGTGGTGAAGGGATTGCAGGATCGGGGGTTTAAGCTTGTGACTGTGTCAGAGCTTATTCGCCTGGGGCGCCATGCTGCCGGGGTTCCCGATTCCGCAGAGCCCAGGGTAGCGAACACGCCTCCTCCCACGGATGGGGGAGCGGAACCCGAGCCTGCTCAGCCAACTCAGCCCGGTCCTCCTGCGCCGCAACCGTCCGAGCCGCAGCAACCGGAGCCTCCCGCTGCGCCGGGGGCAGAAACAGGTTTGGCAACGGCTCCGGAAGAGCCCGTTGCGCCGGAGTGCGCGCCCATGCCTGAATCGCCGGAAAACGTGGACTCCGCCCCCTCTCCGCAGTCGGTAGTGAAAGATCCTGCCGAACCTCAACCTCCTGTCGCATCGGAAACGCCAACGAATCCTGATCAACTGCAGCCCGCTGCCGCACAGCTCGAGCAGCCGACCCTGTGATGGCTGGAAAAACGACAGGACGCGTGTATCTTGTGGGGGCTGGTCCGGGTGACCCCGGTCTTGTGACCGTGCGGGGAATGGAGCTTCTCGAGCGGGCGGATTGCGTGGTATATGATGCCCTCATTCCGTTGCAAATTCTCGGTCATTGCAGGGAAGGTTGTGAACTGGTGGATGCCGGGAAGCGCGGCGGGAAGCACACCATGTCTCAGGAGAAGATCAACGCGCTGCTTGTCCGAAAGGCGAAAGAATATCAGTGCGTGGTTCGCTTGAAAGGGGGAGATCCTCTGGTATTTGGGCGCGGTGGAGAGGAGGCGTTGTTTCTGCGAAAGGTCGGAGTTCCTTTTGAAATCGTGCCGGGCGTCAGCTCTGCGTTGGCGGGACCTGCCTACGCCGGCATCCCGGTGACTCACCGCTCAGTAGCCTCTCAGCTTACCCTGGTTGCAGGTCATGGGATGAGCGGCAGGGATGCCGCCGCTGTGCAGATGGATGCGCTGGCGGCTGCCCCCGGCTCCAAAGTTGTACTCATGGGCATGGAAAACCTGCGTGAGCTGATGGGTAAGTTGCTGCAAGGAGGCCAGGCTCCTCAAACTCCGGCAGCTGTTATCCAGTGGGCTACGACAGCTCGCCAACGCTGCGTGCGAGGGACGGTCGCGTCCATCGCCGACGCCGTGGAAGCTGCCGGCGTCGACTCCCCGGCTGTCGTTGTCATCGGCGAGGTGGTGGATCTCGCAGAGGAGCTTGATTGGCGCAAAAATCTGCCGTTGAGCGGACGCCGCATTATTGTGACCCGCCCCCGCGAACAGGTAGGACGTCTCTCTCAATTACTCGGCGAACAGGGAGCGGAGGTTGTCCCTATCCCTATGCTGCGCCTCGTGCCGCCGACGGACAGACAGGCATTCGCCGAGGCTGTCGTGAATGCTCGTCACCATGATTGGCTTGTCTTTTCCAGTCCGAATGGTGTGCGAAGGTTTTTTGAGGCTTTCTTTGCGGTGTATGAGGATCTGCGGGAACTGGGAGGAGTGCGCATCGCGGCTCTAGGTTCCGGCACTGCTGCCGAACTGCGCAAGCGCGGTCTCATGGTGGACGTGATGCCGCAGGAAGCTGTGGCGGAGAAATTGATTGAAGAATTCGATCGCAGGGAAGATGATTTCGGTGGTCTCGCACACTGTACCATGCTCTGGATACACGCTCAACAGGCCAGACGCTTCATTTTCGATGAATTAACCAAACGCAAAGCCATCGTGGACGAGTGCATCGCATACGATGTGGAACCGGTCGATGCCCCGTTCGCAGAGCGTCTTCTGGCACAGGGAGCTGACTTCATCATCTTCACCAGTTCCAGCACGGTGCGCCACTTTGTGAAAATGGGGCTCCGACTGCCGGAGAGCTGCCGGGTTGTCAGCATGGGTCCTGTCACCAGCAAGACCCTGCGGGACATAGGTTTGCCCGTCGATATCGAAGCCCCGCTGCATACTGTCGATAGCATAGTGGAAACGATCTGCAGCATCGAGAGAGGATAATGGATGCAGGAGAGCAAAGATTCTGTTGCTGGGGTATCAATTACCGTACCTCCCCCGTGGCGGTGCGGGAGAAGTTTGCCGTCTCGCAACGTCTGCTGGATGAGACCTGCGAACGCCTCTGCCGTGCGCCCTTCATCGATGCCTGTGTGTTGCTCTCCACCTGCAATCGCACAGAGGTTTACTTTTCGAGTCGGTGCCCGGACATTGCAGCGGAGGCTATTCCCCGACTCATTGCAGGGGAAGAGATGGACGACTTCTGCGGCAGCTTTTACCTGCATACCGGGAGAAAAGCCCTGCGGCATCTTGCTCTTGTCGCTGCCGGTCTGGATTCCATGGTCATTGGTGAGACAGAAATTTTCGGTCAACTCAAGAGCGCCTACCGTTCCGCGCGTGTTTGCGGTGCGGCTTCGGGTTCACTCCACCGCATCTTTCAGCGTTCGTTTTCCATCGCCAAGAAAGTGCGTAGCTGCATCCCGCTCACGGTCGGCCCCACATCCGTTGGCGCCGCTGCAGTCTATTTGGCGCAGCAGGTGCTCGGCAATCTGGAGGGCTTGAGCGTCCTCCTCGTGGGGGCGGGGGACGTGGCTCGCTCCACGGCGCAGAGTCTTGTTTCCCGGGGGGCAAAGAGCATTTTCGTAGCCAATCGATCATATGATCGCGCTGTGGATCTCGCAGAATGTATCGGTGGTCGTGTTATTCGCTTTTCCGAATGGATTCCCTACCTTGAGTCCACCGATATTGTCATCGTCTCCACCGCTGCCCCGGTGTATGTGGTTGGCGCTTCGGTGGTCCGGCAAGCCTGTGCCGCCCGCCGTGGCAAACCCCTCTTTCTGGTCGACCTCTCCGTGCCGCGCAACATTGATCCCGCCGTGGGCGGCATCGATGGCGCAGTCCTGTATGATATTGATACCATGCAGAATATTGCAGATAACACCCTGCAAAGTCGCAGAAATGCCGTGCGGCAGGGCGAAGCTCTTATCGATGCCTGGATCCGTGAGGAGGAAGCTCGCCTGCTCTGCCGACGGGCCATCGCTTTCCGTGTATCGCTTCACGACCGGAATCATTTTGCTTTCCCCTCCTATCAAAGAGAAATTCCGTTTGAGTCAAAAAAAACATGATTTTTTTCAACGCCGACTAACAGGTCGCTGTCTATATGACAGCGACGTGATCAACCGGTAATCTCCTCCCATGAAGAAGCACCTTTCACAGACTGAGCAGGACGATGAGCGGCAGGAACTTCGTATTCTACTGAGGTCCTTGCTCATAGAAGCTACACCGGAAGCTTGTTTTGAAGAGAGATTTCTCTACGATTTCCGCGAACGCATCGTCCGTGAAACCGCCTGCCGCAGCATGCGCTCTCTTCTTTGGGAGCAGCTCATGATGCTCATGGACAGGATCGGGGTGCGTCGCATTGCCCTCGGGGCCTCCACTTTCAGCCTCGGCGCTCTCTGCGCCGGCGTCTGGATCTGGCAGCAGAACGGCGTTTCTTCCCCCTCCATTGCTTCCGCCTCCCCCTGTGCCCTGGAGGAAAGCGCCCGCTCTTTGCGTCCCGGTGATGCTCAGGGCGTTGTGGGCACCACTGTGCAGCGTGTCAGTTCGCGTCGGCGTTCCCCCGCTTTCTTCACGGCTCTGGCGGAGGAAGAGGACGCCATATCTCTGAGCGATGAATGGAGCAACCCCTCCGCTTCGGAATCCGGCAGGTTCTCCGGGCACCTCCACGCAGAGAACGGCAGCACACCGGGGCTGAGGTTCTGAAATTTGAGGATTGTCCGAACTTTCTTCTTCGCTCCTGGTCTGGGGTTTGGGGCAGGATAATGCGCCCGCTTCGCGTTACATTGAATTTTGCAATGCACACAGTCGCAAGTGCGGTAGTCTTTTTAAGTTGACATCTTTGTCGGTTATGGTAGAGTACGTCAGGCGAATAGCGCACTCTACCGACGTATGAAGATTGCATTGGATGCCATGGGCGGGGACAACGCTCCGGATATCAACATAGGGGGTGCAGTGGAGGTGCTCAGGGGGCTCCCTGAACTCGAGAAGCTTTTTTTGGTAGGGGATGAACAAAGGTTACGTCCGGCATGCGATGCGGTTGGCATCGGGGCGAATCCGCGGCTGGAGATTGTGCATGCGCCGGATGTGGTGACCATGAAGGAGAGCGGTCTTACCGCCGTGCGCCGCGGAAAAAATTCCTCCATCAGCATGGCCGTGGATCTTGTGAAAAGCGGGGTGAGCGATGCGGTGGTTTCCGCCGGCAATACCGGAGCAGCCGTGGCAGCCAGCACGATCAAACTGCGTCTGCTGGAAGGGGTGGAACGCGCGGGGATTGTTTCCCCCATGCCGAGTGTGCACGGCTACGTGTTGGTGAGTGATACGGGGGCGAACCCGGATGCCAAGCCGAGTCATTTGGTGGGATATGCGGTGATGGCGGCCATGATGGCCCGGTATATTTACGGGCGCGAGATGCCGAACGTGGCTGTGATGAGCAATGGGACTGAGGATTGTAAGGGGAGTGAATTCTCCAAAGAAGCGTACCGTCTGCTGCACGAATTGGCTGAACGAGAGCTTCTTCCGTTCCGCTTCACAGGAAACTGCGAAGGGCATGATTTGTTTGAGACGGAGCTGGATGTGGCTCTGACAGACGGTTTTACGGGGAATATCCTGCTCAAGAGCGTGGAGGCCACGGCGAAGGCTTTTGCGCACTGGATGAAAGAGGGCATCAAAAAGAGTCCGGTGGCTCTGGCCGGGGCTTTGCTGATGCGTTCCGTATTCCGCAACATAGCTCGGAGTATGAGCGCCGACAGTGTGGGCGGCTGCCCCCTCATGGGAGTCAACGGCGTTTCCATTATCGCCCACGGCTCTGCCAATGCCACCGCCATCTTCAATGCCTGCCGCATGGCCGAGGGAATGCTTCACCACAGCGTGAATGACCGCATTGTGGAATGTATGACCAGACTCAACCCTCATCTCCACGAGTTGGAGCAGAAGGGAAATTGATGTCCCGGGAGCACGATGCCGCCACTGGCAGCGTATCCCGTTGCCTCAGATGAGCTTGAGGCGCACCAGGTCCTGGGTGTCGATGAGCCCGACCGGGCGGTGCGCAGCATCCAGCACAACGAGATCGTCGATTCTTCGATCCCGCAGGGTTTTTACCGCCGCTACGGCAAGCTGATCCGCTTGCACGAAGACCGGATTTTTTGTCATGTAATCCGCAACGGAATGATTACCGCAAGCGGGATCCGCCTGGTATGCGCGGGCAAAGTCGCCATGCGTGAAAATCCCGGACAAGGTGCCGTCCGGGCATGTCAGAATGCAGGCGCCTGCTCGTGCCTGAGTCATCGCTACGAGGCAATCCATCACAGTGGCATCCTGAGGGCGCGTCGCCACTTCTTTGCGCATGATGTCTGCAATGCGCGTGAGCAAAGCCCTCCCCAGTGAACCGCCGGGGTGGCTGCGCGCAAAGTCCTCTTTCGTGAAATGCCGCGCCTCAAGCAGCGCCACCGCCAACGCATCCCCCATCACCAGCATAGCGGTGGAAGAGGATGTGGGCGCAAGGTTAAGCGGATCAGCTTCCCGCTCCACGGAGGTATCCAGCACGATGTCAGAAAGCTGCCCCAGAGTGGATCCGGGTTTGCCGGTCATGCCGATGATGGGCATGTCATACCTCTTCAGAAACGGCAGCAGGGTGAGCAGCTCGGCCGTCTCGCCGGAAAAAGACATCGCAATGCATGCGTCGCCATCCTGCACGATACCGAGATCCCCGTGCATGGCGTTCATTGAATCAAGCACCACGGAGGGGGCGCCGGTCGAGGTGAGCGTTGCAGCGATTTTGGAACCCACAAGCCCACTCTTGCCAACACCCACCACAATAATTTTATGACCGCTCTCCACAGCCTTGCGCATAGCCTCCACTGCTTTGCAGAATTCTTCGCCCAGATTCGCCCCTATCACGCGCAACGCGTCAATCTCATCTTCGAACACCTTCCTCCCGCGCGTCGTGTGGTCAATGATCTCTCGAGAACTCATGGTGCCGACAGTCTAACACGCGGAAAGGCCGCGGTCAAGGGAATCTTCATTCCCGCATTCGGTTTGTGCATTGCAAAGGCAAATGTGTCCGCTCCCTATGAATCACCTCTGCCTCCATAAAGTGTCGCCTCTTTTTGTTCCGGAATCTTCCTCTCCTCCTTCACACACTTGGCAAATCCGGAATGAATCCCATTTTCTCCCACATGCGTCCCAAGAAAAAATATAAAGAGGGGAGAGAGGGGACAAAAAAAAGGAAGGTTGAATTGTTTCCTCAGAA
>CANRKR010000076.1 GCA_947631275.1 uncultured Akkermansia sp.
GATTTTGCCTCCCAACGCCAAATCCTGCTATAATCACGATCTCTGCCCATGAAATCATTTTTCTTGGGACGCATGTGGATGGAGAGTGAGATTTCAGGCGGCGAGGGCGTTCCTGTTCGCACTTGCGGAGGCAGGGGAAGTGTGGTATGGTGAGGGCATGCCGCAGGAGGAAAATACGACATTCATCTACTACGGGAGCGACGAGGGAGCAGCAGCTGCGGGGGCTGCGGCCCGCTATGCCGAGCTTACCGCCGGCGATGAGAATGGCTGGGGGAACGAGATTATTGATGGGGCCGTGGGCACGGCAGATGAGGCGGTGGGGTGTCTGGGGCGTGTGGTGGAGGCGTTGCAGACGGTGAGCATGTTTGGGGGCAAGAAGGTGATTTGGTTGAAGGGGGCGAATTTCATGGGCGATACGCCGAGCGGAGCGCGTAGTGAGGCGGTGCAGGGAGCGCTGGATGATTTGGTGAAGGTGGTGCAGAACATGCCTGCTGAGACTTATCTGGTGGTGAGTGCGGCGGAGGTGGACAAGCGGCGCTCTTTTTTCAAAAAGCTTGCCGCTGCGGCGGAGATGCAGGAATCTTCTCTCATCGATATATCGCGCGAGGGTTGGGAATCAGAGGTGGCGGCGCTCACGCTTAAGCTGGCGAAGCAGCGCGACCTGCGTTTTGACAACGCTGCGATGGATCTCTTTGTGCAGCGAGTGAATGAGGGATCGCGTCAGATAGCCAATGAGCTGGACAAGCTGGATGTGTATCTGGGTTCAGAGCGTCGCACTGTGCAGGAGGCGGACGTGGAACTCATGGTGCCTGTTTCGCGACACGGTGTAATTTTTGAAATCTCCCGCGCACTGGAAAGGCAGGATAGCCGCACTGCCGTGCGTCTCGTCAACGAACAGCTGGCGCAGGGAGAGCAGGCTGTGACCATCATGCGGGCAGCCATCGTGCCCACGGTGCGGAATCGTTACTGCGCGCGCCTTCTGGTCGATACATACAACCTCAACCCCGCTGCCGGATACAGGGGGTTTGAGTCAGCGCTCAACAAGCTATCGCGTGAGGCGCAGAAGGCGCTTCCGCGCAAGAAGGATGGGAGCATCAGCTGCTATGGAATTTTTCAAGCGGCGCGGAGCTTGCGCAAGCTCACCCTTGCGAAAGCGCGGCAGCATCTCTTCGCCTGTGCTCAGGCAGACAGGCAGCTGGTTTCCACGCAGTTGGATCCACGTGATGTGCTGCATAAATTGATTGTGACGCTCACAGCAGTATGAAGAGTGTGTGCCAGGGCGGGGGGTACGACGTGCTGGTGGTGGGTGGCGGTCATGCGGGGATTGAGGCAGCGCTGGCGGCGGTGCGCATGGGCGGGGAAAGAGTTGCACTGCTGACGCAGAATTTGGATACCATCGGGCAGATGAGTTGCAATCCCGCTATCGGTGGTCTTGCCAAGGGGCATATCGTGCGCGAGATCGATGCCCTCGGCGGCGCCATGGCTCTGAATACGGATGCGACCGCTCTCCAGTGGCGCATGCTGAATGCATCCAAAGGACCCAGCGTACGGGCTCCCCGTGCCCAATGCGACAAACTCGCCTACCGTGCCCGCATGAAGTGGGTGTTGGAATGCACCCGGGGGTTGGAGCTGTTGCAAGGGGAGGCGGCGGAAATTGTGGCGCAGGATGGTCGAATCGTCGGCGTGGTAACGAACTGGGGCGTGCGTATTGCTGCGCGGCGTGTGGTGCTTTGCAGCGGCACGTTTATGCGCGGTTTGCTGCATGTGGGAACGGATCACCTGCCGGGCGGCCGCCTTGGCTGCGCATCCAGCGGGGTGTCGGAGTCACTAGGGAAGTTGGGGTTTCCTCTGCTGCGTTTCAAGACCGGCACTTCACCGCGCATCCTCGGCAGCACGATTGATTTTGCCGGGCTGGAGCAGCAGCAAGGCGATACTCCGCCGCCGCTCTTTTCGCGTTTTTCCCGTCGCCTGCTGCGCCGCGAGTCCGAGCCGCACTGCACTCTGAATTTTCCCGCCGCCGAGGAGGAGCTTCAGCAGCTTCCCTGCGCCATCACCTATACCCACGAAGGAACCCATGATATCATTCGAGAGAACCTCGACCGCAGTCCGCTCTTCTCCGGTATCATCCATGGCGTCGGGCCGCGCTACTGCCCGAGCATCGAGGACAAGGTGGTGCGTTTTGCGGATAAGACGCGCCACCAGATCTTCGTAGAACCGGAGGGGCGCAGTACGGAGGAATATTACCTCAACGGTCTTTCGACCAGTCTGCCTTTCGATGTGCAGCAGCTCATCGTGCACAGCATACCCGGATTGGAGAAGGCGCAGCTGATCCGTCCCGGCTATGCGGTGGAGTACGACTTTGTGCTGCCCACGGAACTGCTGCCGAGTCTGGAGACGAAACGTGTCCGCGGGCTCTATTTTGCCGGGCAGATCAACGGAACCAGCGGGTATGAGGAGGCTGCGGGGCAGGGGCTGCTCGCCGGCGCGAATGCCGTGCTTTCCCTGCGAGGGGAGGAGCCGCTCATTCTGCGGCGTGATGAGGCTTACATCGGTGTGATGATTGATGATCTCGTCACGCGCGGTACGGATGAGCCTTACCGCATGTTCACCAGTCGCGCGGAGATGCGGCTTCTGTTGCGGCAGGATAATGCGGATCTGCGGCTTACGGGATTGGCGGCGCGCGTGGGGCTGGTGGATGAGCAGCGCGCGGCAGAGACCGAGGCTCGCCGCGCCCGCATTCGGGAGTGCATGGATTATTGCCGCAGCACAAAGTGGGAGGGCGTTTCGCTGGAACTCTGGTTGCGACGCCCCGGCAATTCCCCCGATTTACTGCCCGCCGAGGCGCGACTTCCCCACGCCGATGATGCGGAGGCATGGGATGCCGTCGCTACGGAAATCACCTACGCCGGACACATTGACCGCATGCGCGCTTCGGCTCTGCGCCTGCAGCGGCAGGAGCACAAAAGAATCCCCGCCGATCTCGATTACGAAACAATCCCTGCCCTCAAGACCGAGGCGCGTCAGCGGCTCCAACGCGTGAGGCCCGCTACCGTTGGTCAGGCGTCCCGTATCCCGGGCATCACTCCTGCTGACCTCGCGCTACTTCTCGTCTGGTGCCATCGCCTGAGCGGGAAGGATAAAACAAACGGCACAGCCTCGTGAGAGAGGGTGCGCCGCCGGAAAAAGCGTTGCCGTCCGCGCCGTTTATTTCTTGTTGACGCGGGCGAATTGCTTGAGGCGTAGTCCGTTGAGGTGGATGAAGCCGGTGGCGTCGTCCTGGTTGTAGTCTTCGTCCGTGTAGTCGCCTTCCATGGTGGCAATGGCGTAGCTGTAGAGGGAATTCGGACTGCGGCGACCGGCGTATAGCACGTTGCCCTTGTAGAGCTTGAGGCGCACTTCGCCGTTGACGGTTTCCTGGGTCTTGTCGACGAGGGCCTGGATAGCCTCGCGCTCCGGGGCGAACCAGAAGCCGTTGTACACCATAGCAGAGTAATCCGGGATGAGGGAATCACGCACCTTCTGAGCTTCGCGATCCACGGTGATGGTTTCGATGTCGCGGTGGGCTGCCAGCAGGATGGTGCCGCCGGGTGTTTCGTAGATGCCCCGGCTCTTCATGCCCACAAAGCGGTTTTCCACGATATCCACGCGACCGATGCCGTGCAGCCCGCCGAGGTGGTTCAGCACGAGCATGACGCCCAGCGGGTCAAACAGGGTGTAGCCGTCTTTTTCGCCGGTGGGCTTCACGCCAAGCTCGGCGCACAGCTCGCTCAGCCCCTCGGTTTGCAGACCGATGAGGTCGCCCTTCTCGAAGAGGCATTGCAGGTACTGCGGCTTGTCCGGAGCGTCTTCCGGGGAATTGGACAGCACGTACATGGGACGATCCTCCGGCTTGGTGGCGTCGTACCACGTGTCCTCCAGAATACCGGCCTCATACGAGATATGCAGCAGATTGCGATCCATGGAGTAGGGTTTCTTCACACTCTGGCGGATGGGTATGCCGTGGCTTTCGGCGTACTGGATGAGCTCGGTGCGGCCCGGGAACTGCTCGCGCCACTCCTTCATGCGCCAGGGAGCAATGACCTGCAGCTGCGGGGCAAGTGCATTCACGGAGAGCTCGAAGCGCACCTGGTCATTGCCTTTGCCGGTGGCGCCGTGGGCGATGGCGTCTGCTCCCTCCGCCAGGGCGATATCCACCATGGCTTTGGAAATGCAGGGGCGCGCGATGGAAGTGCCCAGCAGGTAGCGCCCTTCGTAGAGCGCATTGGCGCGGAACATCGGGTAAATGTAATGAGCGGCGAAA
Source organism: uncultured Akkermansia sp. (assembly GCA_947631275.1). Taxonomy (GTDB): domain Bacteria; phylum Verrucomicrobiota; class Verrucomicrobiia; order Verrucomicrobiales; family Akkermansiaceae; genus Akkermansia. The sequence goes on from CANRKR010000076.1 coordinate 4,301, forward strand.
TCCGCCTTCAGGTCGCCGACGATGCACTTGCTTGCGCCCGTGGCGAGGGCTTTCGCCTCGATGCCGTCCAGTTCTTCCGCCTGACCCACATCGGCACAGTAAGCAATGATTTCAGCATTGAATTTTTCCTTGAGCCACACCAGGAGGACGGATGTGTCAAGGCCACCGGAGTATGCGAGGACGATTTTCATGGTAATTCCGGCCACGCAGGAGGTTTCTTGAGCTGCGCGCCGCGCAAGTATATGCCACCTTTCCCCCACTGAAAAGCAAAATCTGTTTGGCAGGGATGATTTTGTGCATTGCAAATTAAATCCAACAAGCAAGATTGCGGATTGACAGGAGTACTGAGAAAGAGTATAAGCCTGAGCAGGAATGACGGAGTTGCGCGTCCGGAATTCTGGTCCGTGTCGTGAAACAATACCTGTGTCGGCGGGTCTGCCGACTCTTTAGTTCTTCCTCTCCTGAATAATGCCCGCAACGCTTAAAGTACTCGTTTGCTACCATAAACCGGCGAAACTTTTCAAAGACGACGTTTATGAGCCGATCCACTGTGGACGGGCGTGCTGCACTCTGCCTGCCGAGGAGATGAAGTGGATGCTCGAGAACATGAGGGGAGATGACACGGGGGAGAATATCTCTGCACTTGGGTTGCATTTTGCGGAAACTTCTGCAATTTACTGGGCGTGGAAAAACTACGAGCAACTCGGCAATCCGGATTTCATTGGGGTGTGCCATTATCGTCGTTTGTTTGCACCGGAGGATCTTGCGACTTTTGCAGATTACGACATCATGGCGCCCATTAGGAAAAATTGGCGGGCGCGGTCAATCCGAGAGATATTCCTCAAGCATCACGGCACGACGGATTTGGACGAGGCGGTGTCTATGTTGACTGAGCAGAATCCTTCCTGCCGGGAGTCCGTTGAAACTTACCTGCGGCTTAAGGAGGGTTACTACTACAACATGTTCATCATGAGGAGAGAAATTTTCTATGAGTACTGCGAAAAGGTATTCAGCGTTCTCTTCAGGATTCATGAGAAAATGGATTATGCGCGGGCGACATACTATAATCGCCGGATGCCCGCATTCATCGCTGAACGGCTGACCGGAATCTTCATCACGGGGAAGGAACGGCAAGGGAAAGTGAAAAAGTGCAGCCACAGGCGCGTTGAGAAAGGAGCCAGGATGGATGTGGTTCCCAAATTTGGCGGCAGAGGCGTTGCGATTTGCCTGTCGGTGGATGACAATTACGCACCGTATTTACCGGTGACGATAGCTTCGATCAAAGCGAATCGGACCCCGGGCGACTTGTACGAGATTTACATATTGGACGGAGGAGTGACCGATGTTGGCAAGAAGCGCATTTTATCGCTCGGTGACGATGCATTCTATGTGGGCTTCATCGACATCGACGCCTACCTGGAAAATGTGGATCCGTCGGTTTTCAAATTGAACGCGCATTTCTCTGTCGCGACGTACTATCGATTCTTCATTCCTGATATCTTCCGCAATTTTGACCGTTTGCTTTACCTGGACTGCGACCTGATCGCTCACCACAACATCGCGGAATTGTACAGGGCGGATATGCGTGGCTACGCCCTGGCAGCGGTGCCGAGCATCGGGTTGCATCAGGCACTCAGGGGAGCGTCGGATCAACGCATGCGCAGCTACTTGACACAGAAGCTAAACATAAGGAATCTTGACAGTTATTTTCAGGCAGGCGTCCTGCTGCTCGACATTCAAAAATTGCGCGAAATGGATTTCACAGGAAAGTGCCTGAAACGCTTGCAGGAAATAGGGACCCCGTTGTATGTCGATCAGTGCGTGATGAATTCTGTGTTCGACGGGGAATATTGTCCCCTGGAGATGAAATGGAATGTGTCGTGGCATCTGCCCTATTATTCAAAGTCCCTGGAGAAGGAGCTGAGCGCCGAGAAGTACGCGGAGTATTTTGAAGCGCGGAAAGATCCATGGATTGTCCATTATTCCGGGGCAATCAAGCCATGGAAAGACACGGAGGTGGAGCTGGCGGATCTTTGGTGGAGGTATGCGCGAGGAACGGACCATTACGAGGGACTGGTGTTGCTTACGGTCAGGAAAATGGTGCAGGATATCTCTGTATTCCCCTCCTGTCGAATCAAATACCATTGGTATAAGCTTTTGTCTAATATCACCTTTGGTGACAAGCGCAGCCACTACAATCAGCTGAGACGCGCCTACAAAGAACGCATCAAAACCCTCAAGGACATTCTGTCCCGGTCAAGATGAATCTATGTGCGAATACGGAGCCGCGGCAAAGTACGAGACAGGCAAAGCATTAGTTCGTGCGCTTTAGGCGTTGTTGAGGCGTTAATGGGGACCGCGTTTCATCGTAACGACGCTTTAGCGCTCCACTTTCCTCGCCCCCATGCTCCGAGATGAGTCTCTTGCTCGCAGAAAAATGTTCTGTCAATGCGGGGAGTCATGAGTATTCTCATCCGGATCTGGCTCCCCCGTCCGGCACGGTGTTCACGTAGAAACGTTCGAGCTGTATGATCTCAACTTTTTTCTCCTCTTGTTGCATTTGTTCTTTCAA
>CANRKR010000077.1 GCA_947631275.1 uncultured Akkermansia sp.
GCCGTCTCCATCGGTATGCTTGCCAGTGGGCGCATGGGCTTTGGCAGTTTTCTCGGCTATGTCATTTTCCAGTGCCTCGGGGCAATTGCCGCCGCCGCGGTGTTGATGTCGTTGCTTGGGATAGAATCCGGACTCGGCGCAAATGCGTTGTACCATAATTGCATTTGCTCTTCCCTTCTGGTGGAGGGTATTCTCTCCTTTGTGTTCGTACTGGCCGTGCTTGGAGCTACGGCAAAGGCGTCCAACGGAGCCGTAGCGGGGCTTGTCATTGGATTTTCTCTCACTCTGGTGCACATCCTGGGCATTTCCTTCACGGGTACATCTGTGAACCCCGCTCGCAGCCTTGGACCGGCTCTCTTTTTGGGCGGCGATGCGCTTGGCAGCGTATGGGTGTTCATCGTGGCGCCTCTGGTGGGAGGATTGCTGGCAGCTATTGTGTATCGCCTGCTGAGTTGTGGGTGCTGCTGCTGCGAGGACAAGGAAAAAGAAGAGGCGTGAGAATTTTCGCTTCTTTTTCCTGAACAACACTGTCTTTTTTGTCGGCAGGTCGCGCGAGGATGCGACCTGCCGATTTTCTTCTGCTGTGGACCGCAGGAACAAATCCAACGAAAGGCGAAGGAAGTTGAAATCGCACAGGGAGGCGGTAAAGGAGAGGTGAATGGAAGCGATCCGGTCTTTCCCTGGCAATTTCGTTCAGAGGCACATTCTTGGCGCCTCTATCGACCGGTCTAGGTGTTGCTTGACGCTCAGGGCTGCGATGGCGGAGTGGGCGAGAAGAACGGCAATCTCAGCGGTGGATTTCTTTTCCCCGGATCAGGCGTTCAATGAGCTGACGTCCGCAGGGAGTAACGTGCCTGCTTCGTATTGCACTTAATTTTGCGATGTACACTTCCCGGCTCAGGTTTTGAAAAATATTGACATCTGTTACAAGTGCGATACCATCTGCGAATTGACATTTGCCCAATGTATCATGAATCAAAATTTATTTCCTTACTATAGACGGTATATATGCCTGATGGCATCAGGTCCTGCTCTTTTCTTGTTGCTCGTTGGAGGGGCCGTCATCTGGTATCACATGGGCGCGAATAATGTACCTGTAGAAGTGTATAGTGAACAGGCATTTTTTGTGATATTTTTCGTTATGTTTTTTTATACCGGTATCACAGTTGTACTACAAAACGTGAAATGTCTTCGTTGTCCACACTGTGGAAAACGGAGCGTGCGTATAGAATGTGATCCTCCGGCTGTAATAGTAGTTTCTCCCAAATGGCAAACTCAAAATACGGTTGCTATATGCCAAAGCTGTGGATATCAGCAGCAAACTGATTTACAAAAAAAGTCAAATATGTTTATTAAGGGTTTCCCTGTGAAGGTAAAGTGAATTGAATGAGGATAATCAACAAGATCACAATTTATTCCTCGGTTTGTTTCACGGAAAAAATAGGGGCTTGTCGGTGAAAGATCAATCTTCACCGTACGTCAGGCATGGACATGTGATCGGGGCGAAAGTCCTCAATAAGCCGCTGACAGGGCGGAATCAAAAAGCCAAAAGCAACTGCGTCACGGTAAGGAGGGGTGGGGAGGAAGCCGGAGGCGAACCACAGACGGGATGAACAAGCCCCCGAGTCGATTGTTGTGGCTCGCAGGAACAAATCCAACGAAAGGCGAAGAAAGTTGAAATCGCACAGGGCGGCGGTAAAGGAGAGGTGAATGGAAGCGATCCGGTCTTTCCCTGGCAATTTCGTCCAGAAGCACATTCTGGCGCCTCTATCGACCGGTCTGGGGTGTTGCTTGACGCTCAGGGCTGCGGTTGTCGGAGTTGGTGAGAAGAGCGGCAGTCTCAGCAGTGGATTTCTTTTTCCCGGATCAGGCATTCAATGAGCTGACGTCCGCAGGGAGTAACGTGCCTGCTTCGTATAGCGCTTAATTCTGCGATCCACAACGGTTTTCTTTTGTAGCAAATCTTCTTGCAAGCGGCAGGGGATAAGATTATACTAATGGGCATGGAGTGGAACGACCAATTCATGCAGATTTTTTCGGATGCCGTCTGTCGATTCCATGAGCAAACCGAGACTGATCCTGAGCGTTTTTTCAGCCAGCCTGAGAAAGCAGCGCTGCACAGCATTGGCTATAGTGTGCACGAGATGTATGGCTACGTGCAAAGTTACGCTACTTGTGGTGAGCCAACCCCTTCTACGGCTCTGCTGATCTCTTCGGTGCGCCGCGCCTATTTCATTACCTCTCAGCGAAAGATGACCGGCAGTCTCGCGCGTCTGCGCGAGAGCGACTTGCCGAGGGAGGATGAAAAGCTTCAAGATATAGCATACCTGCCGCGTATCATTCGCAAGGCGGAGGCCAAGCTGTTTGGTACTCTCCCTCTGGATCAGATGTACGATAGCTTGGAGGACCGTGAGTTTTTGCGGGCTCACGGCGATATCCCGCCCGCTGATTTTCTCAATGCCGTATGGTGGGCGCACGGGGATCGTCAGAAGGTGATTTCCTTTGTTCTTCGTGCGATGCAGGAGAAAGAAGCCGCCCAGGAAGAATTGCCCGACTTCTCTGCTGTATGACGTCTCCCTCTCCTCAGCTCCCAGTTTCTCCGGATCTGCGGACAGAGTCCTCGGATACTGCGGGAGCGATCCAACTTGTGAGCACAGAGAAGCAGCGTCGCGCGCTGGAAGAGATGTCGCAGCGCCTGCTGAATGAGTTTAACAACATGGTTTTGCTGCAGGAGGAGCGTGCCCGCAAGTTTGTGGCGCATTCCCATTCCCTTTCTTCTCTTCCACAAGTGCTTCCCGCTGTAGCGGCGGGGGCCAAAGCGGCGGTGGCGGAGGCGGTAAAGCGCCGGGAGCCTGAACTTCCTACCCCTCCACCTCTTGCGGTGGAAACAACTTCACTGGAGAGGGAAATTTACACATCTTCAAGGCGCTTGCGGACATCTCCGGAGGAGAAAGAACCGCCGAAGGAGCAGAGTAGATTTGGTTTCTGGTCTATGATTTTTATCTGGATTTTAATTATCCTTGCGATAAGAACTTGCAGTTAAAGTTTTATGAAGATGAGTACCAATTCAGCCACTCAGTACATTTCTTGCAGCCTGCTTGCGGCGGGATTACTTCTTGCCGTGTCTGCCTGCAGAGACTCTGAAAAGAAACAGGACGTTGCTGCTCCACCGCAGGTGCAAACCCTGCCTATCTTGCAACAAACAGTGACCGATCACGGAGAATGGTTCGGTTACTTGCGCGGTAAGGGAGACACGGACATCCATCCACGGGTTACGGGATTTCTGCTTACGCAGGAATACTCTAACGGCGCATTTGTGCAAGAGGGGGATGTGCTTTTCCGTATTGATCCTGAAGTTTTTGAAGCAGAACTTGCCCGGGCTGACGCCAATCTTGAGGCGGCGAAAGCTTCTGTTTCAGTGGCCAAAGTGAATCTCGAACAAATCAGCACTGACGTAGAGCGCTATAAGCGTCTCGTTAACAACGGCGCTGTCTCGGAAAAGGAGCTTACTGATGCGTTGCAGCGTCAGCGGGCTGCCCAGGCTGCTTTGGATGCCGCCAATGCCGGGGTGGAGCAAGCTGTCGCGGCAGTGGATCAGGCGAAAATCAATCTGGGTTATACCGTTGTTCGAGCACCCTACGATGGCATCATGAGCACTGCCGACGTCTCGCTTGGCGATCTCGTTACTCCGGCTACTAAGCTTGCCAATATCACCTCTGTTGATCCCATTCGCTTTGATTTTTCCATCAACAGTGATCGTCTCATCAGAGCTTTCCGCCGATATGGTGACTTTTCTGCGGCTTCTTCTGTCAAATTACCTCCTCCTCCGCTCGCGTACATTCTACTGGAAGACGGTACAACCTTCCCAGAGAGGGGAAAGCTCACCGCCCTGGAGAGCAAGGTGGGCGAGTCCGGTCTTATCAATGTGACCGGCGAGATTCCGAATCCTGACCATGTATTGCGTGGGGGTATGCCGGTGCGTATTCGTATCCCTTTGGCACAGAAGGAAGCCTTGCTGGTGCCTAAATCCGCCATCCGCAGTGTGCTGCGCAGTGATTTCATCATCGTGGTAGATCCTAAGAACGAGCCGCACATGGTGCCCGTGGTGATTGATGGAACTTACCCGGTGGAGGTGAAAGAAGAGGATGGCTTCAGCTCTATGCAGGAGATGGTAGCGGTAAAGGGGAGTAATGGATCACTTGTTGAAACCCTCTCTAAACTCGGTTATGAGAAACCGCAAGATGCGCTTGTGGTTGCGGATGAGCTGCGAGCTGTGCATGCAGCGAACATCTCTTCGGCCAACAGTCGTTTGGCTCCGGATTCTCAGACGCCTCACGGCACTATTGAGCCCACGAGACTAAGTTTCAAGCCTCGAGTGCTTCCGGCTGTGTCCGCCGCTGCTCAGGGTAAATCACCGAACGCTGAGTCCAACCCCGGCGCCAGGCCCACTATGCCTCCCGTTCCTGTGAAGGTGACTCCCCTCCGCCAGCAGGATGTGGAGGTGCAGGACGAGTGGTTTGGAACCCTTCGTGGGGTCGAAGAAACGGATATCCGACCGCAGGTGAGCGGCTTTCTCCTTAAGCAACACTTCAAGGATGGTTCTTTGGTGAAGAAAGGAGACCTCCTTTTCAGCATCGATCCTGCTCCCTACCGTGCTGCTGTGGAAGAGGCCAGAGCCAATCTTTCATCTGCCGAGGCCCTTGCGGAACAGGAACGCGCACAGCTTGATCGCGCCGTGGAAGACTACAATCGTTATTCCAAACTGAATAAGGAGAGTCCCGGGGCTATCTCCGACAAAACGCTTACCGATGCTTCTTCCGCCATTAAAAACCACCAGGCTTCCCTCTACAAAGCCACCGCCAGCATCTCCCAGATGAAAGCAGCGCTCAAGCTTGCGGAGATCAACCTTGCCTATACCGAAATCCGCGCGCCTTTTGATGGTCGCGTTGGTATCCACAAACCCTCGATCGGCTCCCTTGTTACACCCTCTGACCCGCAGCCGCTCGTCACCCTTTCCTCTGTGAATCCCATGCGCGTGGACTTTCAGGTGAGCGGCAAAGGGGCTCTGCGCGGCATCAGTGTTTTCGAAGTTGCAGGAGAGCGTAACGGCGGTGATGTCAAGCCGGCGTTTGATGTCGTTCTCGAAGATGATTCGGTTTACGGTCAGCGTGGGGAGGTTGTTTCTGCGGATAATGCTTTAGATCGTGCCACCGGCACTCTCCGTGTTGTGGGACATGTGCCTAATGCTGAGGGGGCTCTGCGTAGCGGGATGCCTGTGCGTGTGCGCGCCGGTATGAACAGTGAGAAGGGCGCTTTCGTGGTGCCTGCTCGCGCGCCGATGAATGCGCAGGGCCGCGACATGCTCGTGCTCCTTCTGCCGGATGGTTCCCCGCAGATGCTGCCCATCAAGAAAGGCTCGCTGGTGAATCTTCACGTGCCGGACGCGGAAGGCAAGCCGGGTACGTTGCAGCCCATGCAGATTGTGGATGTGGATCGATCTCTGGTGGCTTCCATGGTGCTGGCGAAATCCAAAGTTCCGAGTCTGGAGGCGGTGCTTTTCGGTGGCGCCGGAGTCAAGGATTGGAAGGAGTTTGCCCTCAAGCAAGCGGGGGCTGCTGATGCCCGCACACTACTCGGTGCGAATCTCCCGGACGATGCTCCCAGCCAAGCCGGCGTGCAGGATTGGGATGCTCTTGTCTTGAAAAAGGCAAAGGCAAAGAACTGGCGCGAGTTCGTCCTTAATCGCGCCGCCGCCAGGGACGAGCTGGATCTCATCGCCCGTGCGCAGGGCTTCTCTTCCGTTATGGAGATGACATTGCGCGGTCTCGGGTACGAGGATATGAAAAATGTGCCGGTGGTGGTGGAAGGATCTCTCATGGCGGCGCAGGCGTTTGCTGCCAATGCCAGACTCGGGGCGCACGCCAACAAGCTTTCGCCCGCGCCCTTCGTTTATTCTCCCCCGCGCACCGTGGTGGAATCCGTGACGGCGGACGGAGGGAGCGGGACCAGCGCACCGAATCTTCCCTTGCAGCCCGCTGCTGCGCCGTCGTCGGCTGATTTGCCCGAGGCGGAGAAAAACTAACCATGCCACTTATTTGACACAGCCCCCCTTTCTTCCATTATTTCCATCCTTTTTAGCGTATGTCTCCCTTTTTCATCAAACACCCGATCATCGCGGCAGTCATTGCCATCGTCACCACCCTGCTGGGCATTATCAGTATGGCGAGCCTGCCCATTTCGCAGTACCCCGATATCGCGCCTATCACGATCAACCTGAGCGCCACTTATCCGGGGGCTAATGCTCAGGAGGTTGCAGATTCCGTCGCTACTCCCGTCGAGCTGCAGCTTTCCGGTATTGAGGGTATGGATTACATGAATTCCACCTCTTCCAACAATGGAACCTGCAGCATCAATGTAGTCTTCGAACCCGGTACCGATGCCAACATTGACCAGCAGCTCACCTATATGCGCTACAGTCAGGCTACTTCCCAGCTTCC
>CANRKR010000078.1 GCA_947631275.1 uncultured Akkermansia sp.
CCGCCGGCGATATGGATACCACCTACATGAGCGCCTTCCTCCACGCTTCGCGCGGTGCCTGGAGCCATACGTTCGTGGTGAGCGGCGGCATGGCCGATGTGAAGCTCAACCGCACGGTCTCCTACGGCTCGGGTGCCTACCGTACCTCCGGCAGCACCGACGGCTATGTCGTGGGCGCCCTCTATGAGCTGGGCTATACCAGGCTCTCCAATGCCGCCGGCACGGTCGCCCTCCAGCCGATCTTTAATGTCGAGGTGCGCCACGCCGGCCTCCAGGGCTATAACGAGTCTTCGTCGGATGCCGGCCTGCGCGTGAATGACATTTCCCAGGATACGGTGACGCTCGGCGTGGGCGCACGCCTCCAGGCCCTCACCGCAACGAATATGTTTAACCGCAGCGCAATCTTCGAGAGCCGCGCCCTGCTCAAGGTGGATGCCGGCGACCGCAGCGGCAAGGCCGTCACCGCGCTGGCCAATACCCAGAACTCCGCCGAAATGGAGAGCGCTGAGGTCGGTGCTGTCGGTATCGAGGTCGGCGCCGGTCTCTCCGTCCCCCTCGGCGCGTCCGAAGGCTCGATCTTCTTCGACGCTTCCCTCGAGCTGCGCAAGGGCTTTATGTCCCTCGACGCCTCCCTCGGCTATCGTACCAAATTCTAACCTCCGGGCGGCGCGGCAGCCCGAACCGCTGCCCCGCACGCCGCAAAAGTTTTCCATCGCCGGGAGGCGAGGATTAAGAAAAAGAGAATTGCCGTCCGGCATGGACCCCACAGGGTCGGTGCCGGACGGCGCAAATTTTCCGCCGTGGCATCCGTGTCCGACTCGCCTTTGTCTTGTGTCATAACGGAAATTATGCTTGATTTCCTTTGGGAATGTGGTAGAAGAGATAGAGCGACTTTCCCTGTGGCATTGAGGCCGGGGAAGCGAAAGTATCAAATTAGCAATAAAACCGATCATGGACACACAAGTCTCCGTACTCTGCGATTACGCAGCCGATTATCAGGGAAAGCTCTGCGTGCAGGGCGCATTCGACACTCTTTTTGCGCGCCAGTTCCCGGTGGTGCATCCCATGTGTTCTCTGGCCCTGCGCCTCTGCCTGGAGACGGAGGATTCCGGAGATCACAAGCTGGGCATTTCCATCGTGGATGAAGATGGTGTGGCTCTGGACAAGGAGCACATGCCGATCACAGGCGATCTGAAGGTGGTGCTCCCGGAGGGAACCTCCTTCCTCACGCGCAACCTGATCATCAATTTCCAGGGTCTGCGTTTCGAGAAGCCGGGCACATACTATGTGGATGTGACGCTGAACAACGACCTGCTGTCGCGCACGCCGCTGCGCCTGGTGCAGGTGCCGGCCGAGAATCAGCCCGCCGGGCAGCAGGACGCCGCGCAAGCCTGATCCGAACGTAACGCACGTGCGTTTTTCAACCTCTTCAAACCCGAGTGTGGGGAGCGCCCCTGACTCGGGTTTCTTTTTCACGGGTCGGCGGACACGCTGACCGAACGAGCAATCGCACCCACATGAAACAGGTCGGCGCCATATCGCAAAAGATCCTGGTGATGGGATGGCTGCTCGCCCTTGTGCCGGTGCTTGCGTTCGCCGCCGACAGGGAGCCCATCCTCATCAGCGAATCGGTTCGCGAGAAGCTGCAGAGCGGCGAGGATCCCGGGGACGCGTATCTGAGCGCCTACCGGCTTTGCCGCGAGGCGGAGGCGCTTGCTCAGCGCAAACGCTACAATGCCGCCCTGCACCGGGGACAGCAGGCGGAGAGAATCCTCGCCACCATCGTGCGCGACCACCCGAATTGGAAGAAAAATCTGCTGGAAATGCGGCGCCGCCTGCTCGCGGAGAGCATGGCCCAATACCGGCAGGAGGCGAAGAAAAATCTCCCGGAATCGCAGCAGGATGCCGACAGGGATGGAACGCGAACGGCACGCGACCTGCAGAAGGAATGGCAGGGAGGCGCAGCGCAGCGCGGACGGGAAGACCGGGAAAATGCCCCGGGAGGCGAGAGACGCCCGCCGTTCGACGCCCCGCGCTATGAGCCGACGGAGCTGCCGAACTACGACACGACGAGGGATCGGCGCCTCTACAACGCCCTGGCGCGAGCGCAGGAGGAATGCCGCCGGATGGCGCAGGCGTACAGCGAGCTGAACACCCGCTTCACCGAGGTGCAGAAGAGTCTGCTCGCTACGCAGATGGAGAAGAATCACTACAAGGAACGCTACGAAAAACTGAAAGAGCAGGTCGCCACCGAACGCGCCGCCGGCAACAGCGTCGTGGATTCGCTCTCCCGCCAGCTCGAGGAAATGGCCAACAGATGCCGACAGGCTGAGAATGATTGGAAACAGGCCACAGCACGCGCCGACGAACTGGAGAAAAAACTCACGCAGACCCAGAAGGAACTGGAGCGCGTGGCGCATGAGCGCGATGTGCTGGCGGGTGAAAACGAAAAACTCCGCGCCGTGGTGGAACTCAACAGCCCGGAGAAAACCAGGGCTCTGCTGGACCAGAATCTGACCCTCGCCGAGCAGCTCAAAGCCGCGCAGGAGAAGATTGAAAAGCTGGAGGCGCAGCAGGCAGGCGCCGATGACCAGCAGGCTGTCCTCGTGGAGGAGCTGGAGCGGACACGCGCCGAAGCGGCGCGCCTCCGCGAAGAATTGCAGGGTATTTACGACGAAAACATGGGGTATCGTCGCCGCATTTCAGAACTCACCGAGCAGCTCAACAACCTCGAAGCGGATCTTGCCACGAGGGAGAAAATCCCCTCCCCCGACCCTGCCCTGCAGGAGGAGATCCGCCTGCTGCACGGGGTGATCGAGAAACAGCGCGGAGCCATCGCCATGCAGGAGCAGAGTCGCAAGTTGCTCATCGAAACCTACAGCAAACTGAAAAACAACGATCCGAATGTGGAAGAGGCTCTGCGGCGCATGCAGGAGGAGAGCAACCCCGGACTCACCGAGTCGGAACGCCGCATGCTCGAGGACATTCGCCGCGCCCTCGACGCCGAAAAGCGCCAGAAGTCGCCCGAGACCGAACGGATCGCGCGCACTCAGCTTGAAGTGCGCACGCTGGCGCGCCTCGCGCAGACGGCCTTCGACCGCGGACGCTACGAGTCCGCCGAACAAATGTACCTCACCCTCTATGACCTGCAGCCGGATCATGTGGGCGGGCTCGTGAATCTCGGCACCGTCCTGCTCTACAACAACAAGAGCGAGGAGGCGCTCACCTACCTGCGCCGCGCCATGCAGCTGGCGCCGAAATTCCCCATCGTTTACTACCTGGCCGGCATTGCGCTCTACCGCGAGGAACAACTGGCCGAGGCGCAGGCCATGTTCACGCGCGCCGTGCAGCTCGACCCCGGCAATGCGGAAGCTTTCTTTTACCTGGCCAACATCGAGAGCCTGACCGGCAACTCACGGCTTGCCCTCAAGCACTTCGCCGCGGCGGTGAAAATTGATTCGTCGCTCGCCGACGCTCATTACAACATGGCGCGCCTCTACGCCGAAACGGGCAGACTGGCGGATGCCGCCCGATCGTACGACCGCGCGGTGCACGACGGCGCCGCGCCCGACCCCGATCTCGAGCTTTTCCTGCGCCGGAACAACGCCTCGACAAAACGCCCGGGCGCGGACCTCGTGAGCTCGATTCGACCCGAGGACGAGGCGAAAAAGCTGCCTGTCCCGGAGAATTGGCCCGGCGAAACGGAGGAAGCTGCGCCCGCGGCCAATCCGCAGGATGAGGCGCAGGCGGAAGGCACGGCGGCGGCAGGAAAGCCGCAGGATGATTTCCTCCTGCTGCTCGAAAAAACGGCTCAGCCTGTCGAGGCAGCCGTCTCTCCTTCCCCGGCCGGGGCGGGACATGAAACGGCCCCCGAACGCTTTTCGACGATTCGCATCAGGACGCGCCGACATGGCCTCGTCCCCCTGCGCCTGAAGCGCCCCAATCCCCGACAGCTCCGCACGCGAGGGGAAGAAAAGCGGGAGTGATCTGCCCTCCCCTCCCATCGGCGGCTCGCTCCTCGTGACGCGTCCCCTGCTCTACCCCAATTCCACGCCGAGAAGGCAGAGGTCGTCATCCGAGTCTTCTGAACCGATGAAGGCCTGCATGCCGGTGAAGGCGCACTCCAGCATGGCGCGCACATCGGCGCACGGAGTCTCGTTCAGACGCGCCACCACGCGCTCGGCTCCGAATTCCTCGCCGTCCGGACGCGACGCCTCGGTGAGCCCATCCGTGTAGAGCATCACTTTCGTGCCCTCCTCCGGACGCAATTCGTAGTCCCGGTAAGTCGCATTCTCCATGAGCCCGAGCGCCGGAGAACGCGGCAGCAGCGGAATAAAAGCCGCTCCGCTGCCCGGCAGCACAACGGGAGCCGGATGCCCCGCACTGGAGAGGGTGACGCGGCGTTTCTTCAAATCAATGTACACAAAGCACGCCGTGGCAAACATGGTGATGCCGGCCTTGCTGAAGATGGCGCACAGATGCCGATTGAGCGCAGAGAGCAGCAGAGACGGCGTGTCGGCCAGATTCCCCACCAGCTCCATCAGCCCGCGCAGGACGGAGGCAATGAGCGCCGCCCTCACATCGTGCCCCATCACATCGCACAACAGCATCCCCACCCCCGCCTCGCCGACGGGGAAAACGTGAAAACAATCCCCGGATACGCCCACGCTCTGGCGATAGATGTGGTGAAAGACCGCGCGATGCTCCACGGAGCCGTCCGCGCTGCGCCAGACGCGCGGCGGGATTTTTTCCGGCTGCAGAGCCTGCTGCACCTGACGAGCGAGCGTCAGCTCCTTTTCCAGGGATCGATTGCGGCGATCCAGCCTCTGCGCGATAGCCTGGAAGCGATGCTGCGTCTCCACGATTTCCGTGACATCCGAGGAGATCCCGACAATGCCCTTGATCTCGCCGTTGGAGGCGTACCAGGGAAACTTCGAGAGACGACACCAGGAGAATTGCCCATCCTTCCAGTGCTCGCGGTGGATGCGGTTGGTGATCGGCACGCCGGTGTTCATGATTTCCAGCTCCTCGCGCCGTGCCACGTTTGTCGTCTCGTCCGAGAAAAAATTCGTATCGCGACAACCGATGAGGTCGGAGGGCGTCGGCACGCCCATCTTCCGCGCCGTCGCTTCGTTGGCCAGAACGAAGCGCGACTCCCGGTTCTTGAAGTAGATGTTGTCCGGCAGGTAATTGATGAGCGTGCGAAAGAGATCGCGATCCTCCATCGCGTGCAGGTCGCCCATCTTGCGGCGCGTAATATCCACCCACACGCCGATGAGACGCGCGGGCTTCTTATCCTCCCCACACTGCAGCAGACCGTTGACCCGTATCCACTTCCAGCCGCGCGTGCGCTGGTTCAGCAGCCGCACCTCCACCCGCAGCGGTGATGTCCCCGGGTTGTTGACGTACCTCTGCACGGCGTGGCGAAAAAACGCCCGATCCTCGTCGTGGATCGTCCCTTCGGATTCCGTGAAGATGTTTGGCCCTATCTCATCCACACGGCAGCCCATCATGCGCAAACATTGTTCCGTGTAGTAGATCCTCCCATCCGTCATATCCCAGCAATACACCCCCTCCTCCGCCGCCTGCAACGCTGTGCGCACCATGTCCCAATCAAAAATGCCGGGAACTTTGCGGTGTGTCTGCCCAGGCTGACGCGCATCCTCACTCATTACCGTCATTCTCGCATTTTTTGCAATATATGCAAGAAAAATAAGTGCAAGTTCGGATGCTGTGCATTGCATACTCTCTCGTCTGGGGGAACAGGCTATTGCGTAGACTCGTTTGCATTGTTTGTGTTTTGTCGCCCTTACCGCGAACCTTACTGCGGAGTTCCTGCCTCTTACCGCGGAGTTCCCCACCCCTTACTGCGGAGTTCGCGTGAACTCTAAAAATCGCAAACCGTTCATCATAAATCATGAATAGTTTCGAAACAACTTGCGAAGTTTCGCTCTTACCGCGAACCTTACTGCGGAGTTCCTGCCCCTTACCGCGGAGTTCCCCACCCCTTACCGCGGAGTTCCTGCCTCTTACCGCGGAGTTCCACACCCCTTACTGCGGAGTTCGCGTGAACTCTAAAAATCGCAAACCGTTCATCATAAATCATGAATAGTTTCGAAACAACTTGCGAAGTTTCACCCTTACCGCGAACCTTACTGCGGAGTTCCTGCCTCTTACTGCGGAGTTCCCCACCCCTTACTGCGGAGTTCGTGTGAGCTCTAAAAATCGCAAACCGTTCATCATAAATCGTGAATAGTTTCGAAACAACTTGCAAAGTTTCGCTCTTACCGCGAACCTTACTGCGGAGTTCCTGCCTCTTACTGCGGAGTTCCCCACCCCTTACTGCGGAGTTCGTGTGAG
>CANRKR010000079.1 GCA_947631275.1 uncultured Akkermansia sp.
AACAAGACCGATTGGAAGGATGCAACGCCACTGCATTTACGTCTTCTGCTGGCATGCGGCATGCCCAAGGAGAGCGATGAAACACGCAAAAACCTCATTTTTGCCTTGCTTCTGGATGATGTACCCGGTATTGAGACCTGTCTGCAGCAAGAGTCCGAGTGCGCTAAGGAAGCGGAATACTACGGGCGCGCACAATCTGCCGCTGCGGTGCAGACTCTTCTGAAAGCTGCCGGGGGAGTGCCCGATGCGACAGCCTGCCTGAAAGCAGTGCTTGCCACCAGCTACAACGGCGCCGTCGTAAAAGCTCTGCTGAATGCCGGAGTGCCCGTCCCCACGGATGAAGAAACCCTGGAGCTTCTTGTTCCTAATTATTACACTGGGGAAGATTACACAACCTACCGCGGAGAACTCCGTAGCAAACCGGATGTGGTGCAAGCCATGCTGGATGCCGGGCTTGACCCCAACTATACCTTTTCTGATGGCAACACCCTGCTTCACCGCGCTGCATATCACGGCAACCTCTCTATCGTTTGTGCCCTGCTCAAGAAAGGAGCCGACGCCAACGCGCCGGACAAGAAAGATCAACCGCCCCTCTCGCGTATCTTTGCGAACATGCATGAGGGCGGCTACGCAGCTCACGAGGGGGACATTGTGCAAGCGCTCCTCAAAGCCGGGGCAAAGGTCAACTCGGATGAGTTGGGCAAAAAGCTCGCCTCTTATGCGTTGGACAGGGGAATTGTGATACCTCTTTCAAGGAGAGAACAGAATGAGTTCATTGCCGGACTCCAGGCGCTCCTCAAAGCGGGTTTCAAAGTGCCAGCAGACATCTTGCTAAACTTCGGGAATCGTAATATGCCGGATGCCAAATGGGAAGAAATCGCCCTCCTGCTGCTGGAGCACGGGGCAGACCCCAAGGCAACGTCAAACGAAAAGTGGGATAATGGCAAAACCACCCTCATGGGAGCCGGTTGCTTAGGTACCCGCATCGCCCAGAAGCTCCTCGATGCCGGCGTGGATCCCAACACCGTGACCGCGGATGGTGACTCAGCCTTGAAAAATGCCCTTACCGAAAATCACACCGAGGTGTCTAAACTCCTGCACGATAAAGGCGCCCGCTACAGCGGCGAACTCTTCATCTGCCATCCGGACTGCATGCAAATCATGTTGGAGGATGGAGCCAAAATCCCCGCAACGATCTACGAGGATCTCTTTGATCACGGCGCCATGCACTCCTCGCATCTTGCCCTCACCCAAGAACAGTACGCCCGGGTCATCGAACTTTTGAAAAAGGCAGGGGCTGCCCCCGACTCTGTTGTATTCAATAACCTGAAGGCTCGTAATAAAGTTGCAAAACGTGCCTTTGTGAGCAGTTTCCAGGACCCCAAAACCAGGGATAAGGACGGTAACACCCTGCTCTTCCTTGCCGAAGGTTCAGACATCGAAAAACTCGTATGGGCCGGGGTTGATCCGCACGCCGTCAATAATAAGGGACAAACACCGCTCTTCCGCCCTCTTTCCCTCGAAGAAATCCGGACCCTCATGCGCCTGGGCGTGCGTATCAACACTCAGGATCATGATGGCAATACGGCGCTGATGGTTCTTGTCCAGAGAGGTGGCTACGACGAAACCGTCAAGGATTTTCTTGTTGCCGGGGCAGATCCGAACGTCAAAAACAAAGCTGGCAAAACCGCTTTGCAGATCGCCCGGGAAAAGAAGCAGGACAAGGTCGTGAAACTCCTCAAGGAGTACGGTGCAAGAGAGGAAAAGAGCGACCTCCCCAACGACAAAAAGAGTGATCCCTCCAACGAGAAGAAGAATGACCCCAACGAGAAGGATGCAAGAGGCCTCACCAGGCTCATGCTGGCCGTTCGCAAAAATGGGAGTGAGGGAGAAATCCAATCGCTCCTCCGACAGGGCGCTGATGTAAACGCACGCGACAACGACGGCAACACGGCTCTGCACCACCTGCTCACTGTGGTGGGAAATATAGATGCTCGCCTGAATGCTCTCCTGGCTGCTCATCCCGATGTGAATCTCACAACTCACACGGGCACAACGCCTCTCATGATCCTGGATGTGTGCCGAGATCCCAAAGAATGCACCTCTCGTGTCAAAAAACTCCTCGAGCTCCACGCCAAAGTCGATTTGAAGGATTCCGGCGGCAGAACCGCTGCCATGCGTTACGTGGAAAAAGGCGACAACGCGAGAGCCCTCCAACTGCTGCTTGATGCCGGTGCGGATCCCAAACTCAGAAATAAGGATGGCAAGACCCTGCTGCAGCTCGCTCAGCAATACAAGCGCACCGCGTGCGTCCGTCTGCTTCAGAAGCGCCTCACTCCTCTCTCCCCTGCGAAGCCTCTTCCCGCTTCTTCCTCCGGCCACTGGTGGTGGTACATTATTGGCGGCGCATTGCTCGTTCTCCTCGTCGCCTGCGTTGGTCGCCGCCTGCGCCGCAAAAAATAAGAGACGCAAATCTTCTTTTATCTTGCTTTTCCTTCTGTACCAGATATACTGTGCGCAGTTTCACACGTTTCCTTCATGATTATGTACATCGCCGCTACCCCCCCCCGTTTTTTTTGTTATTAGCTTATTGTAAGCGTTTTACAGCATTCCTGCTCGCCTGTGTGCTGCTATTCGCCGGGGCGACGGGAGCGAAGGAGGAGGCGATAAAACAGGGCACGCCGCAGCAGGGAGTGGAACTCCTCTTCCCGGCAGGCACGGGAAGACAGGCGAAGGGGACAAAGCTCAGTAAGGAACAGAAGGAGGCGGCCTCCCTGCTCAAGAAGCTGAAAGCCATTGAAAAAGGCGGTGACATCAACGCCACGGACAAGCAAGGTCAAACCGCCCTCATGCACGCCGCGGCTGCAAACAACCGCCTCGCCGTCTGTTGGCTCGTAGCGAAAGGAGCCGATGCCACCGCCAGGAACAAGAAGGGGGAAACAGCGGCGGAGTTAGCGAAAGACAAGCAAATTCAGGAATTCCTCACGGTTATTTCCCGCATGAACGAGCCGCTGAATGAGGGAGAAAAAGAGATTTCAGCTCGGTTCCTTGACGGGGAAAATGAACGCAGCATATTATTTTCGGCACATTTTCCTCCTGCTTATAGGCAACCGGAAAAGCCCTGCACTCTTACCGAGTTAGGGGTCTTGCTGCGCAATCCCCAGATAAAAATAAAATCAGACTCATGGTGGACTTCAAACTGGCGTGAGCTAGGGGAATTAACACCGGAAATCATGGCCATTTACCTGCAACGCGGCGCGTTGGACATCTCCACCAAAGACGAGAAGGGAGAAAGTGTGTGGATATCGCAGGAGCTTACCCCAGAGCCAATTACACTGGCGTGTGCCTTAGGCACCTCACCACCGCAAAGTCCCGAGAAAAAACTTCTCGTCGCCTTCGCGTCGAACAATACAGCGCTCGTTGAGCAGCTCATCAAGGAAACACCGTCCCTCATCAACTCGCCTTTTGTCAGACAACGCGGTAAACTCAAAGATCCTCTTCCCTTGCTCTGCTTTGCGTCGAGCAAGAAAATGATTGATTTGCTCTACAAACTTGGCATCAATGACAGCGATAAAGTTACAGACGATGAAGGAAAAATTCATGCACATCGGCGGGAACTCGTCATCGCCGAACTTATTGAACGAGTACCGACCGACAACATGGATGAGGTTCTCTCTTGCCTCAAGGAGCACGGATGGCAACTGCCGGGGGGGTGCCTCTACCACATTATTAGCGCCGACAACGCAACTCTGACTGAGTCGGAGCGCGAGAAAAAAGCTCTCTCATTCATTAAAGCCGGAGCCGACATCAACCCTAGAGGAGAAACACCTCTCCATTTAGCGGCTCAGTACGATTTCCTCGCTGTCGCCGCCATGCTCATTGAAAAGGGCGCAAACATTCAGGCGGCATTATCTGAAGGACACAGTAGTCGGTGCGCGGGCGAGACACCTCTCCATTTCGCAAACAGCTTAGAAATGGCTACTCTCCTGCTTAAAGCCGGAGCAGATCCAAATGCCAAGGATGCTGATGGCAGGACCCCTCTCTTCTGTAGCAATGTACACGAGAATCCCGCAATTGTCTCTGCACTCATTCAGGCAGGTGCTGATGTCAATGCCCGGGTCGCTAGTGGCAGTACTCGTGGCAGTACTCCTCTCTTCAATGCATGGAATCCCGCGGTTGTCTTCGCACTGATCCAGGCAGGTGCAGACGTCAATGCCCGGAGCGCTAGTGGCAGTACTCCTCTCTTCAATGCAAGTAATCCCGCAGTCGTTTCTGCACTTATTCAGGCAGGTGCTGATGTCAATGCCAGAAATGATAATGGCGAGACACCTCTCTTCAGGGCAAACGGTCCCGCAGTTTCCGCTCTCATTCAAGCAGGTGCTGATGTCAATGCCAGGAACCATAATGGTGAGACACCCCTCCTCTGGGCAAGCACATCCGGCAAACCCGCAGCTGTTGTTTCCGCACTCATCCAGGCCGGAGCAGACGTCAATGCCCGGAGCGCTAGTGGCAGTACTCCTCTCTTCAGGGCAGGGAATCCCGCAGTTGTTTCCGCACTCATTCAGGCAGGTGCAGACGTCAATGCTAGGGACAATAATGGCAATACACCTATCTTCTGGGCAAGCGCATCCGGCAAACCCGCAGCTGTTTCCGCACTTATTCAGGCAAGCGCTGATGTCAATGCCAGGAACGATAATGGTGAGACACCTATCTTCTGGACAGGGAATCCCGCAGTTGTTTCCGCACTTACTCAAGCAGGTGCAGATGTCAATGCCAGAGACAATAATGGCAATACACCCCTCTTCGGGGGCCATACACCCCTCTTCTGGGCAAGCGAAAAAATACCTGAAGTTATTTTTCCCGCACTCATCCAGGCAGGTGCAGATGTCAATGCCAAGAACGATAAAGGCGAGACGCCTCTCTTCTGGACAAAGAATCCCGCAGTTGTTTCCGCACTCATTCAGGCAGGTGCAGATGTCAATGCCAGGGACAATGCCGGCAAAACTGTCCTTCAGTACGCGAAAGAGAAAAAGCGGGGGGATGACATCACCAAACTCCTCAAAGAGCGCGGCGCGAAGGAGGAAACGGTCACTCTCCCCGGCGACAAAAAGAGTGCTCCCTCCAACAAGAAGAAGAATGTCCCCAACGAGAGAGATGCAAGAGGCCGCACCAGGCTCATGCTGGCCGTTCGCAAAAATGGGAGTGAGGGAGAAATCCAATCGCTCCTCCGACAGGGCGCTGATGTAAACGCACGCGACAACGACGGCAACACGGCGCTGCACCACCTGTTCACCGTGGTGGGAAATATAGATGCTCGCCTGAATGCCCTCCTGGTTGCTCATCCCGATGTGAATCTCGCGACCCACAAGGGAACAACGCCTCTTATGATCCTGGATGTGTGCCGGGATCCCAAAGAACGCGTCTCTCGTGTCAAAAAACTCCTCGAACTCCACGCCAAAGTCGACTTGAAGGATTCTGAAGGTAGAACCGCTGCCATGCGTTACGTGGAAAAGGACGACAATGCAGAAGCCCTGAAACTGCTCCTCGATGCCGGAGCAGATCCCAAACTCAGAAACAGGAATGGCAAGACCCTGCTGCAGCTCGCTCAGCAACACAAACGCACCGCATGCGTCCGTCTGCTTCGGGAGCGTCTCACTCCTCCCTCCCCTGCAAAGCATCTTCCCGCTTCCTCCTCCGGCCACCCGTGGTGGTCCATTATCGGAGGCGTATTGCTCGTTCTCCTCATCGGCTGCGTTGGTCTCCACCTACGCCGCAGAAAATAGGAGTCGCAAATCTTGTTTTATCTTGCTTTTCCTTCTGTACCAGATATACTGCGCGTAGTTTCACACATTCCCTTCATGGACATGCACATCGCCGCTACCCCCCCCCCGATTTTTTGTTATTATCTTATTGTAAGCGTTTTATAATTCTAACCCTGACAAGTGTGCTGATACTCGCCGGGGCTACGAAAGCGAAGGAAAAGGCGATAACACAGGACGCGCCGCAACAGGGGGTGGAATTACTCTTCCCGGTAGGCACGGGGAAGCACGCGAAAGGCGCCAAGCTCAGCAAAGAAGAGAATCTTGCCGATGCTCTGCTCAAAAAACTGAAAACCATTGAAAAAGGCGGTGACATCAACGCCGTGGATAAGCGCGGTCAAACCGCCCTCATGTATGCCGCGGCGGCGGATAACCGTCTCGCCGTCTGCTGGCTCGTAGCCAAAGGCGCCGATGTAACACTCAAGAGCAAAAAGGGCAAGACAGCGCGGGACTACTCCACCACCATTGCTGTGCGGGAGCTGCTGCG
>CANRKR010000080.1 GCA_947631275.1 uncultured Akkermansia sp.
TTCGACGCTTCCCTCGAGCTGCGCAAGGGCTTTATGTCCCTCGACGCCTCCCTCGGCTATCGTACCAAATTCTAACCTCCGGGCGGCGCAGCAGCCCGGAGCGCTGCCCCGCCCGCCGCAAAAGTTTTCCATCGCCGGGAGGCGAGGATTAAGAAAAAGAGAACGGCCGTCCGGCATAGATCCCCACGGGGTCGGTGCCGGACGGCGCAAATTTATGGGGGCAAAACAATCGCCCGGATTCAATTTCTCCCGCTTTCCGTCCGGCTGAGCGGCGGACGGCGTTGATGCGGCGAATCACTCCTTGTGCCACACAGCCGCTTTTCCGGCGGGGACGCGGAAGGTGGCGTTGCCTTCGGGATCGATGGTGATTGTCTCGTTCGGGAAGCAGCCGGTGGATTCTATCCAACGCTCACCGGCGTGCAGCTTGCCTACGTTCATCGCTTTTTCCGCGTCTCCCTGATTGGATATCAGCAGAGCCAGACCGGAGTGCGGGTGCGATTCATCCCCACTGCGAACAAAACCCACGACATGGGGGTCGTCGAAGTAGTCCCACTGCTCCCCATAGGCTCGCTCGCGCCGCACCTTCAGCAGGGTGTCAATCACCCCGCGGTGGAGGGGCTCTTCTCCGCGCATGCCGTAGTAGTCCCCGTAGAAGAGGCAGGGATAGCCCTCCTTTTGCAAGAGGATGAGCGCATAGGCCGCCGGCTTGAACCAATCCGCCACCGGGGATTCCAGGGACTGCCCCGCCTGGGAGTCGTGGTTGTCCACGAAGGTGACAGCGAGGGTAGGGTGCGTCTGCACGAGGGAGCCCTGCAGGAGGGTCCGCAGGTCGAAGTCGGCGCCCTCGCGTGACGCTTTGTTGAGATTGAAGTGCAGGGGGACGTCGAAAAGATCCAGCTGCTCGCGGGTCTCATCGAGGAAGAAGGAGAGTTCTCCGTCGTCGTTTTTCCAGCATTCGCCGACGGCGTAAATCTCGCGTTGGAAGTTTTTTCGCACGCTGCGCAGGAAGTTGGCAACGAAAGAGCGGGAGATGTGCTTGACGGCATCCATGCGGAAGCCGTCCAGATTGAATTCGCGGATCGCCCATTCTCCCCACCGCGTGACTTCCCGCACGACTTCCGGGTGTTTGTAGTCCACATTGGCAAACATGAGATAATCATAATTGCCGTTTTCGTGATCCACTTCATCGCTCCAGCCTTTTCCCTCTCCCTCTATTCTGAAGATGCCTCTCTCATCGCGTCGGGCGTCGTAGTCGATGCCGGAGAAGTGGTACCAGCGCCATTCGAAGTCCGAGTATTTTTTGCCGCGCCCCGGGAAGGTGAAGTGGGTCCAGCCCTCAATTTCGTAGGCGTCTCCGAGTTCCTCGCAGCGATTTTCCGCGCTCACGCGCTTCACGTAGAAGGTTTCCTTCTCATCGGCGCCGGTTTTGTGGTTGAGCACGGCGTCGAGATAGACCTTGATGTTCTGCTCATGGAGGGCGCGGATGGCGTCGTCAAATTCCGCGCGCGTGCCGTACTTGGTGCGCACGGATCCCTTCTGGTCAAACTCCCCGAAGTCGTAGAGATCGTAGGTGGAGTAGCCCACGCCTCCCAGCTCCGTGGTCTTGTAGGCCGGAGGAACCCAGACGGCGGTAACGCCGATTTGCGCGAGATGCTCTGCATCCCCGGCAAGTTTTTTCCACAGGTTCCCATCGTTGGGTAAATACCACTCGAAGTACTGCATCATGACACCGTTTTGCATCATGACTTCGAGCATATTCCCGCAAAATGCACGGGACAAGGAATTAGAGCCAACTATTAGACTGTGAAACGCTGGTGCGCCATGAAGGAATGATATGCAAGGAGTTGCGATTAGCCGTTCCCCGGCATGCAGAACGCCGGAAAAGCGATGGACGCAGGAGGAGGCGACAAGCCGCCGGAGCGCGCGGGCAGGATTCTGCGTCCTCTGCTTGCGAGATGTCAGTAGCTCTGCACGAGATGTTTCGTGCGTTCCCGCACCTTTGCCACGCGGGCCTGAAGCTGCTGCTTGTAGAGTTCAAGATCCGGGAGGTCGCATTGGGCGACGCCGGAGATGACGGCAGCCTGCGCGATGGCGGGGCAGAGGAAGGTGATCATGCGCGGATCAAAGGGCTTGGGGATCACGTAGTCGTGTCCGAACTCCAATGGCACGCCGCCGTTGGCGTCGATGACCTCCTGCGGCACCGGGCAGCGGGCGAGATCGGCCAGTGCGCGGGCGGCGGCGATTTTCATGGCCTCGTTGATGCCGGTGGCCTGCATATCCAGAGCGGCGCGGAACATGTACGGGAAGCAGCTCACATTGTTCACCTGATTCGGCCAATCGCTGCGCCCGGAGCCCATGATGCAGTCCGGTCGAGCTTCTTTTGCCTCGCGGTACGTGATCTCCGGGTCAGGGTTGGCGCAGGCGAAGATGATGGGGTCGTGGGCCATGATCGCCACCATTTCGGGCTTCAGCAATCCCTTTTTCGAAAGCCCCAGGAACACGTCCGCCCCCTGCAATGCCACCTCCAGCGTGCAGTCCTCGCTCTGGGCGAACATGGCCTTGGTGGGGTGCAGATCGAGGCGGCCGGTGTGGATGAGCCCCTTGGAGTCGAACATGTAGATGTTTTCACGACGAATGCCCAACGCCATGTAGAATTTTGCGCAGGCGATGCCGGCAGCCCCCGCGCCGCAGACCACGCACTTCATTTCCTGCAGCAGGCGCCCGGTCAGGTGCGCGGCATTCAGCAGAGCCGCGCCGGAAATGACCGCCGTGCCGTGCTGGTCATCGTGGAAAACCGGGATGTTCATCTCCTCGCGCAGGCGCTGCTCCACGATGAAGCACTCGGGGGCCTTGATGTCCTCCAGATTGATCGCGCCGAAGGTGGGCTCCATGGTTTTGATCACCTCGATGAGCGTCTCGGGCTTCGTCACATCCAGCTCGATATCGAAGACGTCCACATCCGCATAAATTTTAAAGAGCAACCCCTTGCCCTCCATCACAGGCTTGGCCGCCCGGGCGCCGATATTCCCGAGACCCAGCACGGCGGTGCCATTGCTGATGACTCCCACGAGATTGCTGCGTCCGGTGTACCTGGCGGCGGCGGCAGGATCCGCCTTGATGGCGCGACAAGGCTCCGCCACTCCCGGAGAGTACGCCAGGGTCAGGTCATCGATGGTAAAGCATGACTTGCAGGGGAGAACCTCCAGCTTGCCCGGACGCGGCTGCTCGTGGTATTGAAGCGCTTGCTGTGCTAAAGAGTCACTCATCATAGGTTGCGCCACATTATAGCGATGAAAAAGCATTTGGCAAGGGGAATTCCCCATGGCGCGCAGATTTGAGAGCCTTTATTCCCGACTTCTCCTCCGCGAAAAGACAGAGAGCGGCAGAACATCAACGGCAGACGGGGAGAGGGGAACGAGCCATGCGTCTCTGGTAGAACAGGCACGCACCGATGATAAAAAGGGCTGTGAGACCAAGGCTGACGGGGTAAACCGCCATGATGCAGGAGAAGGTGGGATAGATGGGGAAGACCACATAGACCCAGAAGAAACGCGTGCCGCAGACACAGCCGAGGACGCATAAAGCCGGGGCAAGGCTGAGGCCGAAGCCTCGCAGGTAGCCGGTGAAGGCCTCGATGAAGACCGAGAAAATATGCGCGATGAGGATATAACGCAGGCGGATCATGCCGATGCTGACAACCTCCGCATCCGGATTGAAGAGCGAGAGGAACTCTTCCCCGCAGGAGAGCATCAGCCAGGCTGCGGAGCCGAGAAGAACCCCGCTGAAAGCGATCGAGGTCCAGAGGGTGCGGTGGCAGCGGCGGATCTGGTTTGCGCCGTAATTCTGACCGACGATGGTGGTGCAGGCCTGACCGAAGGAGCTGGTGATGCAGTAGGTGAAGACCTCCAGATTGTACGCGGCGGCAGAGGCTGCCATGACGACGGTGTTGAGAGAATTGATGGCGAACTGCACGCAGATATTGGAGATGGAGAAGACCATGCCCTGCACGCCGGCGGGGATGCCGATGCGCAGGATCTCGCGCAGGCTGACGGCGTCCACGCGCAGGTGGCGCCACTCGAGTTTCACGCAGCCTCTCCCGCGGCAGAGGAGGAGACCGAGGACGGCGGCGCTGGCGGCATTGGACGCCACGGTGGCGATGGCCACCCCGTCCACTGAGCGTTTCAGGACCAGCACAAAGAACAGGTTGAGCAGCACATTCAACATTCCAGAACAAGCGAGCACGATGAGCGGCGTGCGGGTGTCGCCCATGCTGCGGAAGATGGCCTCCTCAAAGTTGTAGAGCAGAATAATCGGGAGACCGCAGAGGTAGATGCGCAGGTAGAGCTCCGCCGGCTCCAGCACATCCGCCGGCACTTGCATGACACTCAGGATGGGCTCCACAATCAGCTGACCCAGCAGGGCCATCCCCAGGCCGCCCAGCACGCCGAGCGCCACGCCTGTGTGCGCCGCTTTGCGGATGCCGTCGCGATCCCGGCGGCCGATGCACTGGGCGATGAGAACAGTGGCGCCCAGAGCCGTGCCCACAAAAAAGCACACGAGAAGATTGATGATAGGGGTGTTGCTGCCTACGGCGGCCATGGCGGCGCGGGCGTGCCCGGCCCCTTCCACAAAACGCCCGACGACAGCGACATCCGCCGCATTGAAGAGTTGCTGCAGCATGGAGGATGCCGCGAGGGGAAGGGCTAAGATCAGCAGCTTGTTCCAGATATGCCCGTGCAGCAAATCCGGCATGCGGCGCGCGCCGGGAAGGCGGGCATTGTCGGCCGGGGCCGCGGTTTGTTCCTGCCCGGGCATCAGGTGTCCGCACCTCCTCCCTCCGCCTGTGGGGCGTTTAACAGGTGTTCCACGCGCGTGCTCAGCTCCTCCCAGCGCGTGAAGAGTTCTTCTGTCTCGCGGTCGATCTGCTGGTATTCCCCGCTGAGGCGGCGCAGAGCCTCGGCATCCTGCGCGATGGAGACATTCTCCAGCTCGGCGGTGATTTCCTTTTTGCGCGCCTCGTGCTTCGCGATGGAGGACTCCACCTCCTCAAGCTGCTTCTGGAGCGGGCGGATCACGCGGGAGATTCGTTCCCGCTCCTGCGCCCGCGCTCGCCGCGCCGTCTGACGGTTTTTCGCGGAGGGGGACGAGACCTGCTGCGCCGGGGAAGGGGCGGCATCCCTGCGTGCATCCGCCTCCACCTTTTCAAGATACTGCGTTACATTCCCGTAGAAGAGGCGCGGGGGACAACCGGGGCGGAACTCCAGCACCTTGTTCACGATGGGGTCGAGAAAGCTGCGATTGTGCGACACGATGCAGTAGCTGCCAGGGTATTCCGCCAGGGCCTGTTGCAAAATGTCCTGGCTCTGGAAATCGAGGTGGTTGGTCGGCTCATCCATGATGAGGAAATTGGCAGGATGCAGCAGCATGCACACCAGCGCCACGCGCGATTTCTCGCCGCCGGAGAGAACGCCGATCTTCTTGAACACGTCGTCCCCCCGGAAGAGGAAGCACCCGAGGATATTGCGCGCCAGCGGACGCGTTTCACGCGAGGCGGCCTGTTCCACGCATTCCAGCACGGTGAGCTCCGGGTTGAGCACATCCGCATGCGTCTGAGAGAAGAACGCCACCTTCGTGTGGTGCCCGAACTCCACGGTTCCGGCGTCCGGTTCCTCGGTGCGGGAGATGAGGCGGGTGAAGGTGGATTTGCCCGCGCCATTGACGCCGACGATGGCGATGCGGTCGCCCTTCTCGATGCGCAGGTCGTATTCGTGCAGCAGGTGGATCTCGCCGTACGATTTGGAGACCTTCCGCATGGTCACCACCGTCGCGCCGCCCGGAGGGGGAGGCGGGAAGTGGAAGTTCATCACCGCCTCTTCCTCGTCCACCTCGATG
The DNA here is from genome assembly GCA_947631275.1 of uncultured Akkermansia sp. Lineage (GTDB taxonomy): Bacteria > Verrucomicrobiota > Verrucomicrobiia > Verrucomicrobiales > Akkermansiaceae > Akkermansia. Next base: position 5,893 of record CANRKR010000080.1, read on the forward strand.
AGTTCAATTTTGGCAAGCTGCTTGAGGCGACTCTGAGCCTGGGAGGCCTTGGTGGCTTTGTAGCGAAAGCGGTCAATGAAGGCCTGAGTTTTTTCGATCTCCTTGCGCTGGGCTTTGGCGGCACGTTGCAACGCTTCCCGTCGTGCGCGGCTCTCTTTCAGGTAGTAGCTGAAATTCCCGGCGTATTCCTCGGCGCGTCCGTGGTGCAGGGCAATGGTGCGATTCACCAGTGAATCCAGCAGGGCTACGTCGTGGGAAATGATGCAGATGGCGCCGCGGTAACCGCGCAGGTATTGCTCCATCCAACGCTGACTCTGCAGATCCAGATGGTTGGTCGGCTCGTCGAGCAGCAGCACCTCCGGCTCCTGCAGCAGCAGCTTTGCCAGCGCCAGACGC
>CANRKR010000081.1 GCA_947631275.1 uncultured Akkermansia sp.
TTTGGCTATTTGATTCCGCCCTGTCAGCGGCTCTTGGGGGACTTTCACCCTAGTTTCATGTCATGCCTGACGTACAATAAAAAACACCGCATTGTCAATGCAATGCGGTGTTTTGCTGAGCATTTTGAAGCTAGCTCCGGAGGGAATCGAACCCACATCGAAGGTACCGGAAACCTTTGTCCTATCCATTGAACGACGGAGCCTCAAGTGCGCGTATTCTTGCATAATTCCCCTCTTCTGTCAAGAACAGCATTTTGGGAACGAGAGGCGCGGGAATAAAGATATGACCGATGAGAATGAAGTCGGGCGCTAGTCAGGATAAGCGCTTTTCCCAATATTTGGCGCTCCAGAAGGCGGCAGCGGATTGACGCGAGACGCGTGAAGCGGCAATGTAGCGGAATCGCAGCATTTGTGTGGAGCGGTGCCCCATTTCATATTGCAACGTGTCGAGACATCGAAAATGCGCGGCGTGGTAGGACGCGAAGGTATGCCGCAGCACATCGGGAACCCACGGGAGCATGCCGCAGGCGCGGTGCAGAGCTCCCCAGCGTTTGATCCAGTCCCTGGGGCAGATGGGCGTATCAGCGTCCTGCCCGGGGGAGAAGCGGCGCAGCCAGTGAAAGAGGGGTGGATGCATGCTCACACAACGAGAGCCCCCCGTTTTGCTTTGGGCGGCGTACACGGTGATGGTACGCGAACGAAAGTGAATGTTGCTCCACGAAAGGCGAGCCACTTCCGCCGGGCGTATTCCTCCCCAGAGCATGATGCCGACGGCGGGGGCGCAGGTACGGTGCTGTGGTAATAGGGAGGCCTTTAGCAGACATACTACCTGATCTAAAGTGAGTGGGGCTATTTCGTGCTCAATCGGAGGAGTATCTTGCAGAGGGTGTACAGGGTTCTGCCGGATCCATCCGCGGCGACAGCAATAAGAGAAGAGCCCGTGCAGAATTGTGCGAGCCTTGCGGCGACTGCTTTTTTGGGGAAAAGTTTTTTCAAGGATTTCACGACACATGCGCGTGGAGATATGACGCATTTCCCGGGTGGCCAGCTCCGGGTTTTCTGCAAGAATCTTCATGGTGTAATATTTTAACTCGCGCCTTGTGGAAGATCTGCGATGCTTTTTCCCCTCAAGGAGGGAGAGCACGCCTTGTTCCAGTGTGATGCAGGGGTTCATTTCCTGGAGAATCTCTCGTGCTTCCCGAAGTCGCTCGATGCAATTTTGCGCATCCAGTTCCTGATTTGCACCCATACAGTGATGGAGTTCATGGATGATATGGGCAGCCTCTATCAACTCGATCCCGCAGGAGTGGATCATCTGCTTGCCCAGCCGGTCTTGGTTTTGCTGTTTATTTCTGCACATATGATTTCAAATCATATGTCAAGTTACTTTCAAATTTTTTTTGTAAAACGTCAGGAGAAAATAACGGGAAGAGGTTTGGGAAGGGAAGCATGCCAACGGAAAGTCATGCGGTGTATACCTGATTTTAAACGATAACAAGCATTTAATTTTAACTAATAAGAGAGAGTGCGAACAGGTGATGTGATTTGAAATCATATAGATTGTCTTACGCAGTTTGACACAAGACTGCACAGGATACATGAAAACAAGACTTTATACGCCGTTCTTTGCAGCGGTAGCAGCACTGGCACTCTCCTCTTGCGGGGTGGATTGGAATTCCCTGGCGCACACCGCTCTTGAGGTCGCTACCACTGATTATTCGAATCAGACAACGACTCAGGAATACGATGAATCTGGCGTGCCGATTTACGGATATGATGGGGACAATGCTGTGTACGGGTACGACAGCAACAATCAGCCGATTTATGACACAGCGCTGTTGGCGAACGCCGTGAGCGTGCCAAACTGGGCTCCGTTGGCAGGCGCCCCCAGAGTTGCGTATCCCTCGCATGTTCGTCGTCTCGCGGGTCCGCCGCCGCAAGTCCGTCATCGCGCTCATCTCAAGCACCGCAATCCTCGCCATGTTTCCCCCGGCCCACGTCCCGGGCGCAGGGATGCCGCTCATGGTCCGAGACCGGACAGGCGGGATGCTGCTCATGGTCCAAGATCAGACCGGAAGGATGCGAATCATGGTTCGAGGCCGGAACGCGGAAAGATGGGACCGGGTCGTCGTCCGGAAAATCAGAGTCAGAAGCCGACTCGTCCCACGGCTCCGAATGGGGTAAAAGTGGCACAGGTTCCCTCGACAACCGCCAAACCCTCGTCTTCGAGCGGCTACGTCTGCATGTCGTGCCAGTTGGGTGACACGTTGATAAAGAAGTGCACGAACTCCAAATGCGTGAATTACGGGAATCCTCCCAGTTCTTACAAGAAACGCTGAAGCCGCGCGCCTCTCTTTTGTCGATAAACGACGAATTTAAACTTTGAAGATATGGATAAGACTTTTATTGCTGGTTTACTTGGGTGTTCGCTGCTTGTCGGCTGTGCCGGCACGGGGGATTTCAACACGGTGAACTCCGCGCAGGTGGGTGTGCCTCAGCAGGCTTTTCAGGCCACGGTGACAGCCGTTCGTCAGGTGACTCAGGAGACTTCCTCTTCCGCGCGTAACATGGGAACCCTTATCGGTGCGGGAGTCGGTTTGGGTGGCGGGCAATTGCTTGGCAAAGGCAAGGGCCGCACGGCAGCCTCCGTCGGTATGGCTGCAGCAGGAGCTCTGGCCGGACGTTACCTGGTGGATTCCATGGGGAGCACGAAATGCCAGCAGATCACGGTTTCAGTAGATGAAACAAAGGCGGTTTATACCTTTGTGCAGCCAATCTACAAACAAATCGGCGAGATCAGCGTTGGCACGCACGGCACCTATTATCACGGAACCGGCGCTCATTTTGTGCCGGATGGTATGACTCTCTGATTATTTCACTTCCCAAACCACAAAATGATTATTTCACTTCCCAAACCACAAAAAACACTATGAAAAAAACAACACTAATGCTGGCCTGCCTTGCAGGATTCGCTCTCTCATCCTGTGATTATCTCAGTTGCCTCACGGCAGAGAATCCGGAGGAATGTGCCATCGGCAAGACCATGGAGAAAGCGGTCGGTTACCTCGCGGACGCCAAGAATATCGACTCCCAGGAAAAGGCAGAGAAGTTTGCCTCTAACTGGAACAAGGTCCAAATCGCTATCACCAACGCCCAAAAGCTCGGTGTCGATGTGCCTGAAAATGTGAAGAAGACCTACAACGATACCCTTGCGCGCATTGTGAAGCACAATTACTTCAATTCGCCCACGCTCCAAACAGCTATGGCGAATGCGCAGTACATCAAGTAAGCATGTATAACTCCTTCCCAACCCAATACACATACACAATATGAAAAAAACAATCATAGCAGTCGCGCTCATGTGCGTGCCGCTGGCATTTGCCTGGGGGCCACGTCCAGATGTGCCACCGCCCCCCGGACCGCATCATCCCGCTCCCGGGCCGCACCATCCCGCTCCCGGGCCCCATCATCCGGTGCCACCGCCCCCCGGACCACATCATCCTGCACCAGGCCCCCAGCATCCTGCTCCCGGTCCGCACCATCCTGCACCGGGACCGCACCATCCCGGACCTGGACCGCATCATCGTTGATTGTTGTGAGCGGCATGAAACATTAAATAGTAAGGGAGGGAGGTTCTGAATCTCCCTCCCTTCGGTCGTTTATCAGTGAGGATAGAGAACAGCAGCATATATGAACGCCCCTGTTATCAAGGAACAGGTGGTTGTTTTGTATCGGATGGTATGATCTTCTAATTACTTCAATTCCCGAATTGTACACTATGAAAAAAGCAATTATAGCACTTGCACTCGTGTGCACGCCCATGGTTTGGGCGCATGGCCCCGGGCATTACCGTCCCGGGGAAAATCCTCATGACCCGCGGCATCGAGCCGCTGCTCATAATGCACGTCCCGTGCCACCACCCGCGCGGCCACAAGCTCCCGGTGTGCGGCCACCGGCACCCGGTCCGCAGCGTCCGGTTCCCGGCGTACAGCGTCCACAGCCACCCCGTCCGCAGGCTCCTGCTGTACATCGTCCTGCACCTCAGGGACACCCGGCTCCTCCCTCGACGAAAGAAACGACGCGGCCATCAAGGCATCAAAATGTCGTCACGAGTTTCAATGGCTTGAGCGCAGATCCTGGAGGAAATAAAGGTCCGACTCCAGCCGAACCGGGATTGGAAGGAAGTGGTGGAAATAGCGGAGATGTATACGGCATACATAATTAAGAGGTGCGGGACCTTCCCTAGTGGAGTCGGAGCCCGTTAATTTTAGAGAGGTAAATGACAACGAACCTGAGTTCTTCAGGCATGGTGCGGCTTGGTCGTTCTCGGTCACTCACTCTGTCAGTACTTAGCACGGTATTCAGAAATAAATAACTCACTCCACATTTTCGAACCTCAAGAAAAAACAATCATATGAAAAAAGCAATTATAGCAATCGCCCTCGTGTGCACGCCCATGGTTTGGGCGCATGGCCCCGGGCATTACCGTCCCGGGGAAAATCCTCATGACCCGCGGCATCGGGCCGCTGCTCATGATGCACGTCCCGTGCCACCACCCGCGCGACCACAAGCTCCCGGTGTGCGGCTTCCGGCACCCGGTCCGCAGCGTCCGGCTCCCGGCGTACAGCGTCCACAGCCACCCCGTCCGCAGGCGCCCGCTGTGCATCGTCCTGCACCTCAGGGACACTCGGCTCCTCCCTCGCCGAAGGAAACGACGCGGCCATCAAGGCATCAAAATGTTGTCCCGAAGTTCGATGGCTCGAGCGCCGATGCAAAAAAAGTGGTGAATGAAGGTCCGTCGCAAGCCAGACCAAACGTGGGTGGCGCACCGCAGACGAGACACCACTCGACGGATAATAAGGAAGGTCCGACTCCCGAACCGGGATTGGAAGGAAGTGGTGCTGTGCAGAAAGGGACAGGGCGTTCGCCCAGAAAGCCGATCAATAGCTCCTCTTTCGGTACTAGGTAACCCACTGCACATTTTTTCAACTCCAAGAAGAAACAATCATATGAAGAAAGCAATTATAGCACTCGCCCTCGTGTGCACGCCCATGGTTTGGGCGCATGGCCCCGGGCATCACCGTCCCGGGGAAAATCCTCATGATTCGCGGCATCGGGCTGCTGCTCATGATGCACGTCCCGTGCCACCACCCGCGCGGCCACAAGCTCCCGGTGTGCGACCACCGGCACCCGGTCCGCAGCGTCCGGTTCCCGGCGTACAGCGTCCACAGCCACCCCGTCCGCAGGCTCCTGCTGTACATCGTCCTGCACCTCAGGGACACCCGGCTCCTCCTGCGCCGAAGGGAACGACGCGGTACCCAAATGCTGGCGCAATGCAAGGTTATACTGGAGACACGGTAGATGCGGAAAATGACGGCCCTGCAAGGATGGAGCCAGGCCTCTCAGGAGGCGGCAATCCTCCTGCATCGCGGCCTCCTATACACGAATACAATACTCTCACTGATTAAGCCGTAGAACAGAGGAGAACATGGGAGGGGGTGTGGAAAGATACCCCCTCCCTTTTTGAAAAGTTGAGACTGAGTGGAGTAAAAGGAGTTGTGGAAGGGGTGGAAAAAAGAAAAGGGGAGACATTGGCGAGTGTTCCTCCTGGGAATGTTGGCAGCGGGCACACTCTGCTCCTGCTCGCAGATGTATCATTTGGAGTCCGAATCAGGGCTCTACAGGGTGAAGTTGGTGCATACGATGAAGAGTGGGGTGGATGGGGTGTGGACGTGGGGCAAAGGCAATCCCTATGTGGACCGGAGGAGCGGGAGAATCTATGTGGCGGATTTGCACGTGGATAAAATTGAGAAGAAATATCCGCGCACGGCGCGGTTCATGGTGCGGCGTATGCGGCGCTACATCATGGAGTCAGCTACGAAAGCTCTGGAGGAAAGCAATGCGGCGAACGATGCGGATTGGAAGCTTACCGACAAAGCGGAGCAGGCAGACGTGAGGGTGGATATGGCAATGATCAGTTTTCGACCTCAAAAGCCGGTATTGCGAGTGGTTTCAACCATCGGAGGCATATTCAGTCCTGTACCGGGAGTGGGTTCACTGGGAACGCGTTATTCACAGGGGGACATAGGCATCGAGATGACGATCCGCAATGTGAAAGATGGGAGACTGCTTTTCGCATGCAAAGATAGCAATCGCAAGATGACGGGGTTGCTCTCCAAGTCGGCTTATCGTCCCGGAGGCAATGCGGATGTGAATATGAGGATATGGGCGGATCGTCTCGGAAAACTGATACGCTC
>CANRKR010000082.1 GCA_947631275.1 uncultured Akkermansia sp.
CACCCTCACCCTTTCCAACATGCTTCTTATCCGGCTTGCGGAAAAGCTCATAACTAGCATGCGAAAAATCCACACTAAAATGCGCCCCATGCTCTGCAATCACCCCATTCCCCACCTCCATCACCCCATCCTTAAACATCCCCCGCTCCTTCGCCTCATCCACACTAAAATGCGTATGAGTTAGATTTTTATAGTTGACAAGGTCGCCAGCGTTATATATCCTACCGCTAGCCCCTTGAAGTGCTGGACTCCGTCGTAGCGATTGGAGCGTAGACCTGAGTCCAGCCGTTGATTCAAGGGGCTGATTCTTTTCATAGACTAGCTCCCATCCACGTAAGGATTCCTTGCCGTACACGCTTGCTATCTTATTGATTTTTATGCCGCGTGTATTTGCATTCACTTCAAGATGCACCGCTGTTACCACATTCGCTTCCTTGCCGGTCTCTTGCCCCTTCGCGTCTAGCCCCTTCTCGATAAGGTCAGTTAGCACAACGTATGACTTGAAATCATCACTGTGGGGCTTTGAGATAAGTACCGCCAACGGGTCGCTCATCTTCTCCGGAAGCTCATAAAATTGCTCCCTCGTTACATAATGCTCATGGTGAAAAGCGTTGAATAAATCAGGGGCAGTTGCTTTGTTGAGTAGCACATTCCCGTGCAAAGCCATCATCAAATCAGGCACGCCCAACATCTGCAACACCGCCGGTGTCGGAAAAGCTGGCAAAAACGATTTGTTGTCAATACCCACTCGCCCATCAATCACCGCATCCACCACCTCGCGCCATAGCTTATTCACCATCTCCACATCCGGCGCGCTCGTCCCGTAAACCTTCTTCACGCTCTCCAGCTTCTTCTCATCGTACCTCTCCGGCGAAAACCCCTCACTCACCAGCGGCTCCTCCTCCGTGCTGAAATGCGACCTCGGCTCCTCAAAAACTCGCGCTTGCTCAATCCTCCCATCATCCATCCACTCCTCCCCCGCATACTCCTCCCGGAACGCCCTCACCATCTCCTCCATACACTCCTTGTAGGCAGCAGGATTCTTCCACTTCTGCGCCAGCTCATCCAGCCTCTTCTTAATCTCCTGCAAACTCAGCTTATCATCCCCCTCCACCTCAAACCTCTTGCCCACCTTCTTGCGCACAGCCTCCTCCGTCTCCTTGCTCACCTTCCCGCTCAGCATCTTATTCAAATACGCCCTATCCGTCGCCAGTTGCCTCTGCTTCTGGTGCTGGTACCTCCCGTAAAAACGGTTAAACTGCGTATCCATCAAACTCTCCCCAAAGCCAAACAAACCCTGCTCCCCTCCTATACCCATCTGCTCATTGCGCCTCTTCACCTCCAAAAACCTCTGCATCGTCAGCCTCGCCTGCGTGATACTCCCGGGATTGCTGTGTACACCCTGCTCATCCCTCTCCCCAAGCATCACCCGCAGCCCCTCCACCTGCACATCCCTGTCCCCCTTCGCATACTCCACAACCCGCACCGCATCATCCACCGTAAAATAAAGCTCATTCCTCAGCGCATCAATCACCTCATCCGCCGCATACCTCCCCAGCAGCACTCCCCTCTGCCCCTTGCTCCCCTTGCGGTCTAGCCCCGCCTGCGCAATCTCCTCCTCCGTCAGTTGCCTCCCGTGCGCATTATCTCCCCGCACATACAGCGCAATCTCCAGCTCCGTCGCCTGATTATCCCGTATATTCTGCTCCATATCCAGCGTCCTCGCCCACTGCGCATTCCTCTCCCCATCCTCCTTATACACGTAAGCCATAATCCGCGTAGCTCCCGCCTGCCGCGCGTATGCCAGCCTATGCCGCCCGCTGATCACCTGCAACTGCCCATCCTCCCGCTGCCATATCCGTATCGGGTCATGATCCGGTCGGTAGAAACCAGTAAGCGTATGCACCACCCCATTCTCATCCGCCCCGGCCTTAAACTGCGGCACCTCCGGCGCAAAACCTATCCGCTCCACAGGCACCATCCCCGCCTTCACATCCCCAAAACCCTCTGACTGCACAAGCACATACCTCCCTCCGGAAAAAATCCCCTCCTTATCCTCCTGCGCTGCCGGGTCTTGCGCAGTCTTCTCCTCCTGCGCCTCCGCATACCTCTCCGCCCTCTCCCGCGTCACCTCCTCCTCGCTCATCCCCTCATTCCCCGGCAGCTCCTTAATCTCCTTCCGAACCTCATCTTCATCCGCTTGCTCTTCCTTCTCCTGCGCAGCCCGCGCCTCCTCTTCCTCCTGCTCCTCCTGCCGCGCCGCCGCAATCCTCGCCTCCGTCTCCTCCGGCACAATACTCCTCCCCCTCCCCACTCGCGCATCCTGCTCATCCTGCGCCCTCTTCACCTCCTCCTCCATCCTCGCAATCTGCTCCGCCGTCGGATCCTCCCGGTACTCCTCAAACATCCTCTCCAGCACATCCCTATTATTCGCCATCAGCTTATTCACCGCTTGCTGGTAGCGTTTAGCCCCCTCCGGAGACTCCTTCGCCGCCGCCTCCAACTCCCTCAGCGCATCCCCAATCACCGCATACTCCGGCGCGTGAGTACTCGCCTCTGCGCACGCACTAATCACCGGTCGCATCCACCCCGGCAAATCCCCCCCAGGACTCATCGCATCACTCACCATCCCGCTGCGGAACAGCGTGGACATAGCCTCCACCACACTATCCTCCAACTGCCGCCCCTCATCCACCGTCAGCACCTCCTTGTTCCTCAGCTTCCCCTCCAACTGTTCGGAAATCCCGAACCACTTATCCGCCACCCCCTTGTACTTCTCGCTCTCCCGCATACCGCCTAGCTATTATTTCTATCTTCTCGCACCCTATGTGGAGAGATGCTAGGATACGGGTATGTCTGCATTCACTTCTCCGCGATCCCGTACGATTACACTCATCCTCGCCTGCCTTATCTTTGTCATTGGGCTAGGCGGATTGCACCGCTTTTACAGCGGGAAAATCATCTCCGGCATTATCCAACTGATTACGGCCGGAGGGTTCCTCATCTGGCAAATTATCGATATCGTGCGCATCGTTGCCGGTTCCTATGAGGATGCCCAGGGGCGCGAGATCAACGAGTGGTAAGCGCAAACTGCCTCTCTCTTAGCGTTCCCCTCAATACTCCCTCTCGAGAAGGTAGGAACTCAGGGCACGAAGTGTAGCCGCGCGTCCAGTCGGGAGAACATCGAGAGCAGCAAGGGAAGAGATCGTGAGGGCGCGAGCTTCAGCACGGGCGGCATCCAGGCCGACTAGAGAACAGTACGTGGCTTTCTGATCGCGAGCATCCTTACCAATGCTCTTGCCGAGCACCTCCCGGGATGAAATCACATCCAGCACGTCATCAATGATCTGGAAAGCCAGGCCAAGATCGCGCGCATAGGTGGTGAGGGCATCAAGTTGCTCAGCAGGAGCCGCCGCTGACATGGCACCCAAGCGCACTGCCGCCATAATAAGAGCAGCAGTCTTGCCGAGATAAATGCTGCGGATCTCCTCCGGTGTGAGGGTACGTCCTTCCCCTTCGAGATCCAACGCCTGACCGCCAACAAGATGCAGACTGCCGGTGAGTCGCGCCAGTTCCGCGACATAATTTCTCACGCCGTAAAGCGCATTCTCAGGCACGCGGGCAAGCATTCCAAATGCCTCCGTAAGCAACGCATCCCCTGCCAAAACCGCCATCCCTTCGCCATACACCTTGTGGCAAGTAGGACGTCCGCGACGTAGGTCATCGTCATCCATGCATGGCAAATCATCGTGGATGAGTGTGTAAGTGTGCAGGGTTTCCAGCGCACAAGCGGCGTCAAGGGCCACCGTTTCCGAGCCTCCACAAGCCTTGGCAGCCTCCATGCAGAGGAAAGGACGAATCCGTTTACCGCCGGCAAAAATACTGTAGCGCATAGCACTGTGGAGAGCGGAGCAAGGTGCGGCGTCCTCGGCAGGAAGCAATTCAGACAGGCGTTTTTCCGTGCGTTCGGCCGTCTTGCGAATTTCAGCAGCAATATCCATGACGTAAAATAGGTAAAAAAGCAAATCAAGCCCGGACAAGCAGCTCGGCAATCTGCACAGCATTCAACGCAGCGCCCTTGCGCACCTGGTCACCTACGACCCACAAGTTCAGAGCATTCGGAATGGCCATATCTTTGCGAATGCGTCCGACGTAGCAGGTGTCACCGTTGGTGGAATCAAGCGGTGTGGGCCAAACGCCCTTCTCCGGGGCGTCCATGAGAGCTACACCCGGCATCCTGTCGAAACAAGCACGAGCAGATTCAACATCCACCGGCTTCTCAAATTGCGCTACGCAGGATATCGAATGGCTACGATACACCGGCACGCGCACGCAGGTGCAAGAGACTGCAAGATCCGGCAAGCTCATAATTTTACGCCCCTCATTGAGCATTTTGAGCTCTTCTTTAGTGTAGCCCGTGTCGGTAAATTTGTCGATCTGCGGCAGCACGTTGAACGCAATCTGTCGCGGATAAGTGGCGCAAACAGGTTCCCTACCCTCCACAATGGCTTTCACCTGCTGCTGCAGCTCTGAAATACCATGCTGCCCACTACCCGAAACGGCCTGATAGCTTGATGCGATAATCATCCTCAACCCGAAACGCAAATGGAGTGGATAAAGAGCCATAAGGGTGATGATGGTGGTACAGTTCGGGTTGGCAATGATGTTGCGCGGGTGGTCAAGTGCTGCTGCTCCATTGATTTCCGGCACTACAAGCGGCACATCGTCATCTTGCCGAAAAGCAGAAGAATTATCCACCACTACACATCCCTCCGCCGCGGCGATCGGCGCGTACTGACGCGATATATCTCCCCCGGCGGAAAAGAGGGCAATATCCACTCCTGCAAACGAAACCGGCGTAAGTTCCTCAACGGCGATTTCCCTCCCCCGAAACATCATCTTTTTCCCTACAGAGCGGTGCGATGCGAGCAACTTCAGATCCGCGAGCGGGAAGTTTCGTTGCTCAAGGCATTTGAGAATTTCAACGCCCACCGCACCGGTGGCGCCCGCAATTGCTACTCTGGGATTCGCTTTCATAGGAAACGTGCGCGGGTGAGTATAACCCAGTCATCATAAATAGCAAGTTTTATCATCGGATATGGCTAAGAGTCGCATTCGAACTTACTTTTTCACTTTCATGCATATTTTGCAGATTTCTGGCAAATCTTTCCTCACTCATTAATTTTCAAAGAGATATGATATATCACTTCCAACCTCATTCTTTGCAAATGTCTTTACCACACACGTAACACGATGGATGCGAATGTCATAGATCTTCTACTTGTATCTCGCTATCAACTTGTCCGCAACGCTGCCAACAAGGAAGAAATCACCAACCACATCACGGGGCGCAGGATGTGTGCACCGTCCCTTTCCTCTGACTGGATGCATGGAATATTCGGGGTGAATAGGCTCCCGTTGCCGAAGCCGATCAAAACGTAGTGAACCTTGGTCAGCTCCCTATTCTCTCACTGGAGTTCGATCATATCGACGGCACTGTCTTTCTCATCTGGCGGTGTCTGCGAAACACCCAAATGATCAGGTACAACACCAACGGTAACAAGTAGGATGCAAAAAAGAAAACTAATAAGCAGGGAACGCTGAATGAGCACAAGAGGAGGCTCAACACCACTGCAGGGGGCGCCGTACTGAGAATCGTGCATGCGACGCGGTGCATATGCGAAGGCAGAAATGCCCATATAACAAATGCGCAGGGCAATGCAATCATGTAGATGACTCCAAGTACCATTACCACATAAAAGAAAAAGTAGAGGCCGCAATCCAGGAAGATAAGATAAATGATTGCACACAACGAGAGGCACAACAGGTAAAACAGAAGGATATCGCCCAAATTCTTCCGGCTGGAATACGCCAGGGACGGCATCTGTTTATCTCCTGATTCCATACGTCCAATATAGTAGCATCCCCTCCCCATCTGCAGCAAGCAAAACCTGCCGCTCCTTTTCAGAACGGCAGGTTGAAAAACAGCGTTGCGGATCAGCTTCAGCTGAACTTGGCGATGAGCGTCTTGCGCTGGCTTTCGAGCTCAGCGGGGAGCTTGGAGCCGACGGAGTCGAAGAGCTCGGTCTGGCTTTCCAGCTCAGCCTGCCACTC
>CANRKR010000083.1 GCA_947631275.1 uncultured Akkermansia sp.
CCCACCAGTTCCGGCGAGAGGGCTTTGGAGGTGGAAGCAAGCGGATCCACAGCGGGATAAATTCCCTGGGCCGCAAGGGCTCGCTCCAGCACCACGGTAGAATCCAAGTGCGAGAACGTGGTTGCAGGGGCAGGATCCGTCAGGTCGTCTGCCGGCACATAAACGGCCTGCATAGAGGTGATAGACCCCTTGCGGGTAGAAGTGATGCGCTCCTGAAGAGCCGCCATTTCTTCCGCGAGGTTCGGTTGGTACCCCACGGCAGATGGGGTGCGCCCAAGCAGAGCGGACACCTCAGAACCGGCCTGGGAGAAGCGGAAGATATTGTCCACAAAGAGCAACACGTCGCGATTCTCCTCGTCGCGGAAATACTCGGCCATAGAGAGGGCGGACAACGCCACGCGGAGACGAGCTCCCGGCGGCTCATTCATCTGCCCGTACACGAGAGCCACTTTAGAATTTTCCGGATGCTCCTGGTCAATGACGCCGGATTCGCTCATCTCGTTGTAAAAGTCGTTCCCCTCACGAGTGCGCTCACCCACGCCGGCGAACACGGAGAGACCTGAGTGAGCTTTGGCGATGTTGTTGATCAGCTCCATGATGAGCACCGTCTTGCCCACGCCGGCGCCACCGAAGGAACCGGCCTTGCCCCCTTTCAGGAAGGGGCAAATAAGATCAATCACCTTGATGCCGGATTCCAACACCTCGGAAGACGTGGCCTGCTCCTCCAAGGAAGGAGCTTCCCGGTGGATGGGGTAGCGTTGCGTATCGGTGAGCTGTCCTTTCTCATCCACAGTCTCACCGAGCACGTTGAAGATTCGTCCCAGCACCTTCGGCCCCACCGGCACAGAGATAGGCGCTCCGGTATCCACTGCCACCATCCCTCGCTTCAACCCGTCCGTAGAGCTCATAGCGACCGCGCGCGCCCATCCATCGGGCAAATGCTGCTCGACTTCAAGAGTAAGCTGAGTCGGCTTGCCATTCAACTCGTAATCAACGGTGAGAGCGTTGTAAAGCGCGGGCATTTGCGCGCCGGAGAAGTCGATATCGACCACCGCGCCGATGATCTGTACAATTTTACCTGTGTTCATGGTGATTGGGAGAGGGATTGTTCTGTGTTTGAAAAGGGGTTACTCCATGGCTTTCATGGCAGTTGTGATTTCCAACAGCTCATTGGTGATCTGCGTCTGACGCGCCTTGTTGTACTCCAGCGTCAACTCGCCGATGAGAGTCTTCGCGTTTTCCGTGGCAGACTTCATCGCCACCATCCGTGCAGATTGCTCGGAGGCCTTGCCCTCCAGCAGCAGCTGCGTGAGCAGATTGCTCACGTACAGTGGCAGAATAGACGCCAGTAGATCCGCCGGTGTCGGCTCCAGCAAAAAGTTCGGGTTATCGCTGTCCGGCAGAGCATCCTGCTCGGCCACGCGCAGCAGGTCCCCCGGCGTAATCGGCAGTAGTGTTCGCCGCTGTGGGCGCTGCACCATCACATTGATAAACTTCTGGTAGAAGACCTCCACACGGTTGTAGCGACCCTCCTCAAATCCACGGCGCAGGACTTCAAAAATAGGCTTCAGCTCCACCTCGCCCACGGCATCGCTCACGCTGAACACGTATTCCACCTGCCGTCCAAGACGCCGTAACGTGGGCGCCAGCTTAGCGCCAATGCACATGACATCCGCATCCGTCGGCATCTCATTGATTACCTCCCGCAGCAGGTTGGCATTCAGTGCGCCGCAAAGCCCCTTATCCGTGTTGATCACCACCACAAGGGTGCGTCCCTGCTCTCTCGTCTGCATGAGGGAAGCGCCGCCCTGCTCAATGACGGCGCCGAGGTGACGCAGCACATTGGCCAGAGCGCTGATGTAATCCCTCCCACGCAAGGCGAGTTCCTGCGCCCGACGCATCTTGGCAGAGGCGACCATCTGCATCGCCTTCGTGATCTGCGAAGTATTGCGCACCGACTTGATGCGTCGCTTGATGTCGCGCAGGTTACCCATAATTTACAGCTTGCAGGCGGTTACTACGTTGAAAATCAGAGACGGGAAATGAACGACTCCATGAACGACTTGAGACGAGCGTCCAGCTCCGGAGTAAGTTCGCGCACGCGTTCAATCTCCTCCAGCAAATCCGGCGCGCTGCTCTGAGCTTCCTCCTCCATCTGCGCGCGCACGCGGCGAATCTCCTCCACAGCCACCCCGTCGAGGAAACCTTTCTGGATGGCGTAGAGGTTGATCACCTCAATCCCGAGGGATTTCGGCTCATATTGCCCCTGTTTGAAAAGCTCCACAATGCGCCGTCCTCTCTCAAGCTTGGCCTTGGTAGCCGCATCAAGGTCAGAGCCGAACTGAGCGAACGCCTGTAGCTCCTCAAACTGCGCAAGATCCAACTTCACGGATCCGGCCAGCTTCTTGATAATCTTCGTCTGCGCGCTGGAACCCACACGACTCACAGAGATACCCACATTGATGGCTGGGCGCACACCCTGGTAAAAGAGATCCGTGTCCAGGAAGATCTGCCCGTCGGTGATGGAAATCACATTGGTCGGGATGTAGGCCGACACGTCGCCCGCCTGCGTCTCAATGATGGGCAATGCGGTGAGTGATCCGCCCTTGCGCCCGCCCTGAGTGTTGATGCGAGCTGCGCGTTCCAGCAGACGGCTGTGCAGGTAGAACACGTCACCCGGGTAGGCCTCGCGCCCGGAGGGTCGCCGCAGGATAAGCGACACCTGGCGGTACGCCACAGCGTGCTTGGAGAGGTCGTCGTACACGATAAGGGCGTCTTGTCCCTGGTCCATGAAATACTCACCCATAGCGCAACCGGAATAAGGCGCGAGATACTGCATGGCAGCGCTATCGCTGGAAGAAGCAACCACGATGATGCAGTACGGCAACGCGCCGCTCTCCTCAAGTTTTGCCACGAGGCGTGAAACATTGGCGCGCTTCTGCCCCACGGCCACATAGATACTCAGCAAGGGTCTGTGCCCCGGCAGCTTGCCCTCTTCTGCGAGCTTGTTCTGGCGAGCCTGAGAAATAATGGTGTCGGTCGCAATGGCAGTCTTGCCGGTGGAGCGATCGCCGATAATAAGTTCTCGCTGGCCACGCCCGATGGGAATCATGGCGTCAATAGGAAGCAGCCCCGTCTGGACCGGCTGATTCACCCCCTGGCGGGAGATGATGCCGGAAGCAATCTTCTCCACCGGGTAAAACGTGGTCGGCTCAATAGGCCCCTTGCCATCCAGCGGATTGCCCAGCGTGTCCACCACGCGCCCCAGCAGTCCCGGTCCCACCGGCACGCTCAGCAGGCGCCCCGTGGTCTTGCAGGAATCCCCCTCCTTGAGGGCAGATCCCTTGCCGAGCAGCACGACACCCACCTCATTCTCTTCCAAGTTCATGGCGAGGCCCATCGTACCCTCCGGGAATTCGATCATTTCATTGAGCATGGCGCCGCTGAGACCTTCAATGTGCGCCACACCATCCCCGATGGATTTGATCGTGCCCACATTTTCACTCACGGCTGCCGTGCTGATACCGCGAATCTGCTCTTCGAGTTCTTGAACGATATTGCTCATACGCGTGTGTAGGGGAAAAGTTTCTTGATAGTGAGTTATGGCTGAAGGGAGGAAAGGCGCTGAATACGCGCGCGGGCACTGGCATCGGTCACCTCATCACCGATGCAAACGCGGATGCCGGCAATGAGTTCCGGCTGCACCTGCCAGTCGTAGCGCAATCCGGGTTTACGAGCCTCAAGTTTGCTGCGGATCTGTGCCTGCTCCTCTTCCGTGAGCGGCACAGCGCTGGCAATGACCGCCTGCCGCTTACTCTCCGCCATTCGCACGAGCTGTGTGAAAGCAGTGAGCAGCTCGAGATAATGGCGCGGACGCTTTTGGGACAAAGCAGCCGCCACGCGACGCACGGCATCCTCCTGCAGCCGGTCGTTCTCTCCCATGCAGAGTCGCAACAGGCGGCGCGCTTGAGCTTGGATGTCCTTGCTGATCTTCATGACACAGGGAAAAACGGGAAATCAGGGGAGATGACGAATAGCCTCGGCGTTGATGGCGCGGTGATCCGCCTCGGAAAGCACCTTGCCGGTGACTTGCTCCGTAGCCAGGGCGACAAGACGGGAGAATTCCGCGCGCAGGGCTTCTCTCTGCAGGCGTGCGTCCGTTTCAGTCTGCGCCTTAGCCTGGGAGCGGATGCTATCAGCCTCAGCCTGTGCTTTCGCGGTGAGGTCATCGCGAAGACCGGATGCCACCTGACGAGCGTGCTCTAACTCTGCCCTGGCCTGATCCCGCGCCTCGCCGATGATCGAGTCTCCCTTTTGTTTAACTTCGGAGAGTTCTTTTTCACTGCGGGCATGCATGGCTTCTCCCTCCTCGATGCGCTTGCGGCGTTCTTCCAACTGCCTCATCACGGGTTTGATGCCAAAGAAGACCACCACCGCCACAAGGATGGCAAAAGCGATGAAGTGAGCGATGAAAGCCTCAGTGTGCAGACCGAACTGGTCCACCATCTCAGAAAGACTTGCGGCGAGTATGTACATGGCGAAAAAAGGAAGAGAAAAATACCGAAAAAAGAAGCGCCCTTCCCCGCCGGGGTCGAGTCCGAAGGACCTGCCTCCGGCGGGGAACAGGGAAAGACGTCAGCCCATAAAGATGGCCACGAAAGCCACACCTTCCACCAGGGCGGAAAGAAGGATGGAAATCACGAGCACCTTACCGAAGGAAGCGGGGTTGCGCCCCGTGGACTCCGCGGCTTTCATGCCGATAAGCCCGATGCCGAGGCCGGCGCCAAGCACCACGAGCCCCGCCTTAGCGACGGCTGCTTCTGCGATAACTGGTAACATATTTTTTCGATATATTGGGTTTGTTGTTGTTCTTCCCCGGACTCCACGCATTGCTCCATGGTCCGCCCGGGAAAAGGGGATCTATGCGCCGCTGTGTTCTGCTGCCTCCTCTTCATCATCGCCCACCTGGGTTTTGAGGAAGATCACCGTGAGCATCAAAAACACCAACGCCTGCACAAAACCTACGATGAGCTCAAGCGCCATAAACGGCAGCATGGCAGCAAAACTAATGCCCCCCATCTGCTCCAAAATAGCCTCACCGGCAAAGATATTGCCGAAAAGTCGCGCAGCCAGCGCCACAGGACGGATGCAAATGGAGAGAATCTCTATGAGCCCCACAAAGAAGAAAATCGGCAACAGTGCGTATTTCAGAAACCCCGTCAATCCCCCCTTCGGCCCGAAGGTATGAGAGATGAAGTGAGTGAGCCCCTGCTCGCGCATCACCCAGATGAACCACAGGATGGCGTAGAAGAAGCCAAGGAATATGGTGACGTTCAAGTCCGCATTTGCCCCGCGCAGCAATGGTTGCCCGCCGTAAGTAATCTCACCCACCCCCGGCAGCAGTCCCATGTAATTGCTCACCAGAATGAGCAGAAACACGGTGGCAAAATACCAGAAGTACTTCCTCGCCAGCTTTGGCCCTGCCAGACTCTCCACAAAATTGTACAACAACTCAAATACCCACTCCACCGCATTCTGCAGACCATGCGGGATGCGCTCCATTTTCCGCGTCGCAAGCCGCAAAATAAAAGTTATAACCAACACCGCCGCCGCCAGCATGACCAGCGAATTGCTGATGGGCAAACTGTGCCCCTCCCAAAAGGGAATCGGTATCTCCCAGAGCACAGGCGCCCCGGCGCTCAACCCCTCATGCCCCGCCTCTGCGCCGCTCGCCACTGAGCACAAGCTCAGCATTGCCGGACATGCCTTTGTGATAAACTGCCGCATCGTTCAATCCCGCACTCTAGCACTCTACCCGCTTGCTGTCAAGTGAGAAATTCTCCACGTGACAGCTTTGTCACGT
>CANRKR010000084.1 GCA_947631275.1 uncultured Akkermansia sp.
CGCACGCCGGGCAGGAGTTCAACTACGTCCTCGAGGGGAAAATGAACTTTTACATCGGCAATAAGACGATTGAGCTGGACGAGGGCGACAGCATCTATTTCGACGCAACCAAGCCGCATGGCATGCTTGCCATCGGAGATAAGGCGGCAAAAATTCTCACCTTCTCCGTCGAGTAAACGTGAAACCAACACCGAACCAAAGGTATGATCGAACGATTTTTAAAGCAGACCAGCTTTGAGTCTGTGGAAGATTACAACCGGCATCTCGAGTTCATCATCCCGGAAAACTTCAACTTTGCCTATGACGTCATGGACGCATGGGCTGAAGAGGCCCCGAAGAAACTTGCTCTTCTCTGGACCAATGACCAGGGAGAAGAGATCCGCACGACATTCAGCGCATTGAAGGAACAAACCGACCAGGCCGCCGGTTACCTGATGTCGCTCGGCATCGGCAAGGGCGATCCCGTGATGCTCATTCTGAAGCGCCGCTACGAGTGGTGGGTGGTGATGCTGGCGCTGCATAAAATCGGCGCTGTCGTAATCCCCGCTACCCATATGCTCACCAAACACGATATCGTGTACCGCAACACGCGGGCCTCGGTGAAGGCCATCATCTGTGTGGATGATCCCTACGTGGTGCAGCAGATTCAGGAGGCACGGGCTGAGAGCCCGACGGTGGAGCACTACATCACCATCACCGACCACGGCAAGCCCATCCCCCCCGGATTCCGCGACTGGCAATCAGAATGGCGCAAGGCTCCCGGGTTCGTGAAGCCGGATTTTGTGAACAGCAACGACGACACCATGCTGATGTACTTCACCAGCGGGACAAGCGGCGAACCGAACATGGTGGCCCACGACTACCTCTACGCCCTCGGACACCTGACCACGGGCGTCTTCTGGCACAATTTGCACGAGGGATCCCTGCACCTCACTGTGGCGGATACCGGCTGGGGCAAAGCCGTCTGGGGCAAATTCTACGGGCAATGGTTCGCCGGGGCAACCGTGTTTGTGTTCGACCACGAAAAATTTAACGCTGACACCCTCCTGCGGCAGATTGAGAAGTACAAGGTGACGAGTTTCTGCGCACCACCGACCATCTATCGCTTCATGATTCGCGAGGATTTGTCGAAATACGACCTCTCAAGCCTCGAATACTGCACGACCGCCGGCGAGGCTCTCAATCCTGCCGTCTTCGAAAAATTCAAAGAAAAGACGGGCATCAGCATGATGGAGGGATTCGGGCAAACGGAAACCACCATGACCCTGGGGACCTTCCCCTGGATGCAGCCCAAACCCGGCTCCATGGGCATCCCCAACGCGCAATACGACATTGACCTGCTGCGCCCGGACGGCACCCCCTGCGAGGACGGAGAAAGGGGGGAGATTGTCGTTCGCGTGGGCGCAGGGAAGCCGATCGGCCTGTTCAAGGAATACTACCGCGACCCCGACCTGACCCACCGGGCCTGGCATGACGGGATCTACCACACGGGCGACATGGCGTGGCGCGACGAGGACGGCTACTACTGGTTCGTGGGGCGCATGGACGACATCATCAAATCCAGTGGCTACCGCATCGGTCCTTTCGAGGTGGAGAGCGCTTTGATGACCCATCCTGCCGTGGTCGAGTGCGCCATCACGGGTGTTCCGGACGACATACGCGGCATGGTGGTGAAAGCCACCGTGGTTCTCGGCAAAGAATGGAAGGACAAGGCGGGCGAGGCTCTCGTCAAGGAACTCCAGCAGCACGTCAAACGCGAAACGGCTCCGTACAAGTACCCCCGCATCGTGGAATTTGTCGATGAGCTTCCCAAAACCATCAGCGGCAAGATTCGCCGCGTGGAAATCCGGCAAAATGACGCAAAAAATGAGTAACCGCATATTCACCTTTTTCTCAATGAAACCGGCGCACAGTTGCCTTTCCCTGCTGATTCCCTTTTTCTCCCTCGCCTCGTCTTCCCCCGGGCAGACGTCGGAACCGGCGCCGAGTGGGCACAATCACGCTGCCGAGGCAAAAATAGTGGAGGTGGATTCATACTCCCGCTACATTGTGAACCTGCAAGTGGAGACCATCCCCGCAACCACTCTGGCGCTCTCACGCTCCCTCTATGGCTACCTCACGGCACCGGCACACGCCATGCAGACGTATTCCCTCCCGTGCAGCGGCAGAATTCACCTCATGGTGAAGAGCGCGCAAGCCGTGAAAAAGGGGGATGTACTTTACAAGCTTACTTCACCGGTCTATACGGACCAGGCGGCTGCAGTAGAAGGGGCAGAGGCGGATCTGAAACGCTGCAAAACGGAACTTTCCGCGCTGAGGGAACGTATCCTGAAACTTTCTGAAGCCGGGGCAAAAAACAGCGAATTGGAAGCGCAACTCACTTTCAAATTAGCAGAAAACGCCCGCGCTGAACGGGAGCTTTCCATCGCTCAGACGCGACTTCGCTCTCTCGCGCCGGATGCCGAGCAAACTACGGAGAACGATCTCCCCGTCCTCCTCATCCGGGCGCAATCCGACGGCATCGTCAACAACATCGCCGCCACCCAGAATAGCTGGGGAGAACAAGGAGCGCCGGTCATCACCATGAGCGATCCCGCTGCCATGGAAATTGTCGGCTCCCTCTACGCAGCCGACACTCCGCGCATCGCGGATGTACGAGCCTTCCTGCCCATAGGGCGCGAAAATGTCCAGCTTACGGGCACGTGGCGACTCTCCGACCAGGTGAACGCCGACACCCAGACGCGAAACCTCTACTTTACCCCATCCGACCTGCCACAGGAGGCGCGCGCCGGGCAACTCTGCCGCATCGATCTGTACAACTCTCCCGCAGAGCCGGGCATGGTGAGCATCCCGGAATCTGCCCTCGTGCGCGTGGGGACGGATGATGTCGTTTTCATCGAGTTGAAGGGAGGGAAATACGCTATGGTGAAGGTGCACGCCGGGGAGAGCCATGCCGGGATGGTTTCCGTCGCGGGTCTGAAACCGGGGCAGAAAATCGTCGTCAAGGGCGGCTATGAGCTCAAGTACAGCATCCCCTCAGCAACGGGGCTCAAAAAGGTGGGACACTTCCACGCCGATGGCAAATTCCACGAAACGGATGAGCACGACGAACACGAAGAGGGCGAATCCGGGGACGCACATGAGCATGACCACGAACACGAGCATTGAGCCATGAATTTCCTCGTCTCCTTCTGCCTGCGCAATAGATTGACCGTCCTTCTTCTGGCTCTCGTCCTGGCCGTATGCAGCGCGCTGGTTGTATGGCGGCTTCCTGTGGATGTATTTCCGGAGTTGAAGGTTCCGCGCGTCACAATTCAAACGGAGGCCGGAGGCTTGAGCGCGGAGGAAGTGGAGCAGTATATTTCCATCCCGCTGGAATCTGCCCTGCGCGGCACTACGGGGGTGAAGGAGGTGCGCTCTTCTTCCGGCGCGGGGCTTTCTTTCGTGTGGGTGGACTTTGACTGGAACACGGATGTGTACCGCGCGCGGCAGATCGTCTCTGAACGGCTTGCCGTGGTGCGAAGCTCCCTTCCTCCCCAGGCAGAGACAGAAATCGCTCCGATCGTTTCCGTGACCGGGGAAATTATGCTCATTGCCATCACCGGAGATGCCGATGCACTGGAGATGCGACGCGTTGCAGAGTACCGCCTGCGCAATCGACTGCTCGCCATCCCGGGAGTGGGGCAAGTTACGGTGCTGGGCGGACGCCTCCCGGAGTTTCAGGTTCTTTATGATCCCGAGAGGATGCGCCAATCCGGCACGATGCTCGATGATTTGCGCAATGCCCTGGAATCCGCCGGCAGCACAGCCCCGGCAGGATACCTGGAAGATGTCTCGGGGCAGGAACTCCCGGTGCAGCAAGACTCGCGAACCATGACGCCGGATCATCTGGCGCGCACTCCCATCCCGGGACGCGCAGACAGCACATTGCGCGTAGAGGATGTGGCCAGGGTTGTGGTCGAAGGAGCCCCGCGCCGCGGCAACGCCGGCTTCAATGGGCAGCAGGCCGTCATCCTCTCCGTTCAGAAAGCGCCGGGAGCCAACACGCTCAAACTGACCGAGGAATTGGAAGCAACGCTGGAGCAATTTCGCAGGAGCGAGCTGCCGAAGGACATGCAACTGCATGCGGATGCATACCGGCAGGCGGATTTCATCACGCTTTCCATGGAGAACGGGAAGCGCACGCTTCTCATTGCAGCCGGGGTAGTCATGCTGGTCATCCTGCTTACCCTGCTCAACTTACGCACGGCCATCATCACCCTGCTCACCATGCCCCTGTCCGTGCTGCTCGGCATGGCATGCTTCCCCGCATTTGATCTGGCGGTCAATATCATGACGCTCGGCGGTCTGGCCGTGGCTGTGGGCGATGTGGTTGACAACGCCATCATTTTCGTGGAAATCGCGTGGCGGAGCCTGAATGCGAATGCCGCCCTGCCCCCTGAGCAGCAGAAATCGCGCTTTGAGGTGCTGATGCAAAGCAAGGGGGAAATCATCAATTCCATCACCTATTCCTCCGTCATCATTCTGCTTGTCTTTGCCCCCCTGCTCTTCCTGAGCGGGCTGGAGGGGCAGTTCTACCGTCCCCTCGGCATTTCGTATATGCTGGCGATGGCGGTTTCCCTTCTGGTGGCGCTCACTCTTGTTCCCGCTCTTTGTACGCTTTGGTTTAAGCCCTCGCGACAAAAAGGCGGGGAATCTCAAACCGTCCGTCTCATGAAGCGCCTCTACCGGCCTGTTCTGGAGTTTTGCCTGCGCTTCCCCCGCACCGTCGTCGGTTGCCTCATGCTGTTGACCATTGCCGCCCTCTGGCTTGCCTCCACCTTCGGCACAAGTTTCCTGCCCCCCTTCAATGAAGACTGCTACACGGTCTTTGTGAATACCGTGCCGGGCACCTCGCTGGCGGAGACGCAGCGAATCTCGGACCGCGTGATGGTTGAGCTGGGGAAAATTCCCGGTGTCAAAAGCGTGGCACAGCGAACGGGACGCGCCGAGAACGATGAGCATGCTGAGCCTGTAAGCGCCTCTGAGCTGTTGGTGCGCGTGGACCTCTCCCGCGACCAGGAGACGCTGCAAAGGGATATCCGCCGCGTGATCCACGGCATTCCGGGCGCCGGCGGCATGATTGGCTTTCCTCTCGCCCACCGCATCAGCTCGGCTCTCTCGGGCTCAAACTCCGAAATAGCCATCAATATCTACGGCACTGAGCTGGAGCAAATCCGCAAGGCGGCTGAACGCGCCGCGCAGATTCTCTCTTCCATGCCGGAGGTGGCGGATGCCCGCGCGAATCGCGAGGTGCTCGTGGACTCCGTCCGCATCAATTACAACCGCGAGGCGCTTGCTGCCTACGGTCTCTCCATGGCCGACGCCGCGCAGCAGGTCTCTGCCGCTCTGAATGGGCTCGTCGTCGGCTCTATCACCCGCAATCTCGACCACTGGAATGTCGTGCTGCGCCTTGACCCCGCTTTACGCCGCAGTGTGGACGACATCCGCAATCTTCAACTCGTCGCCCCCGGCGGACGTGCCCTTCGCCTCGGCGATGCTGCGCAGGTGTACCGCGAGGAGGTCACTAACCTCATTCTGCGCGATAATTCCCTGCGAAAGGCAATGATCTCCTGCAACCCCGCGCCGAACTCCAACACGGGCGACCTGGCACGCGCCTGCCGCGAGAAGCTTGAACCCGCCATGCATGAACTCGGCTGTAGTGTGGATTACTCCGGCACCATCAAGAGCCG
>CANRKR010000085.1 GCA_947631275.1 uncultured Akkermansia sp.
AGCCAGCAGGGAGCGGATCATGTTCGTGCCGGTGACCGTAAGCCCGGTTCCCAGGCTCCATCCCGTCGTGCTCTTGTTCTCCAGAACCAGCGTGCCCTGACCCGTCACCGGGCTGCTGCCGAGCGTCCAGTCCGCGATGTTCTGCACGGTGAGCGTGCTGCCCCCGTCCAGCAACACCGCACCGAGCGACTTCCCGCCGCCCGCGGCGATGGTCAGGTTCGCGCCGCCGCTGAGGGTCAGTCCCTTGCCAGCGTCCGCCGCCTTCCCTTCGAGTTTCGTGCCGCTCCCCTTGATGGTGACGTTCACCCCGCCGCTCAGCGTCAGGTTCGTCCAGCTGATCGTCTGCGCTTCCAGCCTCACCGTGCCCGTGCCGCTCGTCGCTCCCTTCGCCGGAGAAATCGTCGCATTCGGCGCGAAGGTGAGGCTCTCAATCGCCCCGCTTGCCGCCACGGATTGAACCGCAAACGTGGAATCATCGGCCAGCGTCAGACCCGCCAGCCTCAGCGATGTCACGCCGCCGGTCGCCGCTTCCTGCACCGTCACGTTCGCGCCCTGCTCCAGCGTCCAGACGCCGCTCACGTCCAGCGTCCCCTTCAGGTCAAAGGTCCAGTTCGTGCTGTCATTCGCCTTCGCCCCCACGGTCACCGACCCCGCCGAGATGCCGTCCCCGCTCGCACCATCCACCGTGACCGTCACCGCCGCGGCGTTGCTCTTGAAGGTGACGTTGTCGTGATCCTGGAACCTGTCTTTGTTGTCCAGAACATTGTCCTTCTCATCCCACGCCTGCGTGCTCTCATCCCAGGTCATGGCGGTTTCGGAACCGCCGTTCCAGACGAGATCCGTCACGTCGGCGCGCCTGATGCCGAGGTGCCCGTACCGGTCAATGGTGAGCTCCATCCCCGTCTGCAATTTGCCGCTGCCGTCGTACACCTCCACCTTCTCCAGGAAGCTCTCGACCGTGCTCTCCCATTCGTTGAGTTTGTCCGTACCCAACGTTGACTCCTCCGTATTCAGGAAGGAGATGTGCATGCCGCCGTTCACATTGGTCCAGCCGGTCAGTTTGATGGTGAGCTTCGGTCCACTCTCCTTCCCCATCAGACTGGTCAGACTTGTTATCTGATCCTTCGTGAGTTTCAGCGCCCAGGCGTCGCCCACCTTGTTGAGGGTATCCGAAACATCGCGCCCGGTGACGTCGATGCTCAGGGTGAATTCGCCCGACGTCGGCCCGGTCAGGGTCGCACCGCTGAAATCCAGATAACTCTTCTGAGTCACCGCGCCCTGCGTCCCCTGCACCGCCGCGCCGAGGGTCCAGCTGCCGCCCCCGCCCAGGGTCACGGCGCCGCTCGCCGTCATCTCGCCCTGCGAGCGCACCGCCCCGGCGATTTCCAGCGTGCCCGTGCTGGTCAGCTTCACGCCCTGCTGCAGCGTGACGTTGTTCAGCGTGAGGTTCCCCGCGTTGTCAATGCCCGAGCTGAAGGTCATCGTGCCGGTTGTCCCGCCGAGCTTCACGTACGCGTTATTCTCCGCCTTCACCTCCACCGGGACGCCGTTGCTGTCGGTGTTGCTCCACCACCAGTACCCGCCGCTCACCTGCACCGCCTTCACGCCGTCCATCGTGCCGGTGAAGTCCGCCGATCCGCTGAAAGCCGATGCCCCATCCGTCCCGCTGAGCGTGAGGTTCACGCCCCCGCCCGCGCTGCTGCTCTTCACGCTGCCCGCGCCCGTGAGGGCGCCGATGGCGTAAGTGCGCTCGCCGCCCTCTTTCCCGAGCAAATCGAGGGAGGCGCCGGTCGCCAACGCCACGCTCTTGCCCACCGTGACGGCGGCGCCATCCGGTGTCGGAGCCACATCCAGCTGCAGGACGCCTGCTGCGACGCTGATCGCGCCGAGCTGACCCGTGAGCCCGCTCACCTTCAGCGTGCCCGCCACAGCGAGTTCGTTGCCCCCGGCCGCGAGGTTGACGGTGAGGTCTTGGCCATTGCCCTTCAGGCTGCTGAGGATGCCGATGGAACCGGTGGCGACCGTGATGGTCGTGGCCTCATCCGACTCGACGCTCCGCCCCACCGTGGCACCCGTGCCGAAGTGCAGCGCGCCGCGGCGGCCGGACCCCGTGCCCTGCAGGTGCAGGCTCTTGCTCGGTGTCCCATCTGCCAGCACGTCGGTCGCGCCCGAGCCGATGCTCAGGCTCACCCCGCTGCCCACGTACAAATTCGTCACCCCGTCGAGCGTGGTCTTCACGCCGCTCGTCAGGTCCACCGTCACATTGCCCGTCCCCTCACTCTGCGCCGACAGCTTCAGCGCGCCCAGATCCCCCGTCACGAGGCTGGGCAGATTGGTCCCCGGGTTGTAGGTGACGCCTTTCTTCAGTTTCAGCTCCACCGTGCCGTCGCCGCTGATGCCCGTGCCCTTCCAACTCAACGTCCCATCCGCCAGAACCGCCACCGTCGCGCCCTCGCCGACCGTGATGCCTTTGTCAAAGGTGTAGTTGCCGGTCACATCCAGCGTGAGCGACGTGCCGCTGCCCTCGACGCTGACAGCCCCCAGCACGTGCAGGCCGGCTTCTGCCTCCATCGTCCAGGTCCACGCCGCGCCGGAGCCTCCATCCCCGGCTTGCACCTTCACCCCGCTGGCGACAATCGCGCCGCTGAGCGTGACCGTGTCGCCCGTCGCGCCGCTGAAGATCGCCGTGTCGCCCTCCTGGAAAGGATGGTTCCCCCAGTCGACATCGTCGTCATCCCCCTGCATCCACTTGCCGTCGCCGCTCGAGGCGTCCACCGTCCACGTGCGCTCCGCGCCCGTGAGCGAGAGCGACAAACTGCCGTCGCTGTTCAGCACGTAGGCGTAATTGTCGTGCCCCTCCACATGCCCTTCCGCGTTATTCAACGCCTTCGCCACCGCGGTCTTGAAGGCGTCCAGACCGGTGGCGATGCCCGACAGATCATTGAACAGCCGGTAGGTCCACCGATAATCCATGTTGTCCACCAACGTGCTGCCCAGAGCGAGCTTGACGTTGCTTCCCAGCAGGTTGGTCAGGTCGGTAACACCCGACAGCGTGATGGCCTCGGTGGCTCCCCCCGTGCCCGGGATCTCCACCTCGATCTCCAGCGTGCCGCTGCCCGCCAACTTGCCGCCGTTCCCGATCACCAGGGTCTTGTGCAGCTCGACGCCCGTGCCGGCCGGGTCATCCACCAGATTCAGCGTGCCCTTGACCGTCAGGCTGCCGCTGATGGTCGCGCCGTGCCCCACGCTCCAGTTCCCGCTCGCCAGATTCACCGTCGCCCCCGCAGCCAGCAGGCCGGACCAGACATCCGTCGGCGCGCTCGCCGCGTCGCCCTGAATGGTCAGCGCGCCGCTCGCAATGCCGCCTTCTCCCGTCACCCCCTTCAGCGTCAGCCCGCCGGTCCCCGCCGCCAGATCCACGTGCTCGCTCCCCAGCTTCACCACCACGCCGCTCGCATTCGTCCCGCTCAGCGTCGCCGTCACATCTGCGCTGAGATTTCCCTTCAACTCCAGCGTGCCGCTGCCCGCCACCGTCGCGCCGCCCAGAGACGTGCCCGCGGCCGACACCGTCCCGAAGTCAATGACGCCGCCCGTGCCCGCCATCGTCACCGTGGTCAGGGAATTCACCCCATTCGCCAGAACCAGCATGCCGCCGTCCTGCAGCGTCACCCCTCCCGCAAACCGGAAGCTGTCGTTGTCGCCGGTCTGAGTCGCCAGCTTCTTCAGCGTCATCGTCGCGTTGCTCAGCGTCAGCGCGCCGCCGTTCGCAAGCGTTATGCTGTCCGACACCGTCACCGCGCCGCCGTTCAGCACAAGCCCGCCGTTGAGGGTCAGGCCCTTCAGCGTACCGCTTACCGTCCCCACCGTCAGCGTCTTGCTCGCCTCCACCTGCAGCGCACCCCCCGCCGTCCAGGATCCCTCGGCATCCACCCCGGCCGTCAAACTCTTCACCTCCGCCGTCCCCGCGCTCACCTTCAGCGTGCCATCCCCCGTCACCGTCACATCCGTCGTCGCCGCGTCCCCAGCATCCTTCCCGCCCAGCACACTGGTCACCTCCATAACGCCGGAACTCACCGTCAGCTCCTTCCCCGTGAAGGAATTGATCCGGAACGCCGTTGTTGATGAATTCGCGTATTCCATGTTCGCCGACACCTCACCGGCAAACTGATTATGGGAAGCGTCCTGCCCGGTTATCTTCAGAAGACCGTCGCCCGTAACCTTACCTCCCAAGTTTGAATTGTCAGAGGTATCATCTCCGAGGGTTCCGACGGTCAGTACTACATTACTGTCCAGATCAACGACGCCGTTTTTTCCCACAAAAAGCGTTTTCCCCACGGTGTATGTCCCTGTCCCTGTCAATGCGAGCTTCCTCGCATTGTCTTCCCCGTCCGTGCTTCCGTAAACCCACACCTCTGAGACGTTCAATCCCCCGCTGAGCGTCAGGGTTGAGGCGCCTGCATCAGGGGAAACCATTTTGATCTTGTTGCTGCTCGCCGTCAGCCCCCCGGTCACGCTCATCGTCCCGCCGGCGTTGATGGTGATATCGCCGCTGCCGCTCGCCGTCAGCCCCCCGGTCACCTCGAGCGTCCCGCCTTTCCCCACCGTCACCGCGGTGACGCTGCTTATGCCCGCCGCCTTCAGTTTCGCCGTCCCACCGTCCTCCGACGCCTGCACCGTGATCGAGCCATGAATATCCCCACTGCCCGAGAATTCCAGCGTACCGCCATTCACGGTCACATCGTTCAGATCACCGAAATCAGTAGCCGAGAAAATCTGCGTATTCGTTCCCTGTTTCGTCAGACTCAGGTAGTTGACGCTGGCCTTCGCAAACCCATAGAATGCCGCGCCGGACGTTTTGCCGCTTGTTGCAGCCTTTGCTCCATCAGCAGCCGCTATTTCATCACAACCCAGCGTCAACGTGTAGGAATGGTCGGCCTCGCCATCCCGGATCTGGGCGGTTCCGCCGGACAGCCAGGCAAGAGACACCCCGCCGGCTGCAGCATCAGTGCCCGAGCCGAGCTTCAGCGACACGTTGTTACTCAGGTCCACTCCCCAGACGCTCGTTGCTGTGTTCGCGTTGATGAGTGTCTCCCCTCTCTCGAGTTTGAGAACGCCCGCCGTGGCTGATGTCAACGTCTGAATAGTCAATCGGTTGTTTTGTTCCACCGATGTCCCCTTTTTAGTCAGGGTATGACCCGCTAAATCAACGGTTCCGCTCACCGTGACACAGGTTGTGCCGCTATCCCCCAGGTCCAGTGCGGCATCGCCGCCCAGAACCAGACTGCCATCCAGAGTAACGTATCCTCCGCTGGTCCTGATCGTCGATCCTTGCCCCAGGGTCAGTTTTCCGGTCCCGTTGAGACCCACAGATCCTTGCGCCACATCCAGAGTACCGTTTTCTCCTATCGCGTTATCCTGCGCCGTCAGGTAAAGCCAGCTGCTACCGCCCTTCTTCAGCGTCTGCCCTCCCATGGTGAGCTTGTTCGCGAGTGTGGTGACCTTATCCGCATCAATCTGCACCGTCCCTTCCCCGGTCAGACGGATCTCGGGGAAAGCGCTGCCAGTAGAGGTGTTAACGGTGTTTTTATTCTCACCGGTGTTACGGAACCTCAGCGCCG
>CANRKR010000086.1 GCA_947631275.1 uncultured Akkermansia sp.
CCCCATGTCATCCCCCCAAGTCATCCCCCCATGTCATCCCCCCATGTCGGCGGACTGATCGCCGAGAAGCACGAATGACGGAGTGGAATTTCCCGCGATAGCGCGCGTTTTTGTGTTGCGTTTCATTTTGCCATGCACATCTGCCATGCACACTTCCAATTTTCCTTGACCTTCCCCTGATTTCGTGCAAAAATGATCGCACGTGATGAAGCAACACCCATCTACTGACGAGAAGGCGTACCATGTGGATTATCCAAAAGTATTCCTGTACGGCTTTTTATCAGTACTCACCTTCGGTGCCGTTCCTTCTTACCTGCACCGTATGGCTCCGCCTCGCGTCGCCATCCCCGACATGGGCAGCTATGCTTTCAGCTCCGGCGCGGGAGAGGACTTCGCACAGATTGCTCAGGACATTGCTGATGCCACTCGAAAAGCCTGCAATTCCCAAGAGGCATGAGCAAAAAAGCTAAAAGAGACACCCCCTATATCCAGCCAAATCCGCGCATGAATCCAAGCCTTGATTCTTCGCGGTCCGTCGCCGTGGCGGCAAAGCAGCAGCAGGCCGTAGGCAGCCTTGCCGTGCTGCTCCAAATGGCGCAAAACTCCTCCGGCGAAGTGCAGGCTCAAATCATGAACATGGCGAAAGAAGAGCAAAAACACCGCCATGAATTAACAACTCAGAGCCAGCAGTATCTCTTCTCCCTGAACCAGGAAAAAATGAAGCTTGATTTCACCCTTCAGGAGCGCCAACAGAGAAACATCTACCGCACCGACCGTCTCGGAAAAGTCTTCGCCTTCCTCTTGTTCTCTCTCCTTGCCGTAGCCATCATCTATCTTGCATGCCTGGGCAGATTGCGGGAACTGACCATATTGCTCAGCAGCACTGCCTTGTTAGGTCTTTTCATCAAAGCCTTCACCTGGCTAATGGGCGTCAACCACAGCACCCACGAGGGAGAGTAGAGCGTCCCCGTTTTTGCTTTGCGTTTCATTCTGCCATGCGCGCAGCGAGGCAATTGAACGGATTCGTCTTGACACACATCTCACTTTAGAAGATAACCACTCTTATGAGGGATCAACTAATCGAGGCTGCTGACAGGTTGGCAGGGGCTTTTTGCCTTGTGTCCACGGCGGGAACGCATGTGCGGCTGCCTCGGGACTCAAGGCACGGCAGGGTTCCCGTGTTTATTGCTCCCACCGGAACTTTTCATTCGGCGTTAAGGGGGTTGAAAGAGGTCGCCCTGTTGAAAGCGGGGAAAGAAGCATCAGGACACAGAGCATGGGCAGGAGAGGAAAAATTGCTCCTGAAAATGGAGAAGATCCGGGAGAAATATCAAAGAGCTTGAAGAGATGAGCAACGAACCGTCTGTTACTTTTCAGGGAACAGCCCTCGAAGCGCGTAAGGATACGGTCTCGGGTACGCAGGTCGTGAAGGCGGCGCAGGTAACGCAAATTCCACCCCCGCACTTCCCTTCATCCACCCTCCACGCGGACTAGACGGTGATGAGTTCGGGTTTTTGGCGCAGGATGCGCAGGAGTTTGTAGGCGGCAGCGTCCGGGCGGCGAGCGCCGGTTTCCCATTTGGAGAGGGTGGACTGCGAAACGCCGAGGGCGGCGGCAAAGTCTCCCTGATTGAGACCGAGACTGCGACGGATGTCCGAAACAAAGGCGGCGGTGTCGCTGTTTGGCGTGATATGGCGGCTGATGACAAGGGCGCTGCCGGGAGGGTCGAATGGAAGGTTGTGCCGGAGGCAGACCCTGAAGGTCTGCTCTGCAATATCGTCGAGCTGAGCGGCTACGTTTTGCGGGTCGGAAGGATGATGGCAGCAATCGCCGCAGAGTTCCGGGAGGGAGCCGACGTAAGCGTTATCTTCCTGACTCCAGCGGATGATGCGGGTGAAATGAGCAGCGAGAAGTCTTTCTTTGAGGTCTCTTATTTTTGGCGGCATAAGGGGAGTGTAGCAGCATGGGACAAGAGAATCAAGAATAGCTTGCACAAAAGAAAAAAAAGGTAAAATGTGCGCCATGCCTCAAAAATGAACGGGTAACATCAAACGCATGTCTCTCAAGATGAGTAAACAAGCAAGAATAGAGTTGCTTTCTGTATGGAAGATTTTACGTGGATATGAGATTCTTTTGAAGCATCGAAATCAGGGAAACCGGTAAAACACGCCAGGTTATTGGGTGACCGTCTGCTTTGAAGCATCGGGCTTCGGTGACTTTTTCTTTTGAGGCATTCCCTGACTTGTCCCGGGAGTTCCGAGGGAGGTCGGCGGGGGCTTTTTTTGATATGTCAGGGGAAACGAGAACGCCCGGCAATAAACACAAGAATTGAATCCGTTGAAGGGAAGGTTCGTCTGAGCGATAAAATTCCATTTTTCGGATTATAGTCAACTGACATCATACAGTCCATCAGGTATAATCCGCGCAAAGATGGAGTATTCTGATATATTGTCAGTCATTGGAAATGCCGTTCGGAAAGAGCGGCGTCATCGGCTGTGGACTCAGGAGAGGTTGGCAGAAATGAGTCACGTGGATCGGAGCTTTTTAAGCAAGATTGAGCGGGGAGAAGTTAATGTTTCTGTGCTGACATTGTGTGAAATAGCAAAAGCTCTCAATGTCAACATAATAGAATTGTTTGCCAACAATGGGAAGTAGTGAAAACAGATTGAGAAAAAAGTGGCAGCATTATGGTGGGTGTCTTGCTACTGAGGCTGAACACTCAGTGTTCACGATATTCGAACTCCTGTTTCAGGATACAGAATATGAAATAATCAAGCGGCCGGGGGAGTTCAGCAATGTGTATGTGGATGTTCAGTTATCCCGGGATGAAATTGCAGAAATCTACACACCACCGTGTTCTGTTTTGCGCCATGGAATTCGTCCGGATGGAGCAATAAGGAACAAAAATACGGGAAAAACAATCTATCTTGAGATCAAGCGTCAAGATGGGTGGGTAGAAGGTAAGTCGCGCCGGGCAGGGCGAGGCAACGCCCACGAGAGACTGTGTAAGTATTTTACACCCGGTATTCTCAAATTACTGAGACATGCCGGGAACATATCCACCGACTCTTATCCTTTTTGGATAATTTTCCAGGGAGACATAACACGCGACCCATGTCGTGTGAGGGAAATACGGTACTGGTTCGACGGTAATGAGAGCAACTTGTTCTTCTGGAGAGACGCGAAAAATGCAGATGCATTAGTGTCTCACTTTCTCTCCCACATCGAACCCTTACTGGAATAGAAGCATCTGAGGTTGCTCCAATTCATCATTGTCAGTTTCAAGCCCCCACGAATCCCAGCCTTGGAATTTTTGTCGAGCGAACAGCTCCACCCTGCTTTGTAGCGGGAACATTTTGACGATATTCTCGCGAACTTCATCCGGTTTCCTGCTGTGTTCTCTGCGTGGCGAGCGGATAAGCTGTTGGATATTACGCGCACCGCGTGGGGATGGAATTTTCCCTTTTTTGAACAGTAAACACATTTCACAATTTGATAGTGTGTACTGCCCCGGATTATGCGACATCTTATCCCATATAAAGGCTACCGTTTTATACTCAAAACCCCACGCAATACCAAGCTCAATTCCTTGAGCAAGGTGAGGATTGGTTACCCACAAAAACAATAGACAGTTTTCGGAACAAATATTCCTGATCGGAATTCTCTTTAGCTGTTCCGTTTTAATGGTCGGATATTTGAAATTGGCTGCGCTGATAAATATCTCACGCCTCCATCCGGCGTTCTCTCCTTTAATGCAGCTTTTGTCATACTGCATCTTTCCACCATAATCCCACGGGGGATCGGCGTAAATGATGTCGTATTTCTTCTCCGGCAATGGCGGGTAAAATTCCGGAAGTTCGTTTCTAACAACAAAATTTCTTTGTTTCTTGGAATAAAGGCTGTATCCTGAAACATCACTTCCTTCACCCTCTTGCTCTTTTGGCAGGATAAAGCTATAGTCTTCCCCTGTTGTATTTCCTCTCATAAATCGTCATGTGTTTGTTGACAATTTCTTGTGTAACCTAATCCGCTACGACTCTCGCGCATTATAGCCCTATTCAGTGGAACCATCAAGTCTTATTTAAGTATGTTCTACGCTGCTTTATTGACCTCGCAATGCCTCAAAAATAAGGTCACCGGAGGAAGGTTAAAAAGGAGGGCAGAGAATTTTCTGAAAGCTTGATGCCTCAAAAATGAACGGGTAACATCAACCACATGTCACTCAAGATGAGTAAACAAGCAAGAATAGAGTTGCTTTCTGTATGGAAGATTTTACGTGGATATGAGATTCTTTTGAAGCATCGAAATCAGGGAAACCGGTAAAACACGCCAGGTTATTGGGTGACCGTCTGCTTTGAAGCATCGGGCTTCGGTGACTTTTTCTTTTGAGGCATTGCGCAACGCCTGTTGCTGTGGTTTGTGTTGCGTTTTTTTATTGACAAAGGGAGAGAATGCAGGAGAATGGGGGCATGGGAACGAGGGGAGAAATAGAGCAGCTTGATGAACAATCCTATGCTGATTGCTGTTCTTTGTTGAGTAGAGGGAATGTGACACTGCAGGGTGGAGGAATGGAGACGCAGGAGGGTTATGATGCGCTGCTCGAAGAGGTCTTGTCCGTAGAATTGGGGGAAGGCTGATATGAGCGAGATTCATGATCTTGAGGAAGCTTATCGTGAGGCGGAGGAGGCAATTCGCAGGGTGGAGGTGTACACAAAAAAAGTCCCGGTTCCGGCTGTGAACGAGATGAGGTATGCCGGATATCATGCGTTGAGGCACTTAGTAGTTGGGGAGGATGGGGAAAAAGCACGGGAGAGAGAGAAGGCAATTTCCCATTGTCACCGTGCCTATTACGACGCGCAAAGCTTTCTCCTCTTGATTTTGTATTCAAAGGTTCTCAATATCCGCAGGGGACTGGGCAACTACCTGCATTTTTTTGCCGAGATGACGGGCGAGTCCTACTGGGAAATGAAAAAGAGGCTTGTGTCAGCGCGGCGGTTCATTGAGGGCGTTGAGAAAAGTCGCTCCGACCCTTCCAGATGGGAAAGGCGTGCAGAGTTTTTTAAGCAGTGCGAACCCCATGTGCAAGCATGTTATGAGTATGTGCTCGCATACGAAAATATTCGAGAGGAATTGTGTTGTAAAGTGGACGAATCCAAGCGCAAGGAAAGACGAGATAAAGTCATTCTCTGGAGTACAATTCTTGCGGTCCTGATAGCCGCTGTCAGTCTTGTTGTCGCTCTGGGGTAGAAGGAGGGGCGTCTGGCAGTCGAGCGAGTTGGAGCATAATATACTGATGATCAATGGTGACGGAATTGGCACGATTTTTGGTCAAAAAAGGGGCAAATTGGGGGTAATTTTTTCATAATGGGTTGATGGTCAGTTTACGAAATTGGCACGATTTTTGATTTTCGTGGGGGTGACCGGCGGGGGCTTTTTTGATATGTCAGTCTTTTGTCAGGGGATATGTCAGGATATGCTTGTGTGCCGCCGGATTTTCGGAGAGGGCAGACGCAATGAGAGGCGAGTTTT
>CANRKR010000087.1 GCA_947631275.1 uncultured Akkermansia sp.
GGGGATGACTGGGGGGGATGACTGGGGGGGATGACTGGGGGGGATGAAAAAATTAGCATTCAAAGAGAAAGACTTAGAGCTCTGACTGGGGGGGATGACTGGGGGGGATGACCGGGAGAGAATTCCCCGTCTCCCGGGTGCGATATTTCTGCTGTCTGCTGTTCGGCATTTCCGGGATCGTCAATTCCAATTCGCCGTCGAGAAGCGGAACGAGATAGTGTCGCCGCACCCACTTCTTATCCTTCATCTGGAGCAGCTCCAGTATCTCTTGCAGACTCCGGGGCGTTTTACAGAAATCAAGAATTTTCTGCTTGATGCGCCGGGCGTTCTCGCTTTCTCCGACCGATTGTACAGCGGATTTCTGCAAGTATCCCAGATTTGCTTGAAAACGGATGGTCAGACTGACTGATGAGGCAAGGGTTTCGTAATGCGGCGGCGGCAGCCCCTTCTTGAGGCACTCCTCCATAATCAGTCCGATGCCCCTGCCCCAGCTTTCAATGATGCCCCGACTGTAAAATACGTCTGCGATAGTGGGGTTGGGTGGGCGTGAATTGAGGCGATTATCCGCGAAATCCTGCCACCGCGTGCCATTTGGGAAAGCGCCCGGATTTTGGAAGACGATGCGATCCTCGTAGATCGCTACCGTGGGAGTCATATTCTGGGCTTCCCACGAACGATGGCAGAGCATGTTGACAGCGGCCTCACGAATGACGCTCAGAGGAACAGTGAGGGTGTCCTTGCGGAAAGCCCCATCTACACGCCCGCTGAGATTGAGATGTTTCAGGCAAAAATCAACCACAGCATTGTATTGCTCGAAGAGGTTTTTTGCACAAACCGTCTGATCACGAATGGCTACCTTATCCGTGCCTTCAAAGCGGGCCAGACGCACCTTGCACTGCGGATGCCTCGTGGCAGGTTCCTTCCCGAAAAGTACGAGAGCCGCATTGAAAAGCACGTCGTCCTCCCCGACAACGCCAAGTTTGCGCAGAATTTTGATAGGTTCCTGAAGTGTCATCGTCAGAGCCGGAATGCGATGACTTGCAATGCCATCGTACAAGGTCTGGTGGACAAGTTCCATATCGAGATGATCGGGACTAATCCCGTCATCAGGCGTATTTTCCCAACTGAACCGCTGGGGGTTGCTCCGGCGCAATTTATCCTCATACAAGATGCGCGGCATGAGCGCCGTCGTGCTCTCTACTTTGTAAAACGGGCGACCATCGTAGCAATAAGGGCTGTTTCTGCATTGATTCACGTCAAAATGAATAGCAATGACATAATACTGAGGGTGATCGGGGATTTCGATATATTCTGCCTCCACCTCAACCGGCGGATCAATCTTGCGCAAGTAATGAGCTACCTCCTGCCGGGTCCTGTCTGTTACCTGCTGGCCGACAATCCTCATGCCGGGGGTTATTCCGAAGAGCAGCCACCCGCCGTCTGAATTGAGGAAAGCGCACGCCGTCTCCATCCCCTTCTGGAGCTCGCCGGTTGTCTGCTTGAATTCCAGCGTTGCGCTCTCGCCT
Organism: uncultured Akkermansia sp.; assembly: GCA_947631275.1. GTDB lineage: Bacteria > Verrucomicrobiota > Verrucomicrobiia > Verrucomicrobiales > Akkermansiaceae > Akkermansia. The sequence continues at coordinate 1,527 of CANRKR010000087.1, forward strand.
CCTGCAACGAGTCGTTCTATCTCCTCAATGTTCACTGAGCCATTATGGCACCTCTCCCCCCTTTTGTCAACCCGCCTCAACTCCCGTCAGAACAAAGGCCTGACATATCAAAAAAAGCCTCTCCCCCGGCTCCCGACCTTCCCCCGCGAAATTCAGAAATCGTTTCAATTTCGTAAACTGACCATCAATTTATTATGAAGAAAATACTTCAAATTTGCCCCTTTTTTGACCAAAAATCGTGCCAATTTCGTCATCATTGATTATCAGCTTCTTGCGCCACCAACTCGCCCGCCGACCCGGGACTCCCGGGGGAAGGAGAGCAGGATAGGGTGAAGAGCATTATCGAATTCGACAAAGCCCTTGTCGCTCGGCTTCTTTTTCATTGAGCACAAAAAGCTCACAACGCGAATGCCACGCCCGCAAGACATGCAGGATACGCCTGGAGCACTCGAGTTTGAGGGAGGGAAGCGCATCATCAGGAGCATCTTTGATGACGAGATAGAAAACGACTTTGCAGCCTCTTTCTCCCCAGTGTAACCGTTTCAACTCCTCGAGATGATCAACGGACTGCTTCCACCTCCCCGAAAGATTGTTCAGAAGACTATTTTGCCTGCAGGTTTTGAGAGCTAAAAGAGCGTTGGAAAACTTCGCAACCAATGCGGAGTAGAAAAAAGCATCATCGCGGACCAGCCTGTGATGGCGCTTCCTGGCCTCTTTTTGCAAGTCAGCAATCTCAGAAGACGGTTTTTCGCAACTCCTATCTCGCGGCAATGTTGTCTTCGCCTCAATCACAAGCACATCCCTCTTACTCCAGAAAATGAAATCCGGTCTTTGCATGGCACGCCATCCTTCGTGCGAATGCTCACTCAGAAAAGGCTCCACATCCAGCAGGGAATGCTCCGCCACCCGGACAAACATCATGCCGGATTCCTCTCGGATATCCTGAAAACGACCTTTATTCATGGAGGAATTGGTCTATTTCGTCACGGTACAATTTGACCGACTCGCGAATGATCGGGTTGTCCAGATCATCCGTCCTCAGATTCCCCCGCACCCACCGCTGATGGATGTCTGACTCATCAGAACTCTGGAATGAGAAGACCGGAATGTTTTTCCCGGTTTCGCGAGCAATATTGCGAAGTTTTTTCACGACGAAATAAGAATGTGTGGCAAGGAAAAATTGGATGCCATCCTGACTCATTTTGGAGATAGCCTCCATGAATTTGGATATCGCAGCCGGATGGAGTGCGGACTCCGGTTCATCAATGAAGATGATGGACCCGGGACCTATATAACGATTTCCAAGCAGAATATCCAGAATGGACAGCTTTTTAATTCCCTCCGAAACCTCGTTTATGGAATAAGTTTCGTTGCCTTTTTGAATGCTCCACTCCTTGCTCTCTTCATCGTACTGCGGCTTTGCCCCGAAAATGCTGTTAATCGCCTCACGCGCTCTCGCCATGTTCTCATAACTTTTTCCTTTCGTCGGCGAACGCATCAATATTTTGGCAAGATCATAATACGTGTCATCAAAGCCAAAAACTCTTTCATCTTCCCGCGCGGGCACAATGACCGAATGCCCCGTGAGCACCTCTTTTGCCGGCATAAATACTGAATTAACCGGACGCCCTGACAGAGCTCGCTGAGCCGGATCAGGCGTTAATGAAACTTGAAGGTCTCCTTTTGCATTCAACCGTATCCTTAAACAATCCTCACATGTCGTGACACACGAAAAATCCATGGACATCAACCTCTTCCTCCCTTCCCTGCGCACGATGCTCCCCAACGTCGGCGGCTGAAATGTCCAATGCAACTTGTTTTTGACGATTTCCTCCAGCCCCCTGATGTCTTTCCCCCGCCTGTAGCTCTCCATCGCTTTACATGCCACATAAAGCCCCTTCATCAAATATGTCTTTCCACATGAATTCTCCCCGATGATGAGATTGATCCTGTCCAGCTCCCCAGACTTCAACTCCGGTATCGGCCCCAAATTTTTTACTTCAAACCGGGACAATAACAGATTGTTTTCAGGATGCTCCCTTGTCATTCTCTCGTCCTACCACAGCCCCCTTTCCCTGTCAAGCTTTAACCCCAGCGCAAACGCCGGGTGTGCATGGCAGAATGAAAAACGAAACAAACCACAGCGACAGGCGTTGTTCCGGGGTTTTTCTGAATAAGTCGAAAATTGAATCGCGCGGTTTTTTGGGAGAACAGGAGGTCTTCCCCTGATTGATCCCTCGTGTTCAACGTCATCGAAACGATGACGAAAGAACGCAATCGTGATGGAATCCGCCCTGACTCCTGACATATCAAAAAAAGCCCCCGCCGACCTTCCTCGGAACTCCCGGGGAGGGAGTCAGGGAATGAGAGCGGTGAAAGGTGTGCCACGGGGCAACCGCATGAGGTCATGCGGTTGCCGTTTACGATTGACAATTTGGAAAATTCGCGCTGAAGACACGGTTTTTTCTTGCCAATCTTCGGAGCGCATGTTCCAATAAAGCCGAGGTTATTCTCGATAGGAAGGAGAGCGTATCTATGTGCAAAGTCAATTACCCGGTATACAGCGTCAGTGCAGTGGCGAACTGCATCCTGGACCAGGGGAAGGCGCAACAGATTGAGGTAACGAATCTCAAGCTGCAGAAGTTTGCGTACTTTGCTCAGGGGTGGGCCCTGGCACGGCTCGATCATCCTTTGTTTAACGAGGAAATACAGGCATGGACGTATGGGCCCGTCATTCCGTACCTCTACGCGCAGGCCAAAAAATATGAGAATCGTCCGATCACCGGGCTATTTTCCGCGCCGGATGTTGTAGAGCCCGGCAGCGAGGAGGAGAGCATCATCGGCGAGGTTTTGACGACCCTGGGAAAACTCACGGCGATGCAGCTCGTAACACTTTCTCATGAGCCGCAATCTCCATGGCAAGCAGCATGGAACCACGGGAAGTATACGAGAATTCCTCTCTGGCAGATGGCTCTTTATTTCCGCGACAAACTCGGCGTGGCGGCGCCTTGCTAATGATGAAACCGGGGGAAAGAGAGCAAGATTGGGTGAAGGGCATCCTGGGCTCTCAGCCGGAACCACAGGGAGAGCAAATTGCTGTGGACGTCTCAAAAAAGGACGCCGAGGAATTGGAAAGAAGCAAGAAGCATGCCGTTCACTGGGTGTGGTTGATATTCATTTATGCCCTGCTGATCTGCGGAATTGCCGCTTTGGTCGTCACCGTTCTCAATTACCTGCTGCCGGATAAGTATTGCTGGCTGAATGAAGAGAAACTCCACACCCTCACCTCAATCTATCTTGCCGGACTGATCGGGTACATGCTCAAACAGGCAGACAAGTGGCTGTAGCATGTGATTTGTTTACAATTTCGGCATCCTTGATTATCAGCCTCTTAAACTATCCCCTACCCGCATTGCGCCCATCTCCCTCGGGACTCCCGGGGGAAGTCAGCGTAATGCCTCAAAAGAAAAAGTCACCGAAGGCCGATGCTTCAAAGCAGACGGCCACCCAATAACTTGGCGTGTTTTACCGGTTTCCCTGATTTCGATGCTTCAAAAGAATCTCATATCCACGTAAAATCTTCCATACAGAAAGCAACTCTATTCTTGCTTGTTTACTCATCTTGAGTGACATGTGGTTGATGTTACCCGTTCATTTTTGAGGCATCAAGCTTTCAGAAAATTCTCTGCCCTCCTTTTTAACCTCCCTTCGGTGACTTTATTTTTGAGGCA
>CANRKR010000088.1 GCA_947631275.1 uncultured Akkermansia sp.
CAGAGAACGCAAGGCTGAGGTGCCGATTTTTTATCTTATCCCTTCAGTATCTGTCTCAGCGAATTTGCCGGAGACCCCTTTTTTCTCCTCTTGTTGCATTTATTCGTGCAATTCACAGGAGCAATTACATGAGAAAATGTGGTTTGCCTTGTTGGGTGACCTTCGAGGAATTGACTCTTGCTCGATGTTTTGCCATAATGGGCCCCGGAGTTTTCCAGTATGAGATTAGCACGATTGAATGAGAAACCAGAGGTGTTTTATTCATTGCAGGGAGAAGGCGCTGGCGCAGGATGTCCAGCGATGTTTTTGAGACTTGCTGGTTGTAATCTGCATTGTGTATGGTGCGATACCAAGCACGCGTGGATGGGGGGAATCGAGTGCTCGCCGCAGGAGGTGGCGGGGCTCCTTGCGTGTCAGTCGGGGTGGAATCGCCTAGTGGTGACGGGCGGTGAACCGTTGATGCAGGCGAAGGAACTTGAAGAACTTTTTTCTCTACTGCCGAAGGAGGTGAAGATCGAAGTAGAGACCAACGGCTCTGTTGAGCCTACTCCTGCACTTATCGAGCGGGTGATGACGTGGAATGTATCGCCCAAATTGCTACACGCGAGAAGTGGACGCGGGGCGCTAATTCTTAACGCCTTTCGAACGCTGCCGAACGTGTGGTACAAAATTGTGGTGCGAGGGGAGGAGGATTGGGCAGAGGTAGAGGCATTGCAGTTGCCGCGGACGCGGGTTATGCTCATGCCATGCGCGGCAGACCGCGAAAGATACCGGGCGTTGTTGCCTGAGGTAGCGCAGATGTGCATGCGGCATGGGGTACGGCTTTCTCCGCGACTGCATGTGGAGCTTTGGGATACGCAGCTGGGGTGCTGAGGAGGGACAGAGAAATTCCGACCGGCAGATTTCGAGTTTGGAACTTTTTGAGCCTGTGTGTGAATTGGTCCTGCAGGGGAACAACCGTTGATGGGCTGTGGGGATCTTTTCTGCAGTTAGTCTCTTAGTTTTTTGAGACGGCGGAGCATCTCCTGCGCAACAAGTAGCTCAAACCAGCAGAGAAGCCAGGCGCAAAGGCTCATCCAAAGACCCCGGTGATACCATAGTATAGCGAGAGTCGTGATGCCGATGAAACCGGCAAGAAGGAGTGTACTACGAAGCAACCAAGGTAATTCACCCGGCAAGCGTGGCAGCAGAAGTAGGGCAAACAGAAAGCTTGTTGCTAGTGCAAGGAGTCCGGGCAACGTGTGCTGCAGTGGGGTCAGCTGCAGGGGACGCGCCTCAATGGGGAGGTTCTCTGTTAAGTAGCTGACATGATCTTGTGCCAGCAGCAGGGAGAGAGTTGCCGCGAGGAGAGAGCCGCGGTTTTCGGCCGCCAGGGTGGCAGCGTTCGGACGGGTTATGATGGCACAACGCGGAGGCGCAGATTCGGCCGGTGCGGCAGCAGCTGCATCTTGCGGGGCGGAGAGTGCAGCAGAGAGGGGAAGAATTTCTGCATGAGCGGATCCCAGAGGAGTGCGTCCTGTGGCGTTTATGGGAAGGATACGCTCTCCCATTTGCAGACTTCTGCCCGAGCGAATTCTGATATCCTTTGGAGACATCCCCAGAACGTCCATCGCCAGCTGCAACGGTAGGGTGGGGAGGATGTGGTTGTCCCAACGCATTAGCAGGGGCAGGGAGAGTCCCCGTTCCCTCGCATGTTCGTGTGAGAGCAACTCATCGCGTACGTAGTCTGGGGCAGGGTTGAAGGGATTTTGCGCCTCGCCGGGGAGATTGCAAAAAGAAGTGTAGGAATTGGCTGTTGGCAGGCGGGAGGTATCGCCCTCAATATTTTCCTGAGGGATGGTGAGAGGGAGGATATCTTCCGGGATAGGGAGGGAATGCGCGGAACTCTCTACTTGCAGTCCCATGCGAAGGTGGTGAATTCCCTCCAAACTGTGGTGGAACATTTTACGGGCGGTAGGATCAGCGGCATCCGCCCATGTCGGTGTGGCGGAGATGCCAATGATTTGTACATGCCGTTGCGAGGCAAGACAATGCAGAATAGTAGACAACTCTCGCAGGAGCAAGGAGTCATCTGTCGTGTCGGAATTCGTCGAATTTTCCCAGAGGACGCTGTACACAGTGGGGTACACCGGGCTGTGGTGGGGAAGAAGGACGCGCCGCATGGGAAGCTTCTCGCCCGGAAAAAGAAGCTCAACTTTTGCCTGAGGTGGGCGGACGAAGAAGTTGTAAAGTGCCGTGTCTGCCCCGCGCAGGAAGCGTGCGCAGAAGTAGGCTGTAGCGGCAAGGCAGAGCAGCCAAGCTAGGATGAGAGCGATAGAACGGAACGAACGCATGCAGCGAAGGGGGCGGCGAGTGAAGAAGAAGCAATACGCGAACAGTGCTCCAGCAGGATTTTCTCACCTACCGGAATAAATTGCAGGTAGTGCGGCTTTTTCTTGTTGTGGGCTATGTTAGCATAAGCTCCCAGGGCTTGTAAAATTCTTTGGATGACGCACAGCTCCACAAGTTCTCGGCGCAGGGGGAGGACTCCCGCCATATTCAATCGATACTCCAGCAACTCCGTGCGCAGTTGTGCTCTGAGATTCATGTACGGGTCATAGAGTAGTGAGGCGATATCATACTCCGGCAGACCGAGGCGCATCCCTTGGAAATCGACGAAAAAAGCTTCCCCGCCACGCAGGAGAATATTTTCACTTTGGCAATCGCGGTGAATAGGTCGGCGAGGCAATGAGGCGAGGAAAGAGATGACCTCCTTACGGGGAGCGGCATCGAGGAATCTTTGCGCGACATCTTGTCGGTTGCGGTGTTGCCCAAGGAGATATTGGGCAAAATACTCATGCTCCCAATTGTAGAGAGATGCATTAAATGCCGGTTGCAGAGACCAGTCGGGTTGCACTCGGTGCAGGGCATCCAGATGAAACAGCACATTTTCGTAAGCGCGACGCAGGGTTTGGTCGCTTTCCCCATGCAGACTCAGCAGAGTCTGGACTCCGAGATCCTCCACCGCGCAGACGCCGCAATCTTTCTCTAACTCGCGGAAGGCGAACAACTTCGGCACGTTCACGCCTGCCTTCAGCAGCCCGCGCAGAGCTGGTACAAAGGAAGCGTTATCCGCGCGATCCGGGGTCCAGTAGATACAGATGACACCGGAACCATCTGGACGATTGCAGCGCATGATCCAGCGTCCGCTCGCACCTTGGCTGATGCACTGCAATTGTTCTGGCGAAATCGTTGTCCCTACGTCCTGTCGAAGGAAATCAGCAACGAGGCGCGCGACGCTTTCAGTGGTGGCGGCGGCCATAGAGGGTGTTGAGCGGAGAGGAAAGTAATACAGTTTGCGGACTGGGAGAAATCAGGGACAACGAAAGAAAGTTCTCCAAGTACTATCGTAAAACATGAGCCCAAAAAACACCCGTTCCTCCGAGACGGAGGAGCGGATGGTAACAAATGGAGAACGAATCAGAATTGACTACGGCGGGAGTAGTAGTACTTACTCTGGAAGCCGAGCTCCTCAGGGAATTCCGAGAATCCGGACCAAGTGTTGTACTCTTGCAGACCACTGCGGCCGCAGCTTCCCTGATAGGGCGGGCGATAGGTGCACTTGTAGGTGGGAGCCCAGAAAGTGACCAGCTCATAGAAACCGTAGCCCATGCGGGTGAAAGTACGGGAGAAGCCCTCGACGACACCGACGGAGTAGCCAGCGTAATCGCCTTCACGCTCACCCCAGCGGATCACTGAAACAGGCAGCTCCTCGATACCCCAGAGAATGTTACCCACGGCACGCCCCAGCTTACGCGTCGCCGTGTATTCGGATGCGGGGGGAGCTTGAATATCGGCATACACGGTGCCTACCATCGCCAAAAGCAATGCTGAGAGAAGTGTGCGCTTCATGGTATAGAAAGCATTAGCACAATGTGACGTCCCTTGCAAGCAAAATTTTCCTATTTCCCTGCGAATTTTGTGAAAAATTGTGCTCCAGACGCCGAACTCCCATAAAAACGATGCAGGAAGAAGGTGTTTTTCTCGGCGAAAAGTTGCTCAGTTACCATGCCGGCGCTATGGATGCAGAGCTTTTCACAGCTGCAGAGAAAGGGAAAAACACGATCCCAGAGCCCGAAGCGGTGAGATTTGTGCAGCAGCAGGAGTCCAGGCAACGGTGGCGAAGACCGCAAAGCGCGCAGGCAGGAGTGCGCTTGCCGCGGGCGGCGATGAGGCGCAGTTGGGCTGAGCGATTGATGCCGGTGTGTACATTCCCGAGGTGGATGCCATCTTCCTCTGCTCGTCCCACGAGGCGGGAGCAAGGGAAGAGTGTACCGTCGGCGCTTACAGCGATTTCTTTTTCACCGATACGGCAGTGGGCGCAGGGTTCCGCTTCTTTTCCTCTCAGATAAGAGTGGACCTTGTCTTCAAAGTTGCCCTGGCGCAGGGGGTGTTCTGAGCGGTAGAAGGCAAGAAGCAGATGCATCACTTGGATGTGCTGCTCCTCCGGTGTGGAAAACTGCCCATCGGACCAGGTGCTCCAGTAATCGAAATTCAGTCCGATCACGCCGTTGAAATGTTCGTGCAACCAGCAAATGCCCTCCGACAGTAGTTGCACGTTGTTTGGCGTCACCACACAGATAATTTCACAACGGGGGATTGGGGCGGTTGCACAGCAATTCCAAGGCGCGCGCCACGGCGGTGTGGCTTCCGGAGTCATCGGGAAAACGTCGGTCGATGTTGTGCATGGCGGGCGATCCATCGACGGAAAGTCCCACAAGAAAATCGCGCCTTGCCATCCAATCCAGTCTATCGGGGGAGAAGAGGACGCCATTTATCGTCACACTGAAATACACCGGTCCCGGCAGGGCGGAGACATCCTGCTCCTCCATCCACTCTACACAGCGACGAAGCAAGTCCCACTCCAGCAAAGGTTCCCCGCCCAAAAAGGATAAATCAAGTGCATCGCCCATGCGCTAAGCTTCCGCCAATCCAAGGAGCATGGTTTCCTTCG
>CANRKR010000089.1 GCA_947631275.1 uncultured Akkermansia sp.
CGTCGGCAGAGTCACCTTGCCGGTCAACGCCTGCCCGGCGCCGGGGTCAAAGATGACTGTTGCTCCACTTGCCACTTTGATGCTTCCGGAGAAGGCATTCGAATAAACTCCCCCGATCTTAACCTTGCCCTCCTGGATGTCAATGACGCCATCAGAAGTACTTGCTCCACTCTCAGCCGTGATAGCGCGGATATCCAAAAGGCCTGTGCCCTTCTTGGTGATGCTTCCCTTGCTGCCGGAGGCTATGTTTAACCTGGTAATAATTAAACCGTTATTACTGCTGGTGGCGGATTCAATGACAGCGGCACTCTCTCCGGCAAGAGTGAGCAATTGCACAGGAAAATCGCTGACGTTGTGCGTTGTGAGAGAAAGGTTCGTTCCATCGCCATGGAGCACAACTTCCGGCGAATTAGCATTCCCCAGCACTTGATTTGATCCAATCCATAACGTGCTGCCAGCTTCCACGTCAATCTTGTTAAGCACACCGAGGACGTCCTTAAAATCGCGACCGTAAATCGAAAAAACTGTTGAGTCCCGTAGAACGAGCGAGCCCACGCTCTTCGCGACTGAACCGGTGTTTCCGCTCACGTGAAGGAGCTTCTGGAGTAAGTCGTACAGGTGAACTGTCGCACTATCAGCTCCATGAGAGACATCAAAATCCCCGTTGATCCCACTGAGCACCAGAGACCCTGTCGTGCTGTTGCTGATCGTGCAGTTACTCCACGAGCCTGGGTCGATGTTTTTCTGACCATCACCTTTCACGACCAGCTGCGCGCCTTCGCCTAAGGTGATACCTGTGCCGAAATCCCGAGTGCCGGTGGAGGAGAACGTGGCCGTACCATCGGTCCCTACGTTTACGCCACCGGTAAAGGTCACATCCATCCCGGCTTCCACATTCAGTTTGCTGCCGACGCCAAGAGAGAGACTTCCCGCAGAGAATGCCGCACTTCCGGCGTCGCTTCCTACATTGGAAAGCGTTATGGTCTTCCGATCAGCAACCTGAAATGCGGCCCCCTGGAAGGTCAGCGCTTTTCCTTTCGCAATGCGGATGTTTGCATCACTGGACAGGTTGACCCCTGCAGAATTACCGCTGACCGTCTCTCTTATGTCGGTGAATGTTATGCTCGAAAGCACAAGCGCTTCAAACGTGTTGTGTCCCGTCCCTGCTCCCAAAAATAACGCGTATTTCCCGGGACCTCTCATTCCAGTACTGAGAGAAATCGTGTATCCTGAATTTTGTCCACTTTCCACAATCAAGCCACCCAAGGCCATCACACTACCCTCCTGGGATGACATATTGACTGTCGTAAGCGTCGACGTGGTCGTTCCAGTGATACGTAAGGTGTCGTACGTGAGATTTTGATGGTCGGTTCCAGCGAAGAATTTCTTCCACAGATTGTCAGAGGAGGTTTTTGTGGCTGCTCCATCCTGCATTGAATCCTCGCTTGAACTGACCGTCCATTGTGAGAAGTTGTTCGGCGCGTCTTGGGCGCTGTTGTAGAAGGCACTGCCAGTGTCCGCATGCCACGTCCAGATATCCCCGCTGTACGTTACCTCGTCGGTCGTTAACTCCTTATGAGCGCTGTCTTTATCGACTGTCGAAGTGTTGGTCACCGCTGCCTCTGCCTGCTGCCGGACGAGGGCGAGAGCGGCGAGGGCGCCTGCGCTGAGGGAGGCGGAGGAAAGGGTAGTGGGCAGAACGAAAGCTACCGCGGCAAGGCAAGCCAGAAGAGCCTTGCGAAGACCCGAAGGAAGGTGGAGTTTCATGACCGAAAATAGAGAAAAAGCAGGTGAAACGACGCCGCGCGGGAGAGACGACACGACGGCATCATCTCCCACGCTCAGCGTGCAGTATAACGTATTCGGAATCCGCGGTTCGCGGAAAAGTCACAAGTTATTGATGAATAGCAGAGAACAAATTCACCCCGCGCCCAACCGGGCGCCGACGGGGTGCGGAGGCCGGAACCCCGCAAAGCCCGAAAGCCCTGTAAATAGCAATTTTTTTTCGCCGTTCAATGCTTTTTTGCTTGCACCGCGGATTCCGAATCCGCGGTTCATTACCCCCAGGGGGTTTATGGGGAGGGAGGGAGGAGGCGAGGGGAGGGGGTTGATATTGAGGGGGAAAAACGATTCTTGCACGGCCGGGGCGGGTTGTGGTATGATGAGACGCATGCAGGGCGCACGAAATCTGCTGCGGGCGGTATCCCGCTCGTTCTATCTTTCCATCGTCTGGCTGCCGCGGGAGATGCGGTCGGCGGTCGGCGTGGCGTATCTGCTGGCGAGGGCGACGGACAGCGCGGCGGATGCGACGCGGGCGACCTGTGCCCGGAGGCAGGAGGCGCTCGAGCGGATGCGCGGGGCGATAGCCGGCGGGGGGCGCGCGGCGCTGCCGGCGGAGTTCTGCGCGGCGGCGGAATCGGCGGCGGAGGCGGAATTGCTCACGCGATTCGACGAGGCGCTGGAGGAGCTGGAAAGGCTGCCGACGGAGGAGGGGGAGCTGGTGCGCGGCGCGCTCAACGCGATCACCGAAGGGCAGCTCTGGGATCTTTCCTTTTTCGAGGAGCACAACTGCGTGCTTTCCGACGAACAGACGCGACTGTATCTGTACCGCGTGGCGGGGTGTGTGGGGCGTTTCTGGACGCGGCTGGGTTTTCTGACTCTCGGGGAGAGATTCGGGCCGCCCGAGCAGCAGGAATTGCTGGAGGAAGCGGGGGTGCGGTACGGCTGCGGGCTGCAGCTGGTGAATATTCTGCGCGACAGGGAGGAGGATGCGCGGAGGGGGCGCGCCTACCTCTGCAGCGGGCGGGAGGAATGGATGGAGCGGGCGGAGCGGTATCTGCGGGATGGGCTGGACTACGCCGAGCGGCTGGGGGGGGTGCGCGTGCGCTTTGCGAGCATGCTGCCGGCTCTTCTGGGGCTGAGCACGCTGGAGGCTCTGCGGCGCGCCAGACCGGGGAAGCGCGTGAAGATTCCGCGGCGCGCGGTGTATGCCGCGATGGCGCAGGCGTTTGCGGCGAGTTTGTGAAAGGCGCTGCGGGGAGGGGGAAGGTGGCGCGTCACCTGTGCAGCAGGTTTTTGAGGCGTTTGGCGAGGGTGACTTTGGCCGCGCTGGAGACGCGATCCGTGAAGAGGCGGCCTTCCAGGTGGTCGCATTCGTGCTGCAGGCAACGGGCCAACAAGCCGCCGCAGTCAATTTCCAGGATGGAGCCATCGAGCTTGGCGAGTCTGGCGCGCACGCGCTCCGGGCGCTTCACCTGGGAGCGGATGCCGCGGACGCTCAGGCAGCCCTCTGTGCAGAGCTGCTGGTCGCCGTAGGGCTCCAGCCGGGGGTTGATGAAGACGAGGGGCATGATGCTGCGCATGGGCTTCTGCTCGCCGTTCACGGTGATCATGCCCGGCTGCTCTTCCTCCTCTTCGGGGATATCGATGACGACCATGCGGATGCTGAGCCCCACCTGAGGGGCAGCCAGGCCGATTCCCTCCGCCGCATACATGGTTTCGAGCATATTGACGCCGAGGGTGTGCAACTCCAGATCGACGTGCTCCACGGGGGCGCAGGGCACCCTCAGGATCGGATCTCCGTACTGGGTGATGGGCAGCAGCATAACGTAACGTCAGCTCTCATTCTGCCACACGCGCCCCATGCTGTCAAGCCCCCCGAAAATCCGGCGCCGGGCGAAGGAGGCGGGCATGGGGTTTGTGTATTGACGAATTACGAATTATTGATCGTGTGCGCGTGGCGCAGATTTTTGATGCGTATCAACGTTGGTATCGGTTCCCATGAACGCTTCCTCCGCCGATGAACTCCTCCCCAATGCGTTTGCCCCGGCGCTTCCACTTTCCATCCGGACAAGAGGAGATTTTTCTTGTCATTGGCGCTTTTTTATTGTATTTTATTAAGCATAGGCGACAATACAAGGAGAGCGAGAGATGAAAGTCATGGAGTTGATGAAGAATGGGATGATCACCACGGAAGAAGTGACGCGACGGGGAATATCGCGTGGGCACTTATCCTATCTGGTTGGGAAAGGGAAATTAGAACGATGCACACGCGGGCTTTACAGTTTGCCGGATGCGTGGGAGGACGAGCTGTACGCCCAACAAGTGCGTTTTTCACGCGGCGTATACGGATTGCGGACCGCTCTTTACTTGTGGGATTTGACCGATCACACGCCTCAAAGCTACGAAATGTTCTTCCCGTTCGGCTACAATCTGACAGCCGTAAAAAGTGCGGAGATTCTGTGTCACCAGATCAAGAGGGACTGGTATGAGGCAGACATTTGCCCTTGCGCCACACCGGGCGGCAACACGGTACGCGTCTACGGTCGTGAGCGAACTCTCTGTGATATCCTCCGCCCCGTCAACCACGTTGATAGACACGCTATCCACGAGGGCATCCGACGCTATCTTCTTTCCTCTTCGCGCGACATTTCACGCCTCACCGAAACTGCGAATCGGCTGCGCGTCACATCCAAGCTTCGACCCTTCCTGGAAATTCTTTTATGAAAAATCCCGTTGAGGGCATTGCAGTATAAATTGCAGTATAAACCGCGGGAGCGTGGGTTGAGCGCTTCGGAGTCCTGCTCAGCAACTTTATTACCATCAATGAATTGTTTTTGTTTCATCCCGTTGAGGGCCGTGGTTCGTGGCGAGGTTGAGAGCGTTGCAGTATAAATTGCAGCATAAATTGCAGTATAAACCGCGGAAGCGTGGGTTGAGCGCTCCGGAGTCCTGTTCAGTAACTTTATTACCGTCAATGAATTGTTTTTTGTTTAGTCCCGTTGAGGGCTGTGGTTCGTGGCGAGGTTGAGAGCGTTGCAGTATAAATTGCAGTATAAACCGCGGAAGCGTGGGTTGAGCGCTCCGGAGTCCTGTTCAGCAACTTTATCACCGTCAATGAATTGCTTTTGTTTAGTCTCGTTG
>CANRKR010000090.1 GCA_947631275.1 uncultured Akkermansia sp.
GAGCACCTGAACATCGTCAAAGAATGGCGCAAAGTGAAGGTGAAGGGACATGTCGACGAAGTGATTGAGTTCCTCAATTTATAAGACGCTATCTATTCCTTCGCAGAGGGATTGACTCCGCAGAGGCGTCCCTCCAGAGGAGGAGTCATCTCCAAATGAACAAAAGATGGAGAATTCGATTGCGCTCAAGCTCCTTGAGGTGATAGTATGGAGAGCATGAATACGATAACACTAAACAACGGATTGGAGATGCCGCAGCTGGGGTACGGTGTGTTCCAGGTGGCGCCGAATGAATGCAAGCGCTGTGTGCTGGAGGCAATTGCAGCAGGGTATCGTATGATTGATACGGCGCAGGCGTATTTCAACGAAGAGGGCGTGGGCGCGGCAGTGCAGGAGAGTGGAGTGCCTCGCGAGCAAATTTTCCTGACGACGAAGGTGTGGATTTCCAATGCCGGAGAGGAGAAGGCGATGGCATCTATCGACGAATCACTGCGTAAGCTGCGCACGGATTACATTGACTTGTTGCTCATCCATCAGGCATACGGGGACTACTATGGCACCTACCGCGCTATGGAAAAAGCGCTGTCCGCAGGGAAGGTACGCGCCATCGGAGTATCAAACTTCCAGGTTGGGCGGTTCATGGATCTGGCGTTCCATGTGGAAGTGCCTCCGGCGGTCAACCAGTTGGAGGCGCATGTATTCAGCCAGCAGCGTGGCATAGAGTCGGTTCTGTCCAACTTCGGCACCAAACTCATGGCGTGGAGTCCGCTGGGGCAGGGGCGCAATGGTCTTTTCACTCACCCGACTCTGACTGCTATCGGCGCCCGGCACGGCAAATCCCCTGCCCAGGTGGCCCTGCGTTTTCTGCTCCAGCATGGTTTTATCATCATCCCCAAGACAACCCATCCGCAGCGGATGCGAGAAAATGCGGATATCTTTAATTTCGCTCTCAGCGAGCAAGAGATGAAAGAGCTTGCCCAGCTCAATGAAAAGGATACCGGCAACGTCAACTTCGATGATCCCTCTTTTATCCGCTACCTCATCGAAACCTACGGGTGATGTTGGCCCGACAGGGAGAACAAACAAACAACCTGACTCCCACGAGGCAGGAGGAAAGAGGAGAGAAGAGCTACGCACGAGAGGACTCGAACCTCCACGGGAGTTACCCACCAGACCCTAAAACTGGCGCGTCTACCAATTTCGCCACGTGCGCGCGGGAAGATGCAGGGGAATTGAAACATAAAAGGGGCAGCCGTGCAAGCTTTATTTAGGAGGGAGCTCCGGCAGAGTTAAATGCCATACCCGAATACAAGTAAACAAGTTACAGAACAGCTCCGAAAAAATAACTGGAAAACGGGGCAAGGATATGCTAAAATCACCGCGCTATGCTGTCGGATAGAACAAAAGCCGGAATCGAGCGGGCGCCGCACAGGAGTTTAATGCGTGCAACGGGGATGACGGATGAGGACATCAAGAAGCCTTTCATCGCGATTTGCAATTCGTTCAACGAGGTCATCCCGGGGCACGTGCACCTCAACAAGGTGGCGAACATCATTAAGGAGGAGGTGCGCAAGGCAGGTGGGACGCCGATTGAGTTCAACCTTATCGGAGTGTGCGATGGCATTGCAATGGCGCACCAGGGTATGAAGTTTTCTCTGGCGAGCCGGGAGCTGATAGCCGACAGCGTGGAGACGATGCTCTCGGCGCATGCATTTGATGCCTGCATCTGCATTCCGAACTGCGATAAAATCGTACCAGGAATGCTGATGGGAGCAATTCGCTGCAATATTCCTACCATTTTCTGCTCCGGCGGTCCCATGGCCGTGGGGAAGGGGAGGCATGGTGAAGATTTGGATCTCAACAGTGTCTTTGAAGCCGTGGCCGCCTGCACAGCGGGCAAGATATCCGAAGATGAATTGCACTATGTGGAGTGCCATGCCTGCCCGGGAGCGGGATCATGCTCCGGGATGTTTACCGCTAACTCCATGAATTGCCTCTGCGAGGTGATTGGTATGGCTCTGCCGGGCAACGGAACTATCGGCGCCACGAGCAAGGAGCGTGAGGAACTGTGGCGCGCCGCCGCTCGCCGTGCGGTAGAGATGGCCAGGCAGGGCGGTCCTCTCCCGCGGGAGCTCGTTACCATGGAGAGTATCGACAATGCTTTCACCTGCGACATGGCCATGGGAGGCTCCAGCAATACTGTGCTGCATACCCTTGCTTTTGCGAATGAGGCGGGACTGGAATACGACCTGCACCGTATTGATGAAATCTCGAAGCGGACGCCCAACATCTGCAAAGTGGCGCCGAGCTCTCGTTACCACATGCACGATGTCCTACGCGCGGGCGGTATCATGACGATCCTTGCGGAAATCAACAAAATCCCCGGAGCATTGCACACGCAGGTGCCGACAGTTTCCGGCAAGACCCTCGGTCAGCAGATTGAGGGTCTTTCCACGCAGGATCCCTCAGTTATCCATACTGTGGAAAATGCCTACTCAAAGGACGGCGGATTGGCCGTCCTTTTTGGAAACCTGGCGGAGCAGGGGGCCATTGTGAAAAAAGCAGGGGTGCTGCCTGAGATGCTCGTCCATCGTGGACCGGCTGTTATTTTTGAAAGTCAGGAAGCTGCATGCGAGGGCATTCTGGCGGACAGGGTGAAGCCCGGAGACGTCGTCGTCATTCGCAATGAGGGGCCGAAAGGGGGGCCCGGCATGCAAGAAATGCTGGCGCCTACCAGTTACATCATGGGCAAGGGGCTGGGCAACAGCGTTGCGCTCATCACGGATGGTCGCTTCTCCGGCGCGACGCACGGCGCCTGCATCGGTCATGTCTCCCCGGAGGCGGCGGAGGGAGGACTCATCGGTCTGCTGAAGGATGGCGACATCATCAATATCGACATCCCGGCGCGCAGTGTCACGGCAGAACTCAGTGAGCAGGAAATCGCCGCCCGCCGAGCGGTATGGAAACCCACCATGCAGGACATACCCAGCCGCTGGCTGAAGCGCTACCGAAAACTAGCCACTAACGCCAGCAAGGGTGCCGTGCTTGACTAACTTTCAGAGGAGAACAAGGCACTATGAGCAAAACGACGAACGAAACCCCGCAGAACGGCAACCCGATTGTGCGGTACTTTTCCGAATTTGGGGTACTGAAGGAATGTGGCATTAACTTCTGGCTGACCAATTTCATTCAATTCTTCGATGGGTTGGCGTACTTTACGCTCATTATCGTGTTCGCTTTGTTTCTGAAAGACTATTGTGGATTTCGGGATGCGGATGCGCCGTTCTGGGTGGGGATGTATACCTTGTTTCTCTCCCTGTTCGTATTTGCCGTGGGCACCATCTGCGATATCATAGGCTTGAAGCGTACCTACCTGGTGGGTTTCAGTATGCTCATCCTTGGCCGCCTCATCCTGGGACTCGGCTCGGATTTTGGAATGCGCCTGCTTGATCTCTCTCAGGATCATTCGCGCTACATCGTCATCGCCGGTATCGCTATCATGAGCTTTGGCTCCGCCTTCATGAGCCCGTGCATTTCCACCTCTGTCCGTCGCTTCACCACACTGCGCGCACGACCCACCGGGTTCAACTTTTACTATCTCTTCATGAATATCGGCGCACTTCTGGCGGGGGTGGCAATCGTGGATCCCATTCGTGCGCATTGGTCCGGACCGGATGGACTCCAGATGGTTGTGAACTTCGGTACATGCTGTGAGGTGATTGCCTTCCTTTTCACGCGTTTCGTGAATGAGAACTTCTACGCTGTGCCGGAGGAAAGAATTACCACGGAAAAGGCGTCGTCGCGGCGGCCGCTGCAGCTGATAGGCGAGGTAATACGAGAGCGACCGTTTCAGAAGCTGCTGGTGTTTCTCGTGCTCACTCTGGGAGTGCGGTTGGTGTTTACTCTCCAGTTCATGATCATGCCGCAGTATTACACACGCACGATAGGGGACGACTTTCAGCTTGGTTTCATGAACTCGCTCAACCCGTTCATCATCATCACGGGACTTATCGTGATCATCCCGATCCTCAAGTATTTTTCAACGGTTAAGCTGATGATATGGGGTATGTCGATCTCGGCGGCCTCTTTGATACTGATGGCCATTCCTCCGGAAAGCTATTTTATTTTCCCCGGTATCGATACCGTAAGTCAGGCGTACTTCATTGCCATCTTCCTGCAGATCATCATCTTTGCCTTTGGTGAATTGCTTTTCAGCCCGCGTTTCTCAGAATATGTGGCACGCGTTGCCCCCAAGGACAAGGTGGCCTCCTATATGTCTCTGGCAGGCTTACCCATGTTCATAGCAAAACCGGTTAACGGCGTGGTAGGCGGCCTGCTCGTGTCGTACATGTGCTATGACGGCATTGCTGCGAAAATTGATACGGGACATGTGAGCTACTGGTGCTCGCCGGAGTTCATGTGGACAATCTATCTGATCATGGCTGTCATTTCGCCTCTGGCGATCATTTTGACCAAGGATATGTTTGTTTCCGATCATCCGGAGGAAGATGTGCCGGATGAAGATGAAGAACGGAAGGAACTTGCTACTCAAGAAGCCCAGGCATAACATTAATTTTCTCATGGACACGAAAACGAGAGAAAAATCCGGAAAACGCAACATTCATTGGGGGCCGATCCTTCAAGATATGGTAATTCTGATGGCGGCCATGGGGGTGCTGGGCTATCTGAGTAAGGAAGTCATGGAGGTTTTTGAAACCAAATCGACGACTGATTCACTCGTATCACTCATCCGCAAGGAAGATGTGAAAAATAATGTAGACGAGCCCTTTGCCCGCGAATTGAAAAGCGGCATGAAGAACCATGAAGACTTTATCAACACGCATGACAATACCGGACGAACCCCACTCATGTGGA
>CANRKR010000091.1 GCA_947631275.1 uncultured Akkermansia sp.
AGCGTTATATTTTGTCCGTGTTGGAAGGCATTTTCCGCCGCCTCAATGAGGCGATGTTTACTCTCCGGACGTATACGAAGACGATCCTGCACTACCACCCATTTCTTCATGCCGATTACGCGTTTCTCCACCTCCTCCAATCGCAACACCTTTCCCCCCACAAGTACGCGCAAAAAGCCCTGTCCCACAAGCGCCTCGCGCATCTCGTCAAACGTACCCACCGGTTCGAGCCCAAAACATACCAGTGCCTCACTCCCGCCGTGCTCGCGCAACAGCTCTTCTGCCACTCCAATAGGAGTCATCGGTCGCACCACGCGCCCCTGCTCATCCCTACCCTCTGCCAAACGGGAAAAGATAAGTTTGAGGTACTCGTTAATCCCCGTCATGGTGCCCACGGTGGAACGAGAATTTTTCACTGAATTACGCTGCCCCAGGGCGATAGCCGGTGGCACATGATCTACGCTCTCCACCACCGGCTTGTCCATACGATCCATGAACTGCCGCACATACGGAGAAAAAGTTTCCATATAACGCCTCTGTCCTTCGGCATATAGCGTACTGATCGCCAGCGAACTCTTGCCACTGCCGCTCGGTCCGGTCACCACCGTCAATTTTCCCAGAGGAATATCCACGTCCACCTGTTTGAGATTATGCTCCGCCGCCCCGCGTATCCGTATAAACTCAGTGTCTCGATGCTGCATGTTTTCATTGTACCTCTTCGCGCGAGGCTTTGCAAACCGTATTCGCTTTTCCTGTACATGACATCAGCGCGGTCAATTCCCACGCCCTGTAGGGGTCACGCCGATGAAATCTAAACGGAGGCAGAGCAATTAATACATCCGAACAAAGCAACAATTTCTCAAGTTCTGAGAGCAAATCATATTATCTTCACTCCTCTAAGTGACACCGTATCCGTACAGAGAGGCTCGAGTTGAGTAATGACTCGAAGAAACTCCATCGGCGGTATGCTCTTCCTGAAATTGCCTAGTCTTTCTTGCCGTGCTCTGCTTTCCTGCTGCTTAATTTTACTTCCCTGTAATGCTTAATCTCACGCGGATGATGATACTCCATGGATCTTGTCTGGGAAATGTGTTCTGTGGGGGTAGAGTCGTTTCGGCACAGATTCAATCCTCTTCAAAAACTTCCTGCTGTTCCTTGATGAGGGAGAAGGATTTGCGCACCATGGCACGTGTTTCGTTGAGGAGGTTGAGGAAGAGGATGTGGGTGCGCATATTGGATTCATCGGAATCATGGCGCAGGAGTTGGCGCGTGATCGCCTCGGCAAATTGCTCACTCAAGTCTCCGGCCTCTTCTATGGCTTGCTGCATGGGTGTGTAGTCGCCGGATTCCAGCATGACGATGAGACCGGGGAAAAAGGACGCCACGCGGTTGCTCATGTCCAGCAGTTCGCGTGCCTGCACGGCATCCAACCCAACGTGTGCGTTGTCGATGTGATTGAAGCTGGCCTGTGTGATGCTGCGCAGGCTTTCCGCGATACCGATACAGCTTTCCATGATGCGGAAGACCATCTGCCCGCGCTGTGCCATGGCAGCATCCGCCCCTTGCAAGGCGGGCAGCAGTTCGTCCTCCTTCACGGCACGCAGGGTGCGTACGATGTCGCGCGCTTTTTTGCGCAGACGTTTGAGGGCGGTGCGATCCTCGTGCAGCAAGGCTTGAACCGTGGCGGTATAGATGCCGAGGATGCGCCCCAAGCGGTCGGCAGAGGTTATTCCTACATCGCGTAATCCGGCGTTGGTGAGGGAGAGAAGTTGCGGACGTTTTGCCGTCTTCAGACAGTGAAGAATGGCGGATTTCACCAGAATAAACCCGGCGAGCAATACCATGGCGCACACGCCCCAAATGCCGCAGGTGATCATCATGCCTGCGATGATGAAGGAGGCGAACAGGGCGCCCAGTCCGGTGAGGAACCAACCGCCGATGACAGCCAGCACGCCCGTGATGCGATACACCGCACTGTCACGACTCCATGCACGGTCGGCCAGGGATGACCCCATGGCAACCATGAAGGTGACGTAGGTGGTGGAGAGAGGCAGTCGCAACGAGGTGGCGAGCGAGATGAGCAACGATGCTACCGTGAGATTCACGGAGCCGCGGATGAGGTCGAAAGCATGGTCCTCCTCTTCCTCCGGGCGCAGCGGCTCAAATCGGGAGGCGATGAATCGTCGGACGGGGGCAGGGGTGAGGCGGCTGATGAAGTGAATTGCCTGTAGGGTGAAGCGCACGGCGGCGCGCGCCGGAGCACAGGAACCGAACCGCTCCGCCCCGCCGCTGCTGCGTGCGAGCTTGACTTCCGTTTCCGTTACGGTTCGCGCTTTTTTCGAGAAGAAGAGAGCCGCCACCATGATGAGTCCGGCGCCAATCAGCCACGCCGCGTGGGCTTGCACTGGCGACGCCAGGGCTCCCATCTTGAGTGTGGACAGGTCGCCGCCCGTCGACACAAAGTCTTGCGCGATTTGAAACGAGGATTCCGCTGCCATGAAGACGCCGATGAAGTTCACGAGGTCATTCCCGGCAAAGGCAAGCGCCAACGCGCAAGTGCCTGCCAGCACGGTGAACCTGAGCACGTTGATCCGAAAAATGTGCTGCAATGAGAGGGCGATTGCGTACCAGATGCCCAGAGAGCAAACAACGGCTGTTCCCATATTCGCTTGCAGCCATGCCATCACCTGCGGGGCAACGAGCGTGCTATGCTTGAGTCCTTTGAACACGGCAAAGTAGGTGATGGCAGTGAGCGCTAAAGCACACCATGCTGAGCCAATCCAACGATAAGCCTTTTGGTAATGAAAACTGAAGATGAGGCGCGACACTCCCATCACCACGCAACCGCACGTGAAAGCAACACCGACGGAGCAGAAAATGCCCGCGATCATGGAGAGCGTGCTTGAGGAATTGATGTAGTTGCCCACGGATGCGATAGAGTCACCGTCCCGCACGATGATGCAGAGGGAAACAGCCAGTGCAGAGCCGAGCAATTCAAAAACCAGCGACACCGTTGTGGAGGTCGGTAATCCGAATGTGTTGAAGATATCCAGCAGGATCACATCCGCGAGCATCACGGCGGTAAGCAGGATCATCACCTCGTGGAAACTGAATTGCGAGGGCACAAATACGCCGCTGCGGGCTATCTCCATCATCCCTCCTGAAAAAGAAGCTCCGACGATGACCCCGATCGCCGCCACGCTCAGAATCACCCACCGTTTTGCGGCTTTGCAGCCTACGGCGGAGTTGAGGAAGTTCGCAGCATCGTTTGATACTCCCACCACCAAATCCAACACTGCCAGCAGCAGGAGCAAACCCAGTATAAACATATATGTCGTACTCATGACATCCCTCTTATAACGCCCCGAAACACGGCGCGCAATCTCTCTACGGTGAAGCCTTCGCCACGGGAATTGTGGCGAAATGGACACACGAGAAATTGCTGTTGCAATGAGAACTCGAGAGCGCGTATAATGGGGCTCGTATGATCGACTGGGAAATCACGGTGGCGATGGTGCTCATCGCCTTTGCTCTGCCTTTTTTCTTTCTGTGGCCGCAGATACGCAGCATGACCGCCCATGTTCGTACTCGTCATGCAGAGGTCGAGTCGCTGCGCCGTCTCAACCGCGATTTGGAAGAACACCTGCAGCGTGATAAAGGACTTTTCTTGGAGGCTCTTGGAGTGCCATTTCTCCTGCTGCTGCCTTCCGGACGCGTGGAAATGGGGAATCATGCGGTCGAGGAATTGCTTGGTTACCCCGCCAATGTGAACATATTGCGTTTGCTCCCGCCCGGCTCGCTGCGTGACGCTCTCAGCGATGCTGTGCAAGCCGAGGAATCCCGCCAATATACGGTTACGCTCCCGCACGGCGGGGAAGATCGAACCTTTCGTATTCTTTCCACGCCGATAACTGATCAGCGTCGCCACATTGGCATCGTCTTCCACGACATCACCGAGGAGCAACGAACGCTGCTCATTCGCCGCGATTTTGTAGCGAACGCTTCCCACGAATTGCGCACGCCGCTCACGATCCTGAGCGGTTATCTGGAGAATCTTCAGGAAGATAAGGAGCTTGCGTCGGATGCGACGGCTCGGGAACGCGTCCTCTCCCTCATGCGTAAACACACGGAGCGACTCGTTCGGTTGGTCGAGGATATGCTCATGGTGTCGCGTCTGGAGAATGCCGAGACGGGTGGGCTGCACTGGGAGGAGTTCGACTTGGGCGGGGTGCTGGAGGACGTGCGAGGACGCCTGGAGGGGCTGCTCCGTGCGCAGGAAGTGGTGTGGACAACCGATTTTTCTCCGCATCCTTTCGTGATGCGTGGGGATTCATTCTACTGGTCACAGATCCTCTTTAACCTGCTGGAGAATGCGCTGAAAAACAATCCGATGCCCGGGTTGGAGTTGACGGTGTCGGCGCGCCGCAATGAGGACGCTTCTTGCTCTGTCTGCGTGAGCGATAACGGCGTCGGTATTGAGGCGAAAGATTTGCCCTACATCTTCAATCGTTTCTACCGTGCCGATAAAACAGGACGAGTGAAGGGTACCGGACTCGGCCTTTCCATCGTGAAGCATGCCGTGGAAGCGCACGGCGGCTCTATCCGAGCAGAGAGTTCTCCCGGCGCCGGCGCCACCTTCACCATCACCCTCCCTCCGACGTCGGAAAAGGCCTGAACACCGCTCGGTGGCAATGCAGGCAGAACGGTAGGAGTCTAGCCTTTCCGGACGTATGCGCTTGAGCGGCCCTTGCCGAGGCGGGAGATCAGTCCGGCATCCAGCATCGC
>CANRKR010000092.1 GCA_947631275.1 uncultured Akkermansia sp.
GCTACCACCCCACGTGCATCCGTCACGGTGGCGAGATTGTTGTACGCGTCATAGGTCTTCACCGTCCCCTTGCCATCGGCATAGGTCTTGCAAAGCTCCAACCCTGTAGCCAAATCGTACTCCCACGTGGTCAGGGCTTCTTGGGGTTTCAGTTGCATTTGTCCTTGCAATTCACAGTTAGAACACTCTTCTCGGTTTTAGGAGTTCGCTCTTCAGCCTGACGGGACAACTATTTCTAACGTGCACACCTCTCCCATGGTACATTCTCTTACACTCTTTCCGAGTGGAAGTCAACATGAATAGAAAGGGAGAAAAACAATTCTTGTAAACGTAACTATGTCACGCTGAAAAATCATCCTCTGCCATCTGTCCACAGACATGCGTTCAGCGCGTATTTTTGAAGAATAATCCTACAAAGAGACTTCACCAAGTGGTCAAACCACAGGACATTAAAACAAACATAGGGGCGTTATCATCTTCCCTTTCCTATTATTGAGTTTCCTTATGACATTCAGCGGTATTCGCTTCTCTCGGTTCGCTATCCTTTCCCGCCAGTTCTTCAGACCTCGGGATACTTAACATGATGATTCCCATGGGGCTCCTGCATAAAGTTCACGTAGAGCCGTCAGGCGTGCCGAAGTGCCGAAAAAAGCGCGCCGGTGGGGTTGCCACCGACGCGCCGAAAACAACAATGAACAACGACACAATCAGAATGAGAAAACAGTCTGAAGGCTGGCTACGACAGAGTCGTTATTGTCTGCGTAGGCAGGATCATGGATGTATTGAATGTGCGGCATAATGCGGAAGTACCTGTTGACCTGAAGATTGTAGTAGGCCTCAAGCACCGTCTCGCGGCAGTGGTAAGTGTCCGCCCACGACTCACCTTGATCATCAACCCATCCGGCAGGATTTTTCCCCTTGAACACGCCGTAGGCGATGCCAAGGTAATCATCCTCGCGGGAAGGAATGAGTTTGGCACGCAAGCCACCGCTGAGTTCAGCGGCATTGCCCCACTTCTGCTTAGCTGCCACACCGCCGCGTACGAACACGGTCAAGTTATCGCAAAGAGCGTACTGCACGCTGCCAAGAACGCCGCCGGTACGATGATGCTCTCTCCAATGAGCATCTGTTCTTGGATCCACGTACGGCACGTCCATCATCTGGAAGAACGGAGTCACCTTGACGATGCCCTTGTCCTGGTGGAAATGGTGTCCCCACTCAGCCAGCACGTTGTAGCCGGAGCCATCCGGTCCGAAAGGATTATAACCGGGAACCGTGCCTGTGCGCGTCACACCGGCCATCACATAGTTCTTAGCGCCGAGTTCCACCTGCAAAATCGCGCCGAGATTACTGTCAATGAGCGGCAGCACGGTGGAGTTGCAGAAACCGGAGTTCATGAAGGAGGTGTAGGTGTCACCTGCGATGCCGACAGCATCAAAGTAGTCACTGAACTTCACCATACCGGCGACGATGGCTGCCTTCTTACCGTTGAAGAAATGCTTGATTGCCACCTCCGGGAAATAGAAGTCCCGGGGTCCCACCAGGTCACGGTGGTAGGAAGTCACCGTTCCAAAGGGATTGACCTTTCCTGCCTCCACAGCATCTTTCTCCAGTCCCCAGGAACCGATAAATTCGACGTGCAGCCAGGTGCCGCCGTTGACGTCGTCCTGGATGAGGCGCTGATTCAAGTGCCCGTGAAGCAGCGTGTAGTTGACGGTTTCGTGCTCGCCAAACCCACTGCGGTGCATGTTGTGAACCCCGTAGGCCACATCAACATGCCACTGCGTCCCGGTCTTCGCATTCGCCTTCACCTTGTAGGCAGGCGCGCTACTGCAGCAAGGGGTCATGAGATCCATCTTCTGCAGCAGGTTTTCTGAGCAGCAGGTTTTCTGAGCAGCGGAAGCCGCCACAGGTAGAGACACGAGCCCTGCCAGCACACACATCGCAATCTTTTTGAGTTTCATAAGCAAGTATGATATTCGTTCAGGGAGCGATCACTCCCTGCCGCTACCTGTAGCACACCATAACCGTCAGGTCAAGCACTTTCAGCAAATAATCACACTCGATTTTCGAAGAGTTCCCGCGGATTACGAGAGAATCCGGAAATTCGCGAATCCGAATTCTCCGGATGACTCCGTCTTCTGTCACCGAAAATCAGATGCCAGGGAAACGAGAAATGATGATCTGCGTGACGAGCTTGGGATTCGGTTTGGGATTGCTCGCTTTCATTACTTTGCCGGTGAGGGCATTGATCAGCTTTGTATTACCGGCACGTACAAGTTCCACCATATCAGGATTTTCCGCAAGCACGGCATCCACGAGCATTTCCAACGCCCCTGCGTCAGTTTTCTTAAAGCCGAGCTGATCAGCGGCGGCGGCGGCATCCAGTTCCGGATGGCCCCAGATGAGATCCAGTACCTCGCGCGCCTGATTGGTGGAGACAATGCCCTGCTCCACGATATCGATAATCCCGGCAAGGTGATGTGGTGTCACCGGGCACTTTGCTGCGTCCGTTTCCTTGTCCGCCAGCACAGCGGTAAGGGTGTTGATGACCCAGTTGGCAGCCTTGCGTGCAGGAGCGCCGGCATCTACGGTCTGTTCGAAAAAATCATACAACGCCGCATCCGCTACCAGTGTAGCGGCATCCGCCGCGGGTAATCCGAACTCAGCGATGAGGCGATTGCGGCGAGCATCCGGAAGTTCGGGAATTTCCTGACGCACCTTTTGCACGAGAGAAGCTGTATGGATTGGGATGAGATCCGGGCATGTGTGGTAGCGGTAATCGTGGGCATTTTCCTTGGTGCGCATCACGATGCTTTCACCGAGGGTATCGTCCCAGCGGCGGGTGGACTGCTCCTGAGCGATACCTGCATCCAATTCCTCCGCCTGTCTGTGAATTTCGTAAATGAGCGCACGGCGTGCAGCGGACATCGAATTGATGTTTTTCATCTCGATCTTTTCGCCGAGCTTTTCCTGTCCTTTCGGGCGTAGAGAAACGTTCACATCGCAGCGCATCTCGCCTTTCTCCATGTCGGCGTTGGAGATACCGGCACAGACCATGATCTGCTGCAAACTCTTGAGGTATGCATAAGTCTCATCCGGCGTGTGCAAATCCGGTGCAGAGACGATTTCCATGAGCGGGGTGCCGCCGCGGTTATAATCCACAAGGGAATAACCCGCGAAATGAGTAAGCTTCGCGGCATCCTCCTCCAGGTGGATGTGGTCGAGCTTCACACGACGCACCACGCCGGCCTCCGCCTGAGACACTGCTGCGCCAGCAGGAAAATTCCATTCGTAGAGGGGAACCGAACCTCCTATGCAGAGAGGCAGATCCAGCTGACTCGTCTGATAATTCTTCGGCATGTCCGGATAAAAATAATTCTTGCGATCCCACTTGGAAACGGGAGGAATACTGCACCCCAGCAGCAGCCCCGCAAGAATCGTGCGTTCAATGGCATATTCATTCAGCACCGGCAGCGCTCCCGGCATCCCGAGACAAGTGGGGCACACATTCGTGTTTGGCGCGTAGCCGAACCCCGCCCGGCAGGAGCAGAACATCTTGGTGGCAGTACGTATCTGGCAGTGAACCTCCAGTCCTATGGTGACAAGGTAATCGGCGGCAGGCATGAGGGATTCAGTCTTTATGGTTGGAAGAGGGGCCTTCGTGCAATGCATCGTCGAGGTCCGTACGAAAACTCGCATCAAAGACCTCCTCAAAGCACTCGGAGTGCGTCTTACTCAAGCTCTCATACACGCTGTCGAGTGCATCGGAGAAAACGTCAAACTGTTCGCTGTCGTAACCGGGCAGCCCCACGATGCGCACAATCTCATTGCGAATGCGCCAGAGCAGAGGCTCAAGTTGGCGACACACCTGCTGGAGCGAATCCCTCTTCTGTCGCGAGAAATTGTCAGCCGTCAGCCGCTGAGCCGGACACCCCTCAAGAGTCCGCTGTGCCAGCGCAGTAAGCTGGGGAGCCGCCTTCATCGCAGAGGATGCATCCTGCACGCGTGCAAGCAGCTCAAATAATTCAGTATCAGATGTGACCATCTTGCCGAGGCGTGCCAGCTCCTGCTCCGCCTCCTGCTCACTGAGCATGCGCGTGGAGGTGTTGAGATTCTCACGCTCATCGTCGCTGAAGACACCGAGATCCATCGCCAGAAGGAATGCTCGCATAAGCTGCGGAGAGCCGTAACAACGGGCGTGGCAAAGGCTGGAAAACTCCTGGGAAAGTTCGTCATACGATTCGGCGATGCGGTAGGCATCCCGATCCAGCGCCTCCACATCCAGCGCACGCGCATCGCCGTCAAACATTTTATCGCTGAGAGACGCAGATTCTTTCGCGAGTTTGGCGAAGCGAGCTGCCGCGTTCTCCGCTGTCTCCTGATTCACCACACCGGAGAGGAGCAGCCACATCTCATTCGTCACGCGCAACAGCTGCCCGGCCGGTCCCCCTCCATTCTGCCTATCCGGCTGAGAGGCAACAAGCGGCGATGGCAGCATAAATATTGCTGCTAGCATCATGCTCACTAGACCCCTCACGTACATATACCGTACGGAGGGGATTCTACACGCTCTCATCCCCCAATTCAAGCCCCGTTTTTCAACAAGCGCAGAAAAAAGGGGTCTCCGGCAAATTCGCTGAGACAAATACTGAAGGGATAAGATAAAAAAATCGGCACTTCAGCCTTGCGTTCTCTGCAACACTCGTTGCAGAATAGTGTTATGATCAAGACACTGTATGAA
>CANRKR010000093.1 GCA_947631275.1 uncultured Akkermansia sp.
ACCGAGGAAGTATGTAAGAAATTGATAAAGGCAGGAGCAACCCTGGACACTACGACACCTAGGGGAAAGCAAGTATTTATGCAATCAGTCCTTAACGCGCAGACTGCTGTGTGTGAAATCTTGATCAAAGCTGGTGCTAACGTCAATGAAAAAGGAGAGGATGGGCTCACTGCTCTAATCGCGGCAGCAATGGCAGGAAATAGCGACACAGTAAAATTATTGCTGGATGCCGGAGCGAATGTAAACTCGATAGCAACAACAACAGGCAAAAAACAGACCGCTATCGATCTTGTAAGGGATATAGTTGCTGATTTATCGAATCCTCTTTTGGGAAGCTTAAGAAGACAAGTACTTGAAAAAGACGTTAAGAAAGTTGCTCCACATGCAGAGTTAGATTACAAAGGAACGCTCAAATTACTTGAAGAGAGGGGAGGCAAATCTATCTCTGAAATGGGCGCTGATTCTGGAGGAGTAAGTGGTGATCTCGATGTTCTCATTACATCCTTGCGCACAACACAATATCACACCGATGTGGAAAGACTGTACCAAAGAAGGCTTCTCGAAATCTTACCGAGAATAAAGAATGGTGCAGATGTAAATACAGTACTGGACAATGCAAACGGAACCACAGCACTACACAATGCATGCGGTCTTAGTTGCGTCGATATCGTCCGCTGGCTGTTGGGACATGGAGCCGATTTGAATATGCGCACGGCAAAAGGAGCTTCCGTGTATGATTGCGTAGGAGGAGAAAATGCTACAGAAATCAGAGCCATTTTACATGATGCCCAAAATGTCTCTTCTTCTCAGGGGACTCCCTTAGCGGAGCGCAAGGATTTGCAGCCCATGATTGATCGCATGGCGGCGTTGCGCTGCCGCGAAGCTTCGTCTGCTCTCTACCAAAAGCGTCTACTGACTTTGCTACCGATGATTCGGGATGGCTCGGATGTGGATGTTACTCTGCCGGAAACAAAGGGGAATACGGCTCTGCATTACGCCTGCGCCATTGGCAGTTGGAGCATCACGCAGTGGCTCGTGGAACACGGCGCCAATGTGAATGCTGTGACGGATAAGGGAGCAACACCGCTGGATTGCGTGGGTGATGACAATGCCCAGCGCATCCGTGCTTTGCTGATCTCTCGTGGAGCGAAGAAAGCCGCAGAGCTCAACCAAGGAGGGACATTTACACAACCCAATGCAGGAGGGGGCACTATACCCGAAGACGCTGAGGCGCTCAATAATTTGGGGTTGGCCTACCAGTTCGGCAAGGGGAAGCCGAAGAATTATGCGGAGGCGGCTCGCTGTTTTCGCCGCGCAGCAGAACAGGGACATGCCGGTGCTCAGAACAATCTTGGCTTCCTGTATCACAACGGTTGGGGCGTTCCACAGGATTATTCTCAGGCAGCGTACTGGTATCGCCTTTCCGCTCAGCAAGGAAATGCATGGGGGCAAAGCAATTACGGCACCTGTCTGGAATTTGGCTGGGGTGTGAGAAAAGATCTGAGTACGGCGATTGAAATGTATCGCCGCGCCGCGAGTCAGGGGCACGCCTCTGCTAAAAAACACCTCAAACGTCACGGAATTTTGATGTGATGCCAGTGCTTAAAATGCAGATGTTCTAATTGAAAGAAAGATTTATTTTCATCATGCTATGAACGAAAACGATATGACCCATTTGGTGCGCGAAGCGGCTGAGCGCGCGAATGCTGAGGCTGCCATGGAGCTTGAGGAATACTACATGAAGCTTGGGGAAAGCTACATGAAGGGCGAAGGAGTGGAAAAGAATGAGGAGGCAGCGCAGGCGTGGTTCCGCAAAGCAGAAGAGTTGAAGAACAAGGGCACGGCAGCGACTGAGACATCATCTGCCCAAGCGTCTGCACCTGCTCCGATTCCGACGGTAACGGCTCAAAGTCCGACATCAGCTCCGGTAGTGATTCCACAGGCCACGCCGACAAAGAAGAGTGGGCAGCGCAAGCTGCGGGGGGCAACCGCAGTGGTGGGGTTGATGTTGGTAATTGGAGGAGGAATAGGGTCATATTACATGCTGCGGGAGGACCCCTACGTTGCGTATCAACGACTCACCAAAGAAGGGAAGAAGAGCGAGGCGATGGAGCGTTTGCACGCCGCTGCAGAGGATGGCAATGCTTCGGCGCAAGCAGATCTTGGCAAGTGTTATTATGAAGGCAAAGGAGAGAGCAAGGACATGGAGAAAGCGGTGAAGTGGTGGCGCAAGGCTGCGGAACAGGGGTACGCAAGGGCGCAATTTAACCTTGGCTTGTGTTATACGAAAGGCGATGGAGTGAGCAAGGACATGACGGAGGCAGCGAAGTGGTGGCGCAAGGCTGCGGAACAGGGGTACGCAAGGGCGCAGTTTAACCTTGGCTCGTGTTATACGAAAGGCGATGGAGTGAGCAAGGACATGACGGAGGCAGTGAAGTGGTATCGCTTGGCGGCGGAGCAGGGGAATGCGGATGCGCAATTTCTTCTCGGCGCGTGCTATGAGTACAGCTGGGGAGTGAGCAAGGACATGACAGAGGCAGCGAAGTGGTGGCGCAAGGCTGCGGAACAGGGGTACGCAAGGGCGCAGTTTAACCTTGGCTCGTGTTATACGAAAGGCGATGGAGTGAGCAAGGACATGACGGAGGCAGTGAAGTGGTATCGCTTGGCGGCGGAGCAGGGGAATGCGGATGCGCAATTTCTTCTCGGCGCGTGCTATGAGTACAGCTGGGGAGTGAGCAAGGACATGACAGAGGCAGTGAAGTGGTACCGCTTGGCAGCGGAACAGGGGCATACGACGGCGCAGTATAATCTTGGCTGGTGTTATAAGTACGGCACCGGAGTGAGCAAGGACTTGGCAGAGGCGATGAAGTGGTATCGCTTGGCAGCGGAGCAGGGGTATGCAGTGGCACAGAATGACCTTGGCTTGTGCTATGAGACTGGCAATGGAGTGGACAAGGATATGGCCGAGGCGGTAAAGTGGTACCGCAAAGCAGCGGAACAGGGGGATGCGCAGGCGCAGAATAACCTTGGCGCGTGCTATTACAACGGTTTGGGAGTGAACACGGACATGACGGAGGCAGCGAAGTGGTATCGCTTGGCGGCAGATCAGGGGCTTGCGTCGGCGCAGTATAACCTTGGCGTGTGTTATTACAGCGGCAAGGGTGTGAGCAAAGATGAGAAAGAAGCAGTGAAGTGGTGGCGTGCGGCAGCAGATCAGGGGGATGCGGATGCGCAGAGAAACCTCGGGGTGTGCTATGAGAACGGTTGGGGAGTGAGCAAGGATTACGCGGAGGCGGTGAAGTGGTACCGCAAGGCGGCGGAGCAGGGGAATGCGCGGGCGCAGTTTAATCTTGGCTGGTGCTATAAAAAGGGCGAGGGAGTGAACAGGAATATGACGGAGGCAGTAAAGTGGTACCGCTTGGCAGCGGAGCAGGGGCATACGACGGCGCAGTACCACCTAGCAATGGAACAGGGGGATGCGGCGTCGCAGTTCTCTCTTGGCTTGCATTATGAGAACGGCTTGGGAGTAAGCAAGGACTTGGCGGAGGCGGTGAGGTGGTACCGCTTGGCAGCGGATCAGGGGTATGCAGAGGCGCAGTACCACCTCGGCATTTGTTATGAGAACGGCTTGGGAGTAAGCAAGGACTTGGCGGAGGCGGTGAGGTGGTACCGCTTGGCAGCGGATCAGGGGTATGCAGAGGCGCAGTACCACCTCGGCATTTGTTATGAGAACGGCTTGGGAGTAAGCAAGGACTTGGCGGAGGCGGTGAGGTGGTACCGCTTGGCAGCAGATCAGGGGTATGCGGAGGCGCAGCACCACCTCGGCGTGTGTTACGAGAACGGAGAAGGAGTGAGCAAGGGCTTGGCGGAAGCGGTGAGGTGGTACCGCTTGGCAGCGGATCAGGGGAATGCGTCGGCGCAGTTTTCCCTTGGCGAGTGTTATGAGTATGGCGAAGGAGTAAACAAGGATATGGCTGAAGCGATGAGGTGGTACCGTTTGGCAGCGGAGCAGGGGCATACGACGGCGCAGTACCATCTGGCAATGGAACAGGGGGATGCGGAGGTGCAGTTCTCTCTTGGCTTGCGTTATGAGAACGGAGAAGGAGTGAGCAAGGACTTGGTAGAGGCAGTGAAGTGGTATCGCAAGGCAGCGGGACAAGGGCATGCACAGGCAAAGGAAAATCTTCGAAGGCTGAACTTCTGATAGATATTAACGACAATTCTTTATAAAGTTATCAAACCATTTATGGAGGATGAGTGAAGGAACGGTTTAACACCAATACACCACCATGAAAACCTACATATTATTCTCAATATTGGGCATTCTCCCGCTGCATGCTGCGTCGCTGGGGGATGCGATTGATGCTTCCAAGGAAGCCGCTGTGCAGGAACAGGCATTGGGGACCACGGAGGTAAGTCATGTGCAGTGCACGGCGCTGGAAGCATCCCTTTGTTCCGCGTTAGTCCTGCCGGATGCTATGGGAAGAAGAAAGACCATATCCTCGCCGCAAGAAGGGCAGCTCGTCCTTTTCGTGCGCGGGAAATTCCTGAATCGAGGGGCGGAGAAAATCGACATGGAACTCCCGAAATTCTGCTCAGCGGACGAGAAAATGTACGATGGGAAGGCTCTTTACTACAAAGGAGTCAAGCCCAAGGGACCCTTCATTTTTATCAACCCCGATGAGGAGTATTCCTTCGTGGTTTATTACTTTCTCCC
>CANRKR010000094.1 GCA_947631275.1 uncultured Akkermansia sp.
GCCGCTGCCCTGCGTCTGGTTGAGCAGGTGAGCATCGTGGCGGAAGAATACAAGTGGACCACGCACACCTTCAAGACCACGGGAGAACTCGGTGGTGATGTGGCTGCCGGCTGGAACGTCGCAACAGATCAAGCCGTCTGATCAAATCAATCAATCCGGAAGGGCTGACGGTATCCGCCGTGGCGGGTTCTGTCGGCCTTTTCCGCTTATAATGAGTTATTGATGAACATCGAGCAGTTATACAGCGCCGGAGATTTACAGGGGTTGCATCGAGCGGCGGCGGCTCAGGTGGCGGCGGCTCCCACCGATGCGTCGGCTCGTGCTCTGTTTGTGCAAGTGCTTTGCATGGAGTGTGAATGGGAGCGTGCCGCTCAGCAGGCCGATGCTCTCCTGAAACTCAACCCGGCATCCGCTATGTTCTGCACCACGCTCACGGGGCTTATTGCCGCGGAGAAGCAACGTGAATCTTACTTTGCCGGGCAATCTCGTCCTGATTGGGTGGGCGCACCGCCGGCCTATGCCGAAAAGTTGGCGCAGGCTGTCGCCGCTTTTGCTGCCGGCAATGCTGTCTCCGGGTCGACAGCCTGCATGGAGGTGCTGGATGTGTTGCCGAGCATCGGGGTCACGTTGACTGATGGGACCCACCGGGACTGGTTGTTAGATGGTGATGCGCGGTTGAGCGGAGTGCTGGAGTGCATCTGCGACGGACAGTACAAGCTTGTGGATCAGGCGGAGGTGCAGAGTGTGGAGATAGCGACACCTACGCACCCTGTGGAGGTTGTGTGGCCGCACGTGAGACTGCGTTTCCGAGGGGGAGAGATTTTGGTCGGGCGGATGCCCGGGCGCTACCCTCACGGTGGTGAGAGTGATGGCAAATTGCTCATGGCAAAAGAGACGGAGTGGCAGGAGTGTGCGGATGGACTCTACGTGGGGAAGGGGCAGCGGTGTTGGAATTCGGATGATGGGCTGCACCCAATTTTCACTGAGAAGACTCTCAAGTTTGATTCGTAAGAGGTAAGGGGTAGAAATGCCGGTTGCAACCAATCAGCCAAGCTCGCGGAAGTATTTGCCTTGTCTTCTCACGAGGCTCACGGATGAGCAGCCCTTCTCCGAGACGGATGAAGGGTATGATCATGTGTATTCTCCTGAACAACTCAAGAGCGACATCCTGTTGAATATGGAGATGCTGCTCAATTCTCATACGGCCCCTGCGGAAACCGAGTATCTCACCAAGAAATATCCGGGAGTTGCTGCATCCGGTTACCATTATGGCATTGATTCCTGCGCCGGAAATGTGGTGACAGCGGAGCGCTCCGAGATCATAGCGCAAAGGGTGCGCCGAGCTATCGAGCTTTTTGAACCCCGCCTGGACGCGGAGGAGACTCACGTGGTCGTGCGGGATGACTATTCAAAACATGATAAAACAGCGGTCCATCTGGATATCTTCAGCAGGTTGGCCGTACGACCACTGGATCAGGAGGTGTTTTTCCGCCTGCGTGTCGATGTGGAGACCGGTAAAACAACAATGAATCCGTAGGGGTGCAGGTGAACGATGGATGATGAGTTTCTCAGGTATTATGAGAATGAGCTCGACGATCTTCGCCGCGCGTCCAAGCGGTTTGCCGCGGAATATCCCAAGGTAGCTCGACGTTTGCAGCTGGGCGAGGGGGAGAGCCCCGACCCGTACGTTGAACGCTTGTTGGAAGGGGTGGCTTTTCTGACGGCACGTATTGCTCGCAAAATGGACGACGGGCTGGAGGAGTTCCCGGAAGAGATACTTAACCGCATTGCTCCGGAATACAACGCACCGGTGGCTTCCCGAGCGGTCATTCAGATCACCCCGGATGCGGAAACTTCCCATTTGCCGACCGGCTTCGTATTCAAGGTGCCGACTTCATTGCCGGAAAAGACAGCATGCAGCTATGCCTTGCGCGAGGACGTGACGTTTAATGGACTCCAGGTCCTGAGGACGCGTTACACGGAGACCGAACTGCTGCCTGTTGCGCGCAGGCATGGAGTGGGGGCTGTCGGAGGTGTGGAACTGGTTCTGCAGTGCACGCATGGGAGTGGTGAAGATGTCCGGTTTTTCGTGAATCTTCCGGAATCTGCGGCAGGCGTTCTGATGCATGCTTTGCTGACGGATTGTTCCGGTGTTCTCCTTCGATGCGGGGAAGAGGAACGCATTTTGCCGGCTTCCGTGCTCACGGAAGATCTGATGGAATCGCCGGACGGCGGGTTGTCTCCGATCGCTGAATATTTCCTTCTGCCTGAACAACAGGCGTTTTTGTCCATCCGTGGACTACGGAGTATGTTGCCGACTGCCGGGGAGTGTTCTGTCGTGTTTATGCTGCGCAAAGCCTTGCCGGAACGCTTGCGACTGCTGCTGCAGGAAGCCCCGGCTCTACAGACGAATTGTGCGCGAGTCATTAATGCTTTCGAGCGGCGTATGGATCGTGTGATCTCGTCATGGAGGGACGCAGAGCATCTGGTGGCAGATGCTACGGCAGCCTCGGATTACGAGGTTTTGCAGGTGTACAGGGGAGCCGCGTACACGGAGGAAAATGAAAAGCTTTTTGATATCTACCCTTTTTACACAACGAGCGATGAATCAATGCCCACCGGAGAAGAGCGACTCGACTATATGAGTTTGCACCTCGCGCGTTCCATTGCTCCGCCCCGCGGTCGCCTGAGTTCGTACGTCGGAAGTGAAGCATATCTGCGCTTTTCCGGTCCTGGCTACACAAAATACCGTGATATGATTGGCAGTATCAGCGTGAGCGGTCTCTGCTCCAATCGAGATCTCCCGCTCTTCGTACGAAAAGATAGCACGCTGACAGCTCCCGGCGCTACAGCCAGGTTCCTGAGCGGTCCCACACCACCCCAGGGCACGCTACTCCGGGACGCGGCTCGCTGGGTGGGGCTGACCCTGGCGAGGCTGAATCCCGGCACACTGGCCGCCTATGGCAGTGATGCTCTGCCAGGTGTTTTGCGTATGTTGCTGGAGCATCAGCATAGCGGTTTACAAGCTGCGCAGCAACTCATTCAAGGCATCGAAACGGCAAAAATAGATACGACAACGCGTACGGTGGCGGTGCAGGGCGATTTGTGCGTTGTGCGAGGATGGCGCATCCACGTAGGGCTCAACGACAAGGTTTACGGCGACGGCATTTACATGTTTGCCCGGAGTTTGGCAGCCTGGCTGCTGGATCTTTGCGAGCTGAATAGTTTTATCGAAGTGTGCATCAGTGCATCAACTCAACCTCTCCACTCATGGTTCCGACAAGCAGCAAGAGCGTGAAAAATGACTTCACGCGGGCGCTGGCGGCTCGACCGGGCGCCTATTCATTCTACGCCGCGGTGCGCAGAATGGAGCAGTTGCTGCCCGACCGACCGCGCATTGGCGAGCCCGTGGCCGGGCGGGAACCGGTTATGCGCTTTGCGCAGATTCCACATCTCCAATTTCCTCCTTCAGAGATCTATGATGTTGTACTCGGAGGAGGGCAAGTGAGCACGATGCAGGTGTACTTCTTTGGTCTTTTTGGTCCCAATGGGGCCTTGCCGTTGGCTCTCACTGAGTACGCTTATGAGCGAAGTCGGCATTTTTACGACTTATCCATGCAGCGTTTCCTGGACATATTCCATGATCGCCTTATTGCTCTTTTTTACCGCGGCGGCACACGAGCTCAGTCGGCAGTGAGCTATGACACTCAACGAGATTTCCTGAGCCGTGCGGCAGAGAGACTCTGCGGTATGCCTCGGGTTCGGACTTCTTCTCCCCTGCCATCCCTGGCGTCTGTGGCGTATGCGAGGGAATTGGCGCACAAGGGGGAGGCGCGCAGCGTTTGCAAGCTGCTGGAAAAGTTCTTCAACGTACCCGTGAAGTTGCGTCAATTTGTTCCGGGCTTCATGCGCATTGGCGAGGGAATGCATTGCCGACTGGGGAAGCCGGGAGTCTGTGAGCTGGGTCATACCACCGTACTGGGCAGTAAGCAGCGCAGCATCACGGATCGGGTAGACGTGGTGATCGGTCCTGTCAGCTACACGCAGTTTCAGCGGCTGGCGCCCGGCGGCAAAAGCTATGCAAGGATGATCGCGTGGCTCAAGATGATGGGACAACGCCCTCTGCACTGGGAGCTGGTGTTCCAGGTGAAAACGGAGGGGATGCCCCCATTAAGGCTGGGTCAGAATACCGGATTGGGCTGCGATACGCTCATGCCGACTGAATCTTCTCATATGATGGAATGTCGCATCAAATGCGCTTTTTTATAAACCTGCAATACAATCAAAACCATGGCTGAAATCAAACGCAGCGAACTGTTCGGAAAACTTGATGATGTCGCCTACAAGGCCATCGAGAGTGCCACCGTATTCTGCAAGATGAGGGGGAACCCCTATGTAGAACTCTTGCACTGGATCAACCAGATCATTGCAACGGATGAGACGGATATCCACCTCATTCTTCGCCACTTCGAGGTGGATAACTCACGCCTGGCCGCGGATCTGACGAAAGCCATGGAGGCTCTTCCGCGCGGGGCGACGAGCATCCGCGATTTCTCCCCGCAAATTGAGCTGGCCATCAAGGAAGCCTGGATGCTCGCTACGCTCATGTTCAAGCGGGG
>CANRKR010000095.1 GCA_947631275.1 uncultured Akkermansia sp.
CTGTATCCTATCATATTTTATATTTAATATCAATAATTTAAATAAGTTATTGATACTAAATTCTATACATCTAATTCTGCCCCTGGGTTTTCAAATGCGTTTGCCCTGCCTATCTTTTTGCGTGCTTGACGCGAATACCGAAATATGGTAGAAAAATGCCGAGTATGTCACTGCGATTTTTCCGAAACGTTATCTTGCTTGCCATCGTCTTGGGCGCTGCATATTATGTGCTGCAGGAGTGCTACGTTATTCCTCGCCAAAATGAAGATTCGGAGGTAGCCGTTTTTAACCCCGACGACGAACCCACCCCAGAGGGACAGGATGATGACGCTCTCTCATCTAAGCCGATTCTGAAGGTTCTCCTGCCGGGCGGCAGCCTTCCGCAGCAGTTCTCTTCTCTCGGCGAAGGCGGTACACAGGACCTCACTACCGGCTCAGCCGCCGTTTACCACCCCTCTTCCATCGACCCTACGCGCGGCGCCACGCGTTGGGAACTTTCCGCAGAAGAGGAGCACATCTCCATTTCTAAACGCGCGGAGGGGCTTTACGCTGTCACCCTTATTACCGCAAGCAGCGGAGAGAGCAGGATGCTCGCCCTTCTTCGTGTCGAGGGAGCCACGTTACGCAGCATTGAGGACGACCAGGGTGAACCTGTTGCACTGCTCCTGCCTCTCACCGCCAAAAATCAGGTTTTGCTCATGCCCGGCGTCAATCGTGCCTTACCTCTCAGCACGGAAGGGCTCCCTGTTTCCAATCTACCGGAGGAGCTCCCTAAATCGGCGCGTGTGAATACGAGCATGCTCAACAGCACGGAGTTTGAGCTTCGTTTTGTTTCTCCGGAAAAGATTGCGCCCCTCTCCAACGCTCTGCATGGTAAGGCCTCCTTTGACTTGCCTGATGCTCTCCAACTGCCTGGATTGGTGAGCAGGAACAACCTCTTGCTCAATCGTCATCCCGGGGAGTTGCCCCAGCCCGGATTGGATTTACTGTTACCCTCCAATGGGCATGCTTCCGGGTTGCTTACCCTCTTTTCTCCCCAGTTGACACTGGATTGGGATTTTCGGGACGAAGTGCTGGCGCATGTGATGCGTGTGGCAAATGAGCCCCATGGAGCCAAAGGGAAACCAGCCAAAATACGACGCAATTACAGCATCGCGCACGTGTACCATCTGATCAGTCACATACCGGCCGCGACCTCGGCGAAAGAAAAAAATATACTGGCGGAGAAGTATTTCGAGCTGTTTCTGGATCCTGAGTTTCGCAGCTTTTGTGAAAAGCGCATGAATTACCTTCCCATTCCGGATCCGGCCAGCATTTCTCAAAAAGACGGCAAACTCGTCATCCAAGGAGGCGCCATGCGTCAACTGCTGCGGTTTGATGTCCACAGCCTTCAGTTTTGCATGAATGATGTGCTTACCCAGGCTGCTCAGGAAGCGTATACAACCTGCCGAAACCGTTTCTGCACTCGACCGCTCCCACCCCTTGCCGTTCGTCTCGTGGATGTTCGGGTTTCTCCAACCGTGGACGAGGATCAGATATCGTGGACTTTTACGCTGGAGAAACTCTGATATTCGCGGTTATTCTTCCTTTCTCAGATCTTACGGCTAGTTGGTTCACCCACGAAAAATCCCCGGTCTCTGAATGAAACGCGGGGATTTTTTCGTCGATGCTCGTGAGGGTCCGGCTTTACACAAGACCCTGGTCAATCATCGCATCGGCCACTTTCACGAAGCCCGCGATGTTGGCGCCTGCCACGTAGTTAGTGAAGGAATCTGAGCAATCAGAGGAAAACTCATGTGCGTGGTTGTACGCATTCTCATGGATTGAGCGCATAATATCATGCAGCTTGGCATCCACCTCATCTGGAGTCCAGTTGAGACGTTGGCTGTTCTGCGCCATCTCCAAACCGGAAACCGCCACGCCGCCTGCATTTGCTGCTTTGGCCGGTCCGTAGAGTATCTTAGAATTGAGATACACCGCGATGCCGTCAAGATCCGTCGGCATATTCGCTCCCTCTGCCACAAGCGTGCAGCCATTCTTCACGAGTGTGGCAGCTTCAGCGCCGTTCACTTCATTCTGCGTGGCACAGGGAAATGCGCAATCGCAGGGAATACTCCAGGGGCGCTGGTTCTCCATGTACTGCACTCCTTTGAACTGCTTGGCGTACTCACTGATGCGACCACGCCGCACATTCTTGAGTTCCATGATCCAGGCGAGTTTCTCGGTGTTGATGCCTTCGGGATCGTACACCGTGCCGTTGGAGTCAGACATCGTGAGCACGGTGGCGCCCAGCTGGATAAGCTTTTCTGCCAGATACTGCGCCACATTGCCAGAGCCGGAAACCAGACAGCGCTTGCCGGTAAAATCATCCCCGCGTGTCGCAAGCATGTTTTGAGCGAAATAGACGCAGCCGTACCCCGTCGCCTCTGGACGAATCAATGAGCCGCCCCAGTTGAGCGCCTTGCCGGTGAGCACTCCGGTGAATTCATTGCGCAGTCTCTTGTATTGCCCGAAAAGATAGCCGATTTCGCGCCCACCCACGCCGATGTCACCCGCCGGCACATCTGTATCCGCGCCAATGTGACGCTGCAGCTCGGTCATAAAACTTTGGCAGAAGCGCATCACCTCTGCATCGCTCTTGCCCTTCGGGTCGAAGTCCGATCCTCCCTTACCGCCACCCATGGCAAGCGTGGTGAGGGAATTTTTGAAGACTTGCTCAAATCCAAGGAATTTCAGGATACCCAGGTTCACGGATGGGT
Organism: uncultured Akkermansia sp.; assembly: GCA_947631275.1. GTDB lineage: Bacteria > Verrucomicrobiota > Verrucomicrobiia > Verrucomicrobiales > Akkermansiaceae > Akkermansia. The sequence continues at coordinate 2,760 of CANRKR010000095.1, forward strand.
GAAAACGCAAGCCCCCTTTGTAGGGTCCGATAGCGCTGTTGAACTCCACGCGGAAACCGCGGTTGATGTGAATCTTGCCGGCGTCATCTGTCCACGGCACACGAAAAATAATCGTGCGTTCCGGTTCGGTGATACGCTCCAGAATGCAATTCTGTTCGTACTTCTTGCGAGCCTCAAGAACCGGCCTGATGGTGGTGATCACCTCCTGCACGGCCTGCAAAAATTCAGGCTCGCTAGCATTTTTGCTGCGTACTGCTTCCAGCACGCGTGTGGTATAGTCTGTCATATCTTTTCGGTGGAAGCGGCAGACTCGGCCTCCCCGATTCGGGGCTGCTTCAGCAGCCTGCGCCAAAGCGCATTATACTCCTCCCTTCGTCCTTGAAAAGTCTTTTTTGGTTAGCAGGGGAAAAACAGTGGCACGCAACATGCCAGGAAGCGGCGCTACTTGCGCGCACGGAGAATTTTTCCGCTTGGCAAAGCATGTTGTGTGTGCATAATAGCGGGCATGCACGAGTGGCTTGTTGTATGGATGAAATGGGTGGCTGACTGGGGCTACGGCGGCGTGGTACTGCTTATGTCCATGGAGAGCTCCGTCTTCCCGGTGCCGAGTGAGGTTGTGGTGCCCCCGGCAGCCATCCTTGCCGCGCGAGGCGACGGCGGTATGAACATGTGGGGTGTGGTGCTTGCAGGTACCCTTGGCTCCTATCTTGGCTCCTGTATCACTTATGCTGCTGCACTCTGGTTGGGACGTCCCCTCGTGCTGCGCTATGGTAAGTGGTTCTTCGTGTCGCAAGCGAAGGTAGAGGCGGCAGAACGCTTTATGCGGCGTTACACGGCGCCTGGCATCTTTTTTGCGCGTTTCCTGCCGGTTGTGCGCCACCTCATTTCCATCCCCGCTGGATTAGCTCGTGTGAATTTTTTGATCTTTTCATTTGCCACCATTACCGGGTCGGCGCTCTGGTGTTACGCCCTCGCGTGGTTTGGCGCCAGGATTGGGAGAGAGCATCCTCATCTGCTTGATTCCCCGGAAACCTTGCTGACCGCCATGCATGGAGAGATGCATTTAGTCATTACAGGCATCTTCCTGCTGGCCATCCTTTATGCGCTCGCGCAGTATCTCTGCCGTCGCTAATTTTTGAAGTCGGGTATGATGACGATGAGGAGCTTGGCGTTCTGGTGATTGTGTCGCGCTCCTCGCCGATGAGGTTTTGAACAATGGTATAGAAGTGGGGTGGCTCCTGATCGGAGGAGTCGGGATGGGGTCGAGAGGCAGCAGGTATGGATTGCAGAAAGCAATTCACGCAAAAAACCCGCCGGGGCTGGGGAGCCGGGGCGGGTTTGAAGTCGTTTGGTGGGGAATGGGCTCTCTTATTTGAGGAGCATCTTGAAGTCCACGACGACGGCGCGGTCGGCAGTGACGAGCACCGGGTTGCCGTCGATGGCAGTGATTTCCGGCACTTCAAGCACGAGCTGCTGAACCTTCTTGAGAGTGTCAGCAAGGGGGCCAACTGCCTTCGGAGCCTTGTCGCGGTGATCGTCGCTTGCACAGGCGCCGCCTCACTCACGTGCTTCAGTTCCTCTCCAAGGTTCTCCAAATGCTCTTTACCTGGATATTTCTGAGTCCGTAGCGAAGAATTCCCTGCTGCGGAGCAGCACAGTTTTTGATCCACTCCGTGATCCTTGCGCATATTTTCATCATACCATTATTCCTTAACCTTTCAATGTGAATCACATTCAGTTCTTCTCTTCCGTTATTTTTTTTTTTTTTTTTTTTTTTTTTTTTTTTTGTTTTTTTTTT
>CANRKR010000096.1 GCA_947631275.1 uncultured Akkermansia sp.
CGTCCGCTCCGGCATCGAGCAGTAGCTTGATGATCTCCTCGTTTCCTCTGCTCGCCGCCGCGATGAGGGCTGTGCCGTAGAAATCCCATCCCTGCGCATTGACGTCCGCTCCGGCATTGAGCAGTAGCTTAATGATCTCCTCATTTCCTCTGCTTGCTGCCGCGATGAGGGCTGTACCGTAATCTCCTATCTGAACTTGTGTGTTGACGTCCGCTCCGGCTCCCAGCAGTAGCTTGATGATCTCCTCGTTTCCTCTGCGCGCCGCTCCGATGAGGGCTGTGCCGAATGAGCCTCTCTGAGCCTGCGCATTGACGTCCGCTCCTGCATCGAGCAGTAGCTTGATGATCGCCTCGTTTGCGAGTACCACTGCCGTGATGAGGGCTGTGCCAAATGAGCCTCTCTGAGCTTGTGCGTTGACGTCCGCTCCGGCTTCGAGCAGTAGCTTGACGATCTTCTCTTTTCCCCTGCTCGCCGCCGCGATGAGGGCTGTGCCGAATGAGCCGGTCTGAACCTGCGCATTGACGTCCGCTCCGGCTTCGAGCAGTAGCTTGACGATCTTCTCTTTTCCCCTGCTCGCCGCCGCGATGAGGGCTGTGCCGAATGAGCCGGTCTGAACCTGCGCATTGACGTCCGCTCCGGCTTCGAGTAGTAGCTTGACGATCTCCTCGTTTCCTCTGCTCGCTGCCGCGATGAGGACTGTGCCGTAATATCCTGTCTGAGCTTGTTCGTTGACGTCCGCCCCGGCCTCCAGCAGTGTACGAACGATATCGGCTCGCCCCTTCTGTGTTGCGATAGAGAGGGGAGAGCGTAAACCATTCTCATCCTGTATGGGCTCCAAGGTGGCGCCGGCGTCTATCAGCTGCCTGATTTGCTCCGTCGTGCTGTTTTCGTCCTCAATGGCTTCGCAAAGCTTCATTCGGAGTTCTTCTGTGTTTTTCTTTTTCATGGCAAAAAATAGTTGTCTGATTTATTTTGTCGTGTGGGAGGCGGGAGGAAGGGGTACAGTGGATCTTCCGATTGGATGAGCGTTACTCCTAGTCCTCAGAGGAAACGCATTTGAGAGAAGTTCATCAACGAAGAGAATGTTCTTATGGATTGATACCATCGTATATACGTATCAAGAATCATGACAACAAACGGTCATTATTATGACGGATCTGGCGAACTCATCCGCACACGTTGATGATTCGGAAAATTTGCGCAACGCATACATTATTAATAAATCGTAAATCGTAATTCGTAATTCGCATTTCTAATGCGGTTGCCCTGTCCTAGTCCTCCTCCCACCACCGAAATTTTTTTGGTTTATCGATGGCTCCGGCGCGGCGCAGACGCCGCGCGAGGGAGAAATCTTTATGCTCGAGAGCGACCATAAGCGCCGTTTTGCCGCCTGCTTCGGCGTTCACATCCGCCCCGGCTTCCAGCAGGAGATTGATCAACTCCAGTCCGCCGGCTTCCTCTTCATCTTCAGGTCTCACGGCGCTGACCAGCGGAGCGTGGTACTTGGTGGTGGCGTGTACATTCGCCCCGGCGGCGAGAAGCATGCGGACGATTTCAATGTTCCCTGTCTCTACAGCGGCGATGAGCGGAGTAGAGGACTCGCTTTTCGCATTGACATCGGCACCCGCATCCAACAGCATCCTGATGAGGTCCTCATGAGAGCCCTTTGCGGCTGCGACAAGTGGGGTGTAATAGACTGTCGAACCGTTGACGTCCGCTCCGGCTTCCAGCAACATGCGTACAATCGACTCAGAGTGTTCATTGACATGGTAGGCTCCTGCAGCCAGAGGTGTGTAAAATTCAGCTTTGACATTTACATCCGCTCCGTGGTCAAGAAGAAAACGGACTCCCTCCTCGCACCCTCCGTACGCTGCCGCTATGAGTGGCGTGTACACGTCCGTCGCTCCATTGACATCCGCTCCTCTGTCGATCAGGTGCTGCATGAGTTCGATGTTCCCGGAGCGCGCCGCAATGATCAAAGGAGTGTACTGATCTCGATCCACCATGTCTCTCCTCTCGACTTTGCAGTTGATGTCCGCCCCGGCATCCAGCAGCAGGTCAATGATATCGATCCGCTCAGTTTGGGCGGCCAGAGATAGCGGCGTTTCTTCGCTTATTAACCTTGGAGGATCGACCTCTGCCCCCGCAGCAAGCAACTGCTGGATGATGTCGATGCGTCCGGCATAAACAGCGGAACACAGTGCCCTCCCAAGAGCATACCTGCATTCTTCATCCACTTTTGCGGTGTCCAAGATCAATCGCACGATGTCTGCATGCCCCCACAATGCCGCCACGCTCAGGGCAGAGCTTGGTTCATCAGTAGACGAACTTGATCTGCCTTTTCTGAGATCTTCTACGCCCTCACCAACATCCAGCAGCAGCTTCACGAGGTCGGCGCGCCCCGCCTGCGCGGCAACGAAGAGGGGAGATCGGCGGAAATAGAACTCCTCTTCATCCGTCAATTTTTTCAGCGCGCCTGCGTCTATCAACTTCCTGATTTGCTCCGGTGTACTGTTCTTGTTTTCAATGGCTCTGTAAAGCCTCCTGTGGAGTTTCTTTTTGGTTGTTTTTTTCACAATAGTTTTATTGTCGTTAGAGGTGTCGATTCGTGGTCGTGGAAATGGTCCCCACCGCCACTCAAAATACCTTGGTTTGTCAATGGCGCCGGCACGGCGCAGACGCCGAGCAAGGGAGAAATTTTTATGCTCCAGAGCAACTATAAGCGCCGTCTTGCCGGCGACTTCGGTATTCACATCGGCTCCGGCTTCCAGCAGGAGATTGATCACCTCCGGTCCGCCGGCTTCCTCTTCACGTTCCACAGCGCTGAGGGGAGGATCGTAGTCCCCGGGATAAAAAACCGTTCTCGCAAGCCACGAAATCCGTTCCACAGCGCTGACGAGCGGAGCGTCGTACTTGGTGGTAGCGTGTACATCCGCCCCGGCGGCGAGAAGCATGCGGACGATTTCAATGTTCCCTGTTTTATCTACAGCAGCGATGAGAGGAGTATAGGAATCACTTTTCGCATTGACATCGGCCCCCGCATCCAGCAGAAGTCGAACAATGTCTTGATTGCAGCCCACTGCGGCGTCGATGAGTGGGGAGGTAAGACGGGACGAGAGATTTACATCCGCTCCGGCATCAATGAACAGCCGCACCCCGTCCAAAAGGCCTTCCCCTGCGGCGACGATGAGCGGGGTAGAGTAGTAACACGGGACGTTTACATCGGCCCCCGCATCCAGCAGAAGTCGAACGATATCTTGATTGCAGCCCTCTGCGGCTGCGGCAAGTGGGGTGTAGTGGTCTGTCGAACCGTTGACGTCCGCTCCGGCTTCCAGCAGCATGCGTACAATCGACTCAGAGTGTTCATTGACATGGTAGGCTCCTGCAGCCAGAGGTGTGTAAAATCCAGCTTTGACATTTACATCCGCCCCGTGAGCAAGGAGAAAACGGACGCTTTCCTCGCACCCTTCGTATGCTGCCGCTATGAGTGGCGTGCATCCCACCGTGGCTCCGTTCACGTCTGCTCCTCTGTCGATCAGGTGCTGCATGAGTTCGATGTTCCCGGAGCGCGCCGCAATGATCAAAGGAGTGTACTGATCTCGATCCACCATGTCTCTCCTCTCGACTTTGCAGTTGATGTCCGCCCCGGCATCCAGCAGCAGGTCAATGATATCGATCCGCTCAGTTTGGGCGGCCAGAGATAGCGGCGTTTCTTCGCTTATTAACCTTGGAGGATCGACCTCTGCCCCCGCAGCAAGCAACTGCTGGATGATGTCGATGCGTCCGGCATAAACAGCGGAACACAGTGCCCTCCCAAGAGCATACCTGCATTCTTCATCCACTTTTGCGGTGTCCAAGATCAATCGCACGATGTCTGCATGCCCCCACAATGCCGCCACGCTCAGGGCAGAGCTTGGTTCATCAGTAGACGAACTTGATCTGCCTTTTCTGAGATCTTCTACGCCTTCACCAACATCCAGCAGCAGCTTCACGAGGTCGGCGCGCCCCGCCTGCGCGGCAACGAAGAGGGGAGATTGGCGGAAAACGAACCCCTTTTCATCTGTCAATTCTTTCAGCGCGCCTGCGTCTATCAGCTGCCTGATTTGCGCCGGTGTGCTGTTTTCGTCCTCAATGGCTTTGTATAGCCTTATGCGGAACTTTTCGCGCTTTTCCTCATTCTTTGCTCTCTTTTTCATTTCGTTTGGTTGTCGGTTCAGTTAAATAGCGTGTGGTCTTATGGATTTGCCGGTGAAGGGACGATCTTTCGCCGACGCACAAGGGAGAGCAGGGAGAGTGCATCTGTGTCTGCATAACTTTGTTCTGTGAATTTCCAAAATATTCACAGAACAAAGGTAATTAAAAAACATGTCACATACAAATTCATCTCCCAATCTGAAGAAAGCTGTCTCATTTACCCTTCACTCCATTGAGACCCTGCCAGGCAAGAAAATCAAGGTCAACGCGACCTACTCTTTCCGAGA
>CANRKR010000097.1 GCA_947631275.1 uncultured Akkermansia sp.
CCAGCCTGGAACCGGATGTTCTTGTCCTTCTCGGTCGTTCCCGTGGGGTTGGCCGCCTGCCCGTAGATGTGGATGTAAGAGCCGTAGGCGCCGTGTTCGCTGTGTCCGTTGCTCTTGTCGTACAGGAATACCGTGTTGCGCTTCAAATTCGCATCCCCCCTCGCTTCGCCCGCACTGTAGTTGCCCCCTACAATGGCTTTCTGGAACACAAAGGGTCTCTCTGCTTCGTCTATTGCCCCGGCGGCGTGATCGTAAGCGCCCTGGTACCCTCGGAGATCGACTTCAATGAAGCTGCTCCCGTAGAAGGTCGGCCGCAGGTTGCCCGCGCTCTGCGCCCCTCCCGGCGCCATGATCCACGCGTTGCCGCCTACGACGTGCGGCGCAACGACGCCGTTGTTGATCTCCGGCTGATCCTTCCCGGTCCCCAGCACGGTGTAGAGGTAGATGTGCGTGTTGCCCTTGAAGTCGTACGTGGTGTCATCCCCCGCTGTCGCCCCGGAGTAGGTGATCGTGCTGCCGCCTATGATGCCTCCCTTCACAAAGCTCCCACGGTCGCTTCCCAGTGCGCCGCCTTCCTGATACCCCTCGTAGACCGAGATGTACGTGTCCCCCTCAAATCGCGCCCCACCTTCGCTCTTGTGGTTGCCGCCTACGATGTAGTCCACGCTCCCCCCCTTGATCTGGATGTGCGTGTCCCCGCTGAAGCCCATCTTCCCGGCAGATACCGAGTTCCCAAAGATGCCGCCGCCCGCCAGGATGTGCAGCGCGTCGTTCCCCTTCGCTTCCATGCGGATGTACACCCCGCCGGGGACCTCATCCCAGTAAGGATTGCTCCCCGTCGTCTTCGGGGTGGTCCGCCCGCCCACTATCGTGAAGTTGGCAGCGCCGGTGTTCTCCCCGATCAGGATGCGCCTCTCCCCAAAGTAGTCTTCCCAGCTTTCGGTCGTTCCGTCCGCCAGCTCCCAGGTCTGCTCTCCCAACGCCATCTGGGTCTTGCCTGTGAAGTTCGAGTCTCTCCTCACTTTCACCCACTGCGCCCCTGAGGCTGCCATTTCGGCGTCGCTCGGCCCGCTCGTCCCTTTCGCGTTGTCTTCCCAGTTCGTGTCCCAGCTCCAGGTCTGCGGCGTTGCATTCTGCGAGAGCAACAGGACCAGATGATTTCCATCCCACCTCAGCGAGCCATCTGCAAGGTCCGCATCGTCGAACCGCGTACCGCCAAACTCCATCCGCTCCGTGAAGGCCGCCGCCAGTCTGTTGAGTTTAGCTTCGGTGTATTGCGCAATTTCTGCTTCTATCCCCACGATGCCCAGATTCAGCCATTGCTGCCCGCCCGCTGCGTTCGGGTCGATGCCTGTCGTGTGGATGATCATCTTTTGCCCATCCTTCACGAGGGCTTCCAGTGAGTCGATGACGGTGCCGAATTGCAGCGTGACGAGGTTGCTCGTGTTGTTTCCCGCGTAGGACAGGGAAGACCCCGAACCAAATGTCACGCCGCCGATATCCAACTTCCCGCCGCCGTAGTTCATGTTGAGCGTCCGCCCGCTGCGCAGGCTGACTCTGGAGAGGCTCATGGTTCCCGCTCCCCCGGTCTTTTCCAGGGTGGCGCGATCTTCCAGTTCAATGATGCTGCCTCCGCTGAGCTTGATGCTGCCATTACCCGCCCCCGTGGTGATGCCGCCGCTGAGGTAGAGGTGGTTGTCTCCCGCTACGGTTCCGCTGATGGAGCCGCTGAATCCGTCCAGCGTCCCCAGGTGCAGCTCCCGATTGCTGCCGGTCCCCAGAGCGGTGGTGACGTCGAGCGTTCCGCCGTTCCCCCCGACGCTCCCAAAGCTGTAGGTCTGGTTGTCCCCCGCATAGCTCAATTTGCCCGCGCCGCCGCCAAGGGTGAGTTTCCCAAAGCTGTAGGTCGCAGGCGTGTCGCTGTTCCCGTTCGCAACGCTGTTCTTCAGCGTCCCCCCGTTCTTCAGCGTGATGTTCGTGCTCCCGGCGCTGAGACCGTTCACCGCGATGTTCAGTACGGAGCTGCTCCCGTCTACCTGCAGGTCGTTCACGCTGAGACCGACGCTGTAGGCTTCCTCCGCTGTCGCGTTCGTGATCTCCAGGGTTCCCCCGCTGACAAGAACGTGGGTGCCGCTTCCCGTCGCCGTGAGCGCTGTGAGTTGCTGCGTGCCTTCCCCCGTCTTTTTCAGGGTGACGCTCTCCTGAAGTTCCAGGCTCATGCCCGAGTGCCCGGTGTTGCCGGTAGCATCCGCCCCCGTGGCAACGTTGAGCTCCAGCGTGCCGTTGCCGTTGACAATCTGGTTGGAGGTCGCGCCGCCGGCCCCATAGGTGTGTCCCGGCTTGCTGTCCAGTCCCCCGACTTTCAGGTAGCCTGACTTCCCCGTGCCGCTGTCCCCGAGGGTCAGTGTGGCGTTGCCGCGCAGTTCCATCTTCCCCCGGTAGCCGGCTGTCCCCTTCGCGCCGCCCTGCACGGTGAGCGTGCTGCCATTCTCAACAAAGAGGTACCCGTCGTTCGCTCCGTCGCCCGTGATGGCGTCGGTGGTGTTATTGCCCCGGAAAGTGACGCTCGTGTTGTTGCCCAGATTCAGTTTGCCAGCCCCTGCGAGGTTCGTGAAGTCATGTTTCCCATCGTCGGCGAGTTTCAGCGTGATCCCCTCCCCAAGTGTGAGACCGTAAACACGATGGATTTTTGTGCCCCCGTCGTTGGACCCTTCCGGTCCTGCCATGGTGATCGTGACGTTATCGCCCGCGCCGGTAGCTTTGTTGATGGTTCCTGAGTTTGTAACATTTGCCGCCGATCCCAGCCAGCCGATGTCGATGTCCTCTTTGACTTCAATGAGCGCGTTGTTTACCAGATACAGCCCGCCCGTGAAGCGATTGGCCTCAGCATCACCCGTCCAACCTTTGTTCAGGACGAGCCTGAGGTTTTCTACTCTCAAACTGCCTTTGCCTTTCAGCGCCCCCTCCAGCGTAACCGTGGTGCTGCCATTTCCCACGCCCTTCAGAGCGCCGTTGAAGCTGCTTGTCGCGGTGCCATATGTGTCTGAGCCCTGCGCCTTGCCCCCCATGAAGATGTTCTCGTTGACCGTGAGGTTGGCGTTGGCGTTCAGTTCGACACGGGCATCCGGTTCTATGGCGGAGTTCGGGCGATTCGCATCACCATAGCCAAAGATGATCGAGTTAACCGAATAGGTGGTCGCCGCTGTCGCCCCCAGCACCAGTTGGACGTTCTGCTTGTTGAGGTTGACTTCTTTTGCAATGAGGGTGTCACCTCCGGAATTCTCTGCAAGTCCGTTGATCTGCACCTTGCCCGCCGCAATGGTCATGTTGCCGACGTGGCTATTTCCCGTCATCACTTTCTGCAAAGTAAGGCTGCTTGTCCCCGTTTTAGTCAATGTACCACCGGCGGCATCAAAGTCCCCGCTTACTGTCACGGCGCAATTGGTGAAAACGGTCGCCCCTGTTGTTCCATCCGATTTTTGTCCGAGTTTTAATGCACCGGGCAGCGTCCACCAGGCATCTCTTCCAAACCGGAACGAAAGAGCTGCCTTTTCTTCTGCATTCGAGCTGGTCGCATTTCCGTCACCGGCAATGGTGTAGGTATGTTCAGTCCACGTGGACCACCTCCCCACATTCGAGCTGAGCCAGGCGGCTCCCTTGATCAGCAAACTCGACCCATCTTCCACCACAATATTCTTGATATGTCCCCACACACTGCCGCCTCTGTTACCGGTGCCGGCGTTGGTGTCATGCGTAGCCCAACCCGACGCATCGTCAGCCAAAAAGGTGTTGTTACTGATTCTCAGCGTACCAAGGAGACTCGATGCTGCAGCCTGTGCGTTGGGTTCCACATAGTTGCGAACGAGACGCCACAGGAGTCCACTATCATCATCCCCTTGTGTAAGGGTTCCCCCTACTGCCAGATCCAGGATTCCTTCTCCATAAACATAGCCGCTATCCCAAACGCTGCTGCTACCTTCAGTCCCCAGACCGGTTATCTTTAATGTGGTGCCCGCACCCAATTCAAAAGCTCCCTGAGCATTCTCCTGCCCGAGGGCCATTGTGCCGACAGTCGTGCGACGAATAGCCCCCAGTTCTACCACGAGCTCTCCACTATCCCCGTTTCTCCGGAGCGCCAGCTTGCTGCCCGTGAGCGAGTCTCCGAAAGCGACGGTTCCCGCTCCGGTGATGCTGGCGCTCTCCCCCGCGAAGCTCACCGGGAGGTTGAAGGTAGCCGTGGGTGTGCTACTCAGGGTGATGTTCCCGCCAACGGAGATGTTTCCCTCGTTAGTAGCGTTGAAGGTGTAGACTGCGCCGTCGATGGTGATATTCCCGGGATGCACTGCACCCGATACAGTGACGGTCTTTTCATTAGCTGCGTTGCTGAAGATGACATTGTCGCTCGACAGGAAGTTCGTCGCGGTTGGGGTTTCCCCAATATTCCACGGGTTTGATGTGCCTC
>CANRKR010000098.1 GCA_947631275.1 uncultured Akkermansia sp.
CGCGATTTCTCCCCGCAAATTGAGCTGGCCATCAAGGAAGCCTGGATGCTCGCTACGCTCATGTTCAAGCGGGGCGCCATCCGCACGGGGGACCTGCTGCTCGCCTGCATGCGCACCGGAGAACTGAAGCGCGCGTTGCTCGATATCTCGACGCAGTTTTCCAAGGTGAAGGCCGAGGAGCTCTCCGATCATTTCTATTCCATCACCACCGGCAGCCGGGAGGAAAGCTCGAGTCCTGCGGACGGTTCGGGGCTGGCGACCTCTGAGGTGGGTACAGAAAATGGGGCCATGGCGCCCGCTGAGATGGGCAAACAGCAAGCGCTCAAACAATACTGCACCGATCTCACTGAGGAAGCTCGCCAGGGCAGGATCGACCCCGTAGTGGGCAGGGATGCGGAGGTGCGGCGCATCATCGATATCCTGCTGCGCCGTCGACAGAATAATCCGATCCTCACCGGTGAAGCCGGCGTAGGGAAGACGGCCGTGGTGGAGGGTTTGGCTCTGCGGATTGCCTCCGGCGATATCCCGGATATGCTCAAAAATGTGCGCCTGCTTTCGCTGGATTTGCAAGGACTCCAGGCCGGCGCCTCCATGCGCGGGGAGTTTGAAAATCGCTTGAAGCAGGTGATTGATGAAGTGAAGGCATCGGACGTGCCCATCATCATGTTCATTGATGAGGCGCATAATCTGGTAGGGGCGGGCGGCACAGCGGGGCAGGGGGATGCAGCGAACCTGCTCAAACCCGCATTGGCACGCGGCTCTTTCCGTTGCATCGCTGCCACCACGTGGAGCGAGTACAAAAAATACTTCGAGAAGGATCCGGCCCTCACACGACGTTTCCAGAACATTCTCATTGAAGAGCCGGATGACGAGAAGGCTCACCTCATGATGATTGCGGTGGGACGCGTGATGGCGAAGCACCACAACATCCTGATTTTGGACGAGGCGTTGCGGGCTGCCGTGTCGCTTTCCCGACGCTATTTGCCCACGCGGCAGCTGCCGGATAAAGCTGTGAGCTTGCTTGATACTGCGGCAGCACGTGTTGCCTTCACGCAGAGCAGTGAACCGGCGGAGGTAGAAGATCTGCGCCGACAGTTGGAAGGGATAGATGCCCAGATTACCGTTCTGGAGAAGGAGTCCAAAGTAGGCATGGATCGTCAGGAGGCGCTCGCTGCCCTGCAACAAAAAAGGAAGGAACTCACAACACAGCATGATGCGCGTCTCGCAGATTGGAAGAAGGAGAAGGAGCTGGTGGCTCGTGTGGTGGAGCTGCGAAACAAGCTGCAGGATGAGGAACTCCCGAAAAAAGATGCGGCGTCTCTCCGTAAGGAACTCAAGGATGCAGAGGAGAAATTGGCTGCTCTCCAGGGAGAAACTCCGTTGGTGTTGCCCCAGGTGGATGCTCAGGCGATTGCCGCCATCATCAGCGAGTGGACAGGTATCCCGGCCGGGCGGATGGTGAGCAACGAGTTGGAAAATGTTTTGCTCCTCTCCGAGCACCTCGCAGAGCGCGTCGTTGGGCAGGATCATGGGCTGCGTATCATTGCGGACAGGATTCTGAGCGCGCGTGCTTCTCTGGCCGATCCGGAGAAGCCGATAGCCGTCCTCATGTTGGCAGGTCCCAGCGGCGTGGGTAAGACGGAAACGGCTCTCGCTCTGGCTGAAGCTCTCTACGGCGGCGAGCAAAACCTCATCACTATCAACATGAGTGAATTCCAGGAGGCGCACACGGTGTCCACCCTGAAAGGGGCGCCTCCGGGGTATGTGGGCTATGGCGAGGGCGGTGTGCTTACTGAAGCTGTACGTCGCAAACCGTACTCCGTGGTACTTCTCGATGAGGTGGAAAAGGCTCATAAGGACGTGCACGAGATATTCTTCCAGGTGTTTGACAAGGGTCGTATGGAGGATGGAGAAGGACGCCTGATTGATTTCCGCAACACGATTATCCTGCTGACCACCAATGTCGGTACCGATGAGATGATGAGTCTGTGTGCGGATCCGGAGCTGATGCCGAGTGCCGAAGCCGTGGAGCAGGCCATGCACGAGGCCATGCTCAAGGTGTTCCCGCCGGCCTTGCTCGGACGTATCGTCACCATTCCGTACTACCCGCTCTCTCAGGAGGTGATGAGCAAGATCATCGGGCTGAAACTCGGCAAGGTGGCCCGTCGGTTGAAGTTCGGCTACGGGGCGGAACTCGTGTGGGGAGAGGACCTCACGCGCTACGTCATGGAACAGGCAAAGCGGGCGGATGCCGGTGCGCGTATCATCGACAACATTATCACGCATTCGATTCTTCCACGCCTCAGCTCGCTCATGCTCCGCTCCGTTCTGGAACAGAAAAATTACGCGAAAGTTACCCTCACCATCAAAGACAACACGATAGAAGTGCAGCCGTCTTAATTCTGAGCGGGCGGGATAACATCCTCCCACCGGTTCAGAGAACCCGGTATGACCGAAATGCCAAGCGAGAACTATGATATACACGATAGAGATCAGACAGATTGATGGGAGAGACCCGGAGCCGACCCTTTCAGCCTTGCGCATCATTGAGGGTTGTGAAGAGATGTCTTCGCTGTATCGCTATGAGGTGCTCATCCGGGATACATCTATGGGGGACGACAGTGAGGCTAAGATGCGGGAATACTTGGGCAAGAGAGTCTTGCTGGTTGTGTCGTCCGCCAAGGACAAAATCGACAAGGCTTCCGTTCGGGAAATTCAGCGCGTGGCCGGCGTTGTGATGTCGATCGAATCGACGACAGAAGCCACGACGTTGTCCGAGAACGCCGCCTGGTATAAGTGGACGATACGTCCCGCGCTGGCATGCGCGTGCTACTCGAAGAACCGCCTCGTGTACACGAGGGAGTCGCTCGAATTAGACACGAACAATAAGGACCAATCCCCCGTCCTTGCATTTTTCCGGCGCCTCGGAGATTGCTGGGATACGGATGTGCAGGTATCGGACAACGCCCAGAAGAGGCTGGCGACGGATGCACGAATTCAATGGGTGCAAAATGATGAAAGTGACTACGATTTCATGAGTCGGTTGGCCTCCACGTGGGGGCTGGCTTATGTGTGGGAAGTTCCGAAGGATGCCAAGAAGGAGCGGATGGTTGTTTTTGATGCACTCAGCGAATCCGACTCGCGATTGCAAGAAGGGAATCCTGTTCAAATTGGCATCAGCGCAGCGAAAACGCGTTTCTGGAGCAAGCACTACGGAACGCAGGACTTTGCGAAGGACGAGCTCAAACTGCAACTGTACGGCGACGGGAATGAAGTGACAAATTCCGTGAAGTTCAGTTCCTATGAGCTGGGGAACATCCTGATGAAAAAACTGACGGACGATGACCTGGCTCATCGCGAGGCTGTTTTGCGTGCGGCTCACGATAATCGCGGCGGTTGCTTTGGTCTCTATTACCATGGGAACAGTAATTCCGACCTCCCCGTGATCGGCAGAGAAGTGCATTTCAAGGTGGCCGCTAGGAAAGATGGCGGATTGCAGTGCAGCCCATACACCCGCTATATGCTCACCAGGATGAAAATTCAGGTGACGCAGAACACATGGCAGGCTGAGGTGGAGGGAACGCATATCGATGAAGCCCGACAGCCCAAGTGCCTCTGCTTGCTACCGCGTCCGGTGATTGTCAATAATCACGCACCCGGGACGGCAGATATGCTGACATCCGGGGAAAATGGACCGATGCCTAAGATGCGTCTGTTCGTAGCGCAGGTGGTGGATACCGCCCCCTTTTCGTACGAAGAAGAAAAGAAACGCGTCACCGAGAACACTTGCAAGGTGCGGGAAATAGCTCCGTTGAAGTACACGGGTACAGGACAAGAGTCCATCTCGTTTGCTAATGAAATTGTGGTGGAACTCGGTTCCCCCTTCGCGGACAAAAACAGCGGGTTGCTCGCGCGCCCGAGGGTTGGGAATGTGCTGGTGTGTCTCGACCGGGGTGATTTCAGTCTGCCCGTTGCCATCAGCTCCCTGTATCGCGACCAAAATGAGTCTCCCTTTGTCGAGCTCAAGACCATGGAGCGTCATAAGCTCGAGGAGCAGGATGATGTTGCTGATTACTCGGCTGTCACCTTGCGCAATCGTGTGCAGCTCCCACCGCGCAAGTACCAGGGGAAAACCGAGGAATCTCCGGCGCAGGATGCGGACATCACCGATGCCGAAAAGAACTCCGACCCCGCCGGACTTACCCGGCCGCTCTCCGTGGATGAATTGGCCGAGGGTAAGTATCCCTTCCACCAGATCCAGATGGTCACGCGCGACAACGGCGTGCGTCCCGTGCAGCAAAACAAGGACATCACCAACACCTACATCTCCAGCGATGTCATCGAAACGGCTGCCGGAGTTTTCTCTGAGGCCAATATGTCTTCCGGCTACAC
>CANRKR010000099.1 GCA_947631275.1 uncultured Akkermansia sp.
GACGTCCGCGATACCCGGAAAGAGGTAGAGCAGAAGTATGAGGCAGAGATAGGGCGTTTCCGGGGGATGTGGGAGAAATGCACAAATGACTTGGGGTGCACTATCATCCAGAACAACTTTGAATACCCCTTCTACCGCCTGCTGGGCAACAAGGATGCGTCGGACATTCATGGGCTTACCAACTTCATCCAGCGGCTCAATGCGGCGTTTTATGATTATACACAGTGCCACGAGAACTTTTACATCCACGACCTCAATTACGTGGCGGCGGATTATGGATTATCCCGCTGGCACGATTTATCCGCATGGTACCTGTACAAGTACTGTTGCCGCATCGAAGCTATCCCATGCCTGGCACACAGTGTGGCGCGTATCATCAAGTCTCTCTACGGGAAGAACAAGAAGGGCTTTGTGTTGGATCTCGACAATACGCTCTGGGGAGGAGTCGTGGGCGATGACGGTGTGCAGAACCTAGAAATAGGCTCAGAGACCGCCGCTGCGCAGGCCTACCAGGAGTTCCAGCAGTATCTGAAGGCACACCAGGGACTCGGCGTGCTGCTGAATATCAATTCCAAGAACGACCGCGAGAATGCGTTGGCTGGGCTTGCCCATCCGGAGGGTGTGCTGCGGCAGGAGGACTTTATCACGATCAAGGCGAACTGGAATCCGAAGAGCCAGAACATGGTGGAGATCGCGCAGGAGCTCAACCTGCTGCCGGAAAGTCTGGTGTTTGTGGACGATAACCCGGCGGAGCGCGAGATTGTGCAGACGCAGGTGCCCCATGCCTGTGTGGTGCCCATCAGCTGCCCCGAGAATTACATCCGCGAGATTGACCGTGCGGGCTTTTTCGAGGTGTCTTCCCTCTCTCAGGACGACCTCGCCCGCACACAGATGTACAAGGCGAATGCACAACGAGTGCAGGCGGCGCAGAGCTTCGGGAATTACGAGGATTACCTGCGCTCTCTGGACATGCACGCAGAGATCAAGCCTTTTTCGGCGGTGTACATGGCGCGCATTGCCCAGCTCACCAACAAGTCCAACCAGTTTAACCTCACGACGAAGAGGTACACCCAAGCGGAGATTGAGGCCGTTGCGGCTGATCCCTCGTGTATCACCCTCTACGGCAAGCTCACGGATAAGTTCGGAGATAATGGGGTGGTGAGCGTCATGATAGGACGTCAGGAAAAGGAAACCCTCAATATCGAGCTGTTCCTCATGAGCTGCCGGGTGCTGAAACGGGGGATGGAGCAGGCGATGATGGATGAACTTGTACGCCTCGCCAAGGAACGAGGGATTACCCAAATCCGTGGCTACTACTACCGTACGCCCAAGAACGGCATGGTTGCGGAATTGTACCGTACCTTCGGATTCACACTTGCGGAAACACACGGGGACGATACCGTGTGGACTCTGGATACAGAGAACCACAAGAACCTACAATCAATCATAACCATCGAACACTAAGATGAACAGAGACGAAATATACGCCAAACTGACGGAGATATTCAAGGAGAACCTTGATCTGGATGAAATTGAACTGACCGATACGACCACGGCTGATGACGTGGAAGGGTGGGACTCCCTGGCACACATCGGCCTCATTGCCGCCATCGAGCAGGAATTCGGCTTCCGCTTCGCCATGAAGGAGGTTGTAAACCTGCACAATGTCGGCGAAATGGTGGACCTCATCCTGCAGAAAATAGGGTAAAAACCGAAGAAGAAATATCCTTTTCAGTAAAATCTGCAAGTCCTGACTCGCCCGTTACACAAGGTATCGGGGAAGTGGTCGTGCTGAAGGAGGATGAGCATTCGGAGAGGTTGAAGGAAAGAGGGGCAAATCAATCTGAGTGTAGTGCAGTTTTTTCTAAAACCCTGCTTTCGTAGGATGTAGGACGAGAGATGGGAGACGATGGAATGATGTAACCTTATTTCTTTATGTCCAATGGGTCTGTTGATAGAAGGAGGTTCGTGGTTGCCGTATTGGTAACCACCTTTTTCAACATCCTATGTCTGCCCTTGTGGACAGAATACGATTATGGCAGTTTTGTCCGGACTCTTTTCAACAAAGAGGCTCGCCTCGATCTCGTGTATTCCGGCAAGCTTACCGGAACTGAACCGTTCCTCGTCAAATCTGTTTCTCAACCCGTGACTGCCACTTACTGGTACGGATATGAACTAAGAAATCCTCGACGAGCTAATCTGAATCTGATGGCAAGAAGGAAATGGCATAAACTTTCCCTTCAAGTCGAGCCTCTTCAAGATGGCAGGATTACCGTGCTGTTAAGGGGACCGGATGCCCGCAATGACTACGATGAACCATCGGCTGTGTTAGTGGATTGGAGGAATTTGAAAATTAACGGCAAGGAGGTCTTTGTCGAACCTAGGACTTTTTCGTACGTGGGAAATGACACCAAATACATTCCTAGGAAAAGTTATAAAATCCCTCCATTTAACTATGATTTAATGTTCGCTGATCCTGAGAATTTCTCCTATGCGGGAAAACACGCTCAATCTGTTCCTGTCAGGAAACATGAACTCGTCAACATAGAAGTTGAGTTTCGTCGGCACCCCATCTCTATTCGCGATTTTACACTACTGAAATCCGGGAAAATCTGGTACTTCATCACTGGGAATTTGTTGTTCTTCTTCCTGACTTATCGATTACTCAGATATATACAAGGGGGGGGGTATCAAAAGAAATGACTCTTTCCTTTTGGCAACATTTTTCCTCTTGTTATTTATTCCTATGATCAACATTTCAGATGGTGTGAGATCTGTGCGGGGAAACAGAATGCTTGCCGTGAAGCCGGTATTGAAGGATATCTTTAAAGAAAAGTCTGACTATGGGAGACGGTATGAAAATTGGTTCAATGACCACTTCTGTGGGCATATTGCCCTAATGAGGCTGCACGATGTCGTCCGGAATAAACTGTCCCACGTTATCTGTGCTCGAAATGCCATTTATTTCAAGAGAGACGATTGGTTTTTCTTTAAGCCGCTCATACCCAATTTCAATGATAATCCTGCCTTTGCCCGCTCTATCGTACAAAATATACTTCAACTGAATCAATTTTGCCGACAGAATAAAATCAGGCTTTACATCCTTGAGGTGCCCCGAAAAGAGAGTGTTTACAAGGAACTTCTTTCGAATAAGTACGGTTTTGATGAAAAGCAATTTATTAAGGTATCACGAGTACAGGAGGGCATCCGGAGTGAAGTGAGGAAAAACCATATTCCCTGGGTCCATCCATACGAGGCGCTTCGAGACGCGGCTAAGCGAGATTTTGTATTTTTCAAGAGAACATGGCATTGGACTGATTGGGGTGCATTTGTCGGCTACCGCGAGCTCATGAAAGGGATACGCAGAGATTACCCGGATATGCCCATTGCATCGCTTGATGATTACTGCCAATCACAAAACAGATTGATTCGCGATGACTGGTCGCGAAATTATTACCCAGGCTATCTCTACCGTTTTTGCAATCTTGAAAAAGCTCCTCACGATGCTTTCATAACTTACTACGATCACAAGAATGCCGACAAGATGTCGGTCAGAGTCGGGAAATTTACCAAGGACTTCGCTTACCCCGAAGGGAAGTACAAGATCTTGCTGGTTGGTACGTCACAAAGCGAGAATCTCCTCCAATTCCTGCCCTACTCAGGGGCTCAAATGAAATACATCAGACTGAACACGGGATGGATCAAGGCGACCGATGAGTTTAAAATCTTTAAGTTGCATAAAAGAGATATTCTTGCCTTTAAACCGGATATCCTTATCCTTTCCATCAATACGGACGCTTTGCCCAGGCTCCGCGACATCTGTGCAAGCAAATAATGCGCGGAGTTGGCGTTCTCATTTCCGCCATCCATAGTTCACCTCCCGTAAGCTCTTCGGAAAGTACTCGCATACTTTTTATTAGATTACATGGACAATCTCATAACAAAGTCAAGATGACAACGCTTCATGCATGGTAGCGGGGATTAGTTGGGTGTAGCACGACCGCACGCCTTTTTATGAGCACATCCTCTATACCAACATCTGCACCATTTTGCGAGGCGAGGTGAACAAGAAAATCGTTGAACAGGGGAACAGGCTGACGGAACTTGGAAAGCGATGATTGAACTGGGAAAAAACTGGCTGGTCAACCTCTGCTGCAAAAAGTAGCCGTCTTACAGCAGAGAGCAAAGTTCCTGCTTCGTGAGCTGTGGGGTTGGAGCATCAGTCCCTCTCCTTTGTGCTGTTGACCTATTGCATTGAATTTTGCAATGCACGGCTGGAATTCGGAAAAGAACTCACACTTGCAGGCAAGGCAAAGCTGTGGTAGAATGCGCCCACATTCTGCAAGCCATGGATACACTACCTCACACAGAGCGACCGGGTTATTTCGG
>CANRKR010000100.1 GCA_947631275.1 uncultured Akkermansia sp.
CCAGCCTGGAACCGGATGTTCTTGTCCTTCTCGGTCGTTCCCGTGGGGTTGGCCGCCTGCCCGTAGATGTGGATGTATGAGCCGTATTCGCCGTGCTCGCTGTGTCCGTCGTCGTTGTGCAGGAATACCGTGTTGCGCTTCGAATTCGCATCCCCCTTCGCTCCGCCCGCACTGTAGTTGCCCCCTACAATGGCTTTCTGGAACACAAAGGGTTTCTCTGCTTCGTCCGTTACCCCGGCGGCGTGATCGTAAGCGCCCCGGTACCCCCTGAGGTCGACTTCAATGAAGCTGCTCCCGTAGAAGGTCGGTCGCAGGTTGCCCGCGCTCTGCGCCCCTCCCGGCGCCATGATCCACGCGTTGCCGCCCACGACGTGCGGCGCAACAACGCCGTTGTTGATCTCCGGCTGCTGCTTCTCGGTCCCCAGCACGGTGTAGAGGTAGATGTGCGTGTTGCCCTTGAAGTCGTACGTGGTGTCATCCCCCGCTGTCGCCCCGGAGTAGGTGATCGTGCTGCCGCCTATGATGCCTCCCTTCACAAAGCTCCCACGGTCGCTTCCCAGTGCGCCGCCTTCCTGATACCCCTCGTAGACCGAGATGTACGTGTCCCCCTCAAATCGCGCCCCACCTTCGCTCTTGTGGTTGCCGCCTACGATGTAGTCCACGCTCCCCCCCTTGATCTGGATGTGCGTGTCCCCGCTGAAGCCCTTCTTCCCGTTGGATACGGAGCCCTCAAAGATGCCACCGCCCGCCAGAATCTTCAGCGCGTCGCTCCCCCTCGCTTCCATGGCGATGTACACCCCGCCGGAGACTTCATCCCAGTAAGGATCGCTCCCCGTCGTCTTCGGGTTGATCCGCCCGCCCGCTATCGTGAACCCGGCAGCGCCGGTATTCTCCCCAATCAGGATGCGCCTCTCCCCAAAGTAGTCTTCCCAGCTCTCGGTCGTCCCGTCCGTCAGCTCCCAGGTCTGCTCCCCCAACGCCATCCGGGTCTCGCCTGTGAAGTTCGCGTCCCTCCTCACTTTCACCCACTGCGCCCCTGAGGCCTTCATTTCGGCGTCGCTCGGCCCGCTCGTCCCTTTCGCGTTGTCTTCCCAGTTCGTGTCCCAGCTCCACGTCTGCGGCGTCGCATTCTGCGAGAGCAACAACACCAGATGATCTCCATCCCACCTCAGCGAGCCATCTGCAAGGTCCGCATCGTCGAACTGCGTACCGCCAAACTCCATCCGCTCCGTGAAGGCCGCCGCCAGTCTGTTGAGTTCAGCTTCGGTGTACTTCGTAATTTCGTCTTCTGTCCCCACGATGCCCAGATCCAGCCACTGCTGCCCGCCCGCTGCGTTCGGGTCGATGCCTGTCGTGTGGATGATCATCTTTTGCCCATCCTTCACGAGGGCTTCCAGTGAGTCGATGACGGTGCCGAATTGCAGCGTGACGAGGTTGCTCGTGTTGTTTCCCGCGTAGGACAGGGAAGACCCCGAACCAAATGTCACGCCGCCGATATCCAACTTCCCGCCGGTGTAGTTCATGTTGAGCGTCTGCCCGCTGCGCAGGCTGACTCCGGAGAGGCTCATGGTTCCAGCTCCCCCGGTCTTTGCCAGGGTGGCTCCGCTTTCCAGTTCGATGATGCTGCCTTCGCTGAGCTTGATGCTGCCGGCTCCCGTCCCCGTGGTGATGCCGCCGCTGAGGTAGAGGTGGTTGTCGCCCGCTACGGTTCCGCTGATGGCTCCGCTGAATCCCTCCAGCGTCCCCAGGTGCAGCTCCCGATTGCTGCCGCTCCCCAGAGCGGCGGCGACGTCAAGCGTTCCGCCGCTCCCCCCGACGCTCCTAAAGCTGTAGCTCTGGTGGTCCCCCGCATAGCTCAAGTTGCCCGCGCCGCCGCCAAGGGTGAGTTTCCCAAAGTTGTAGGCCGCAGGCGTGTCACTGTTCTCGTTCGGGATGCTGTTCTTCAGCGTCCCCCCGTTCTTCAGCGTGATGTTCGTGCTCCCGGCGCTGAGACCGTTCACCGCGATGTCCAGTACAGAGCTGCTCCCGGCTACCTGCAGGTCGTTCACGGACAGTGACTCGCCGTCGTGATCGCGGACAAGCTGCAGGGCGCCCCCCGTGATTTCGACCTTCGTCCCCCCACCCGCATCCAGATGCGAGAGCAGTTGCGTGCCTTCCCCACTCTTTTTCAGTGTGGTCGTGCCGCTCAGTTGAAGGCTGAGCCCAGGATTGTTGTCCCCCCCGTGAACGTTGCCGTTGGCGGTCACTCCCGTGGCAACGTTGAGTTCCAGCGTGCCGTTGCCGGTGATGCTCTGGGTCTGGTCCGTTCTGGCCCACGCTTGCTCGAAGTGCAGTCCCCCGACTTTCAGGTACCCCGCTGTCTCACCGGTTCCCAGAACCAGCTGCGAGGTGTTCCGCAACTCCAGGTTGCCGGCGTGGCCACTGCCTGCGGATGCCGCCGCGCCTCCCTGCACGCTGAGCGTCCCATTCCTCACAAGCAGCGTGCCATCCCCGTCGCCCGTGATCGTGCCCTGAACGGTGAGTTCGCCATCTACCTCCAGGCTGCCGTTGTTGACGATGTTTCCGGTGGTGTTGGCAGAGCTCCCCGTGCCGGTGAAACGCTGCTTAGCTTTCGATTCCAACGTGAGCGTGATGGCTTGTTGTATGGTCAACCCTTTGACGTTGCGGACAGTCGGGTCATTTTCCTTCCCCGTGAGGGTGAGTGTCGCGCTGCCCGCTGTCGTTGTGATGCTGCCGCCCGGAGCGACGCCGTCACTATCCGCGGACGCCCCAAGGAACGCCAGGCTCCAGCTGCCCCCTATGGTGAAGGTTGCACCGTTGTACAGGCTCAGTCCTCCCCCCATGTTGTCTGTGGTGGCTGCGCTGACGTTTACCGTCGCTCCCTGTACGCGCAGGTTGAGATCGCCGGTAACCGCTTCGGTGACGTTGACAGTGCCTCCCACGCCGGTGATGCGCCCGTTTTTCCGGAGATTCAGCGTGCCTGCGTTGAGGGTGGGCGCCGCCCCGCCGGTCGTCATGAGGTCGACGTATAGATCCGGCGCGAAGTTCTCGCCGCTCCCGTCATTTCCTGAGGCGCTGTCAAAGCTGATGGCGTCTACGGTGTAGCTCGCTGTCCCGCCCCCGCTGAGCTTGAAGTGCGTGCTTTGGCCGGCCAGGGTCACTTCTTTCGCGATCTTCGTCCCACCGGAACTCTTCGCAAGTCCGTTGATCTGCAGCGTGCCCCCCCGGATAGTAAGGTTGCCGGCGTGGTTCTCTCCCGCCACCACTTTCTGCAAAGTAAGGCTGCTTGTCCCCGTTTTAGTCAATGTGCCACCGACGGCATCAAAGTCCCCGCTTACTGTCACGGCGCAACTGGTGAAAACAGTCGCCCCTGTTGTTCCATCCGATTTTTGCCCGAGTTTTAATGCACCGGGCAGCGTCCACCAGGCAGTTCCTCCAAACCGGAACGAAAGAGCTGCCTTTTCTTCTGCAGCTGAGCTGCCCGCCTTTCCGTCACCGGCAATGGTGTAGGTATGTTCAGTCCACGTGGACCACCCCCCCACATTCGAGCTGAGCCAGGCGGCTCCCTTGATCAGCAAACTCGACCCATCTTCCACCACAATATTCCTGATATGTCCCCACACACTGCCGCCTCTGTTGCCGGTGCCGCTGTTGGTGTTATGCCCAGCCCAAGCCGCTGCATCGTCAGCCAAAAAGGTGTTGTTACTGATTCTCAGCGTACCAAGGAGACTCGATGCTGCATCCTCCGCGCTGGTCTCCAAATAGTTGCGAACGAGACGCCACAGGAATCCAGTATCATCATTCCCTTGTGAAATGTTCCCTCCTACTGCCAGGTCCAGGGTTCCCTCTCCATAAACATAGCCGCTATTCCAACCATTGTTGTTTCCTGATCCAAGAGAGGTTAACTTTAATGTGGTACCCGCACCCAGTTCAAAAGCTCCCTGAGCATCCGCCTGCCCGAGGGCCATTGTGCCGACAGTCGTGTGACGAGTATCTTTCAGTTCTACCACGAGCTCTCCATCCCCACCGTTCTTTTGGAGCGCCAGCTTGCTACCCGTGAGCGAGCCTCCGAAGACGACGGTTCCCGCCCCGGTGATGGTCTGGTCCGCCCCTGTGAAGCTTACCGGGAGGTTGAAGGTGGCGGTGGGCGTTGTGCCGCTCAGGGTGATGTTCCCCCCAACGGAGATGCTTCCACTCTCAGCAGCGTTGAAGGTCCACGTTCCTCCGTCGATGGTGATATTCCCGGGATGCACTGCACCCGATACAGTGACGGTCTTTTCATTAGCTGCGTCGCCGAAGATGACATTGTCGCTCGACAGGAAGTTCGTCGCGGTTGGGGTTTCCCCAATATTCCACGGGTTTGATGTGCCTC
>CANRKR010000101.1 GCA_947631275.1 uncultured Akkermansia sp.
GTCAATCTCGGCGATTCCAACGACTTCACCCCGCTCATGACTGCCGCCTGCTACAAGGATACCGCCAAGCGTCGCTTCCGCGTGCAGCGTCTCATCAATGCCAAGGTTAATGTCAATGCTGCAGGAAAAGCGGGAAACACGGCTGCCATGCACCTGCTGCTCCACTATGATGACCCGGACACGCTGCGCATGCTTCTGGACGCCGGAGCGAAACCGGATCACAAAAACGGCGAAGGCAAGACCATGCTCGACCTAGCTATGGAAAACCACCGGAGCGCCTGCCTCAAGCTGTTGAACGAGCGTAAGGCCCCCGGCTCGAAAACTGATCCCAAGTCTCGCGATTCCGAGGGACGTACGGCGCTGATGCGGGCTGCGCTCGATCCTGACGGTCTCGACCGCCTCAAAGAATGTATCGTCCGAAAAGAGGACGTGAACGCACGGGACAACAAAGGATGTACCGCCCTGCGCCTTCTCTTTGAGCAGGATGGCGATATCAACGACCGAGTGCAGGAGCTCCTCAACGCCAAAGCCGATGTCAATCTCGGCGATTCCAACGGCTTCACCCCTCTCATGGCTGCCGTCTGCTACAACGATACTGCCAAGCGTCGCTTCCGTGTGCAGCGTCTCATCGGTGCCAAGGCCAATGTCAATGCCGCAGCAAAAATGGGGAACACGGCTGCCATGCACCTGCTGATCCACCATGATGACCCGGACACACTGCGCATGCTGCTGGAAGCCGGAGCGGATCCCAAACTCAAAAATAAGGAGGGCAAGACCCTGCTGCAGCTCGCACAGAAACACATGCGCACCGCTTGCATCCGACTGCTTCAGGAGCATCTTCCCGCTTCCTCCTCCGGCCACTGGTGGTGGTACATTATTGGCGGCGTATTACTCGTTCTCCTCATCGGCTGCGTTGGTCGCCGCCTACGCCGCAGAAAATAGGAACTGCAAAATCATACTACCTTTTTCAACGCACGGAAAAAATCATGGAGGGTGTTTTCCTCTCTTCAATGCCGTGCGTATGACAAAAAAACTCGGCAGACATCACCCCGTTCACCAGAACAGGAACAGGTATCAACACCCAAAAAAAATAATGGCAACACCGCATATCATTCCCTCAGAAACAACAATTCAGACCCTGTCGGAAGACGGAGTGAATTCCCTCATCGGTAATAGAGAGGAAGCGAAGGAATGAGTCGAAGGCAGGCCCTCTTTTGGGAGATTTTTGTTATTTCCCTTGTCTCGCCTGACATATCATGATAAATTGTCATTGATTTCTGGACAAAACGTTACGATGAATTCCGATGCCGCCCCGGTCAGAAAGCATTACTTTATCTGCTTATTGTAAGCGCTATGTAGCATACTTATTCACCGGCGTGCTGATTTGTTCCGGCGTAGCGCGCGGGCAGGAAAAGGAGTCAGCGTTTGCCTCTCCGCAGCGTGGGGTGATGGCTCTCATACCGGCAGACCAGGAAAAGCACGCGAAAGGAAGCAGACTCAGCAAGGAAGAGAGACGCGCAGCCGCCCTGCTCAAGAAGCTCAAGTCCATTGAAGAGGGAGGCGATGTGAATGCCACGAACAAGCGCGGACAAACCGCCCTCATGTACGCCGCAGCTTCCGACGACATCTTAGTCGTCTGCTGGCTGGTGGCAAAGGGAGCCGATGTAAAACTCGTGAGCGAGAAGGGGAAATCGGCGCTGGACTACGCCAATGGTGCACGAGTCTTCAAATTGTTGCGCTTTGTGAATGAGCACACAGCAATTCCGGATCCCCCGGAGGTTCTTCCCTTCCCGGCAGGGAGCGCAGAGTACCTGGCTCTCCATGTTCGCTTCGCCCCGCAGGCAGCCGAGGGCGCACCCACTGTGCCAATGACCACGGATATGACAGGAGAAGGACTGCAGCTCGCGATCGCGCTGCAACTGCCACCCGGTTATTTTACCCCCGCTCAGCAATTCGCCGCCTCCCTGTTGCAGGGGGAATTGTCTGCCGCCGCCTCCCTGCTGGAGGAACACCCCCGGCTGTTGTACGAGCACGGCATACTGCGCCTGCTCAATCAGGTCGGCGCCGATGTAAATGCCAAAGACCCCGCAGGACAGACTCTGCTGCATCGTTTCGTCAATTCCCCGGAGCACGTGACGGCTCTGCTCCAAGTTGGCGCGGCGGTCAACGCGGCGGATAAACACGGCAGAACGCCGCTTCACCTTGTCGAAAACCCTGATTCTATACGACTTCTGGCTGAGTCCGGCGCCGATGTAAATGCCAAAGACCCCGCAGGGCAGACTCTGCTGCATCGTTTCGTCAATTCCCCGGAGCACGTGGCGGCTCTGCTCCGGGCCGGCGCAGCGGTCAACGCGGCGGATAAACACGGCAGGACGCCGCTTCACCTTGCTGAAAACACTAATTCTATACGACTCCTGGCCGAGTCCGGCGCCAAACTGAACGCACCGGACGAGCAGGGGCTCTCCCCGCTTCACATCGCCGCAAATTCCCCCGAGCGCGTCGAAGCTCTCATCCGAGCCGGGGCCGATGTCAATATTGCGATGCCGTCCGGCAAAACGCCCCTGCATATCACAACCTCCGCACGCACGGTGCAGTTGCTGCTCCAGGCCGGGGCGGCTATCAATGCGGCAGACAAACTGGGCAACACGCCACTCATGGCTCGTGCGGCTACGGACGACCCTGCCGATGTGGCAGCCGCCACCGCCCTGCTGGATGCCGACGCGGACACAACGCTCCTGAATAAACGGGGCGACAGCGCCTTAAAAATTGCTCTCAAAAATCCGAAGCATCGCCATCTCATCATTGATCTCTTCAAGCAGCGCCATGTCACCGATATCGTCATTGACCCCCACGTCCGTGACGCTCAGGGACGTACCGCGCTCATGCTTTCGGTCATGGAAAAACAACCCCATATCCCCACCATTCAAAAACTCCTGGACAGGGGCGCCGATGTCAACGCGCTGGATCGCCGCGGCTACTCTGCCCTCATGCACTTGCTCGTCACCTGCGATAACCCGGAACTCCTCTCGCTGCTCCTGGATGCCGGCGCAAGAACCGACCTCTGGGGGCGTGACAAAAAATCGCCTCTTTTCCTCGCCCGGGAGTTCCACCGCGATGCCTCCCTCAAACTCCTCATCGAATACAACGCCTCCAGGTTCGACCACATCGTCTCTTCCGTCCTGCCCAATGTCCGATTCCCGGCAGATTATCTCTCTTTCCGCAATCGCAATGACTACCCTCTCACCTACGACACGTGGCGCGACCCCGTTGCCCTGAGTTCCACGGGCAAGTTCCTCGTCGTCATCGACCTTTCCTCCCAGCGGGGGCTCTTCATTATAGCCGGCCGCCCGGCCATGGACTTCCCGGTCTGCACCGGCAGAGGCCCCAGACATGCCACTCCCACCGGCTTCTTCCGCATCACTGAAAAAGACCGCCACCACCGCTCCAACCTCTACCGCTCCTCCATGCCCTTCTTCATGCGTCTCACCAACGACGGCGTCGGCCTCCACGTCGGCGATGTCCTGCGCACGCCGGACTCCCATGGCTGCGTCCGTATGCAGCACGATGACTGTCAAACGCTCTTCAACCTCCTCCCCCTCGGCTCTGAGGTCGTCATCCGGGAATAATCCGGCTCCTCCCTCCGCCTCGCCTCAGGGCCATAACGCTTCCTGCGTCCTCAAAGCACGATTTTGTATCCCTTCCCCCGATATTTCACTTGCGGAGTATAACAAAATATGATAGGTTGATGCCACTTCCCGCACAAACGTCACAATGAAATCCGCCGCTACCCCCCCCCGTTTTTATTATTAGCTTATTGTAAGCATTTTACAATTCTTGCCCTGACGAGCATACTGATACTAGCCGGGGCGACGGGAGCGAAAGAAAAGGCCACAAAGCAGGACGCACCGCAGCAAGGGGTGGAACTCCTCTTCCCGGCGGGCACGGGAAAGCAGGAGAAAGGGGTAAAACTCAGCAAGGAGCAAAAGAAAGCGGCATCCCTGCTCAAGAAGCTGAAAGCCGTCGAAAAGGGCGGCAACGTGAACGCCGCAGACAAGCGCGGTCAAACTGCCCTCATGCACGCCGCGGCACAGGACAACCGCCTCGCCGTCTGCTGGCTCGTAGCCAAAGGCGCGGATGCCTCCATCAAGAGCAAGACTGGTAAAACAGCGGGGGATCTCGTCAAAGAAGAGAATGCAAACATGAAGAAACTCCTCAAGGCATGCTGCGATGAAAAGCTGCCTCTCCCCGAGGAAGAAAAACGTCGCTTCAAATCAGCCGAGGAAGCCCAGAAGAAGTTGGAAGAAAC
>CANRKR010000102.1 GCA_947631275.1 uncultured Akkermansia sp.
AGTACGACTTGCTCTACTCCGCCGGAGGAGAGCGCCGGCAGCAGGTGCATGATTTTCATGAGAGGAGTTTCGGAAAGTGGTTGAGGATGTATTCTGCCACGCGATCGGTTTCATGCAGCGGTTTTCCGGGAGTGAGTCGGCGCCTGCTCAGCCATTGGGTGAAGGTGGTGACATATCCCTCCTGTACGAGGGAGGCGAGGCCACGGGCGACACGGCTGGGAGCTCTGCCGACGCGTTTGGGGTGCACAGGCATTTCTATGATGCCGACCGGAGCCCCACTGGAAAGAGCTTCATAAACCATGGAGACGCTGTCTTGAGTGACCCAGACCTCGCGTGCTGAGGCAAGGTGCTTTGTAACCCAGTCGGGGGCAGTTGTCTCCACCGGTTCGATGCGGATACTGGGGCAGGCGGGTGTAAGCAGGGAGATGAAATCCGGTGGGGTGCGTCGGGACGTGGTAAGCACCATCTGTCCTGTATTGAAGCGCGCGATGGTGGACAGCTGAGTAAGCAAATGATCTTCGTCCCAGCCGAATTCCTTGCTTGGTCCGCCGATGAGGAGCAGCGTTTCTTTTTTCTCTGCTCCCGGCTCAGGATGAATGCTATTCAACGCTCCATTCGTAAGCAGGATATGCTCCGGCAGATTAGCATGCTCTTCGTAATCGTGGCGAGGAATGATGCAGAGATCAAAGCATTTAGTCGGGATGCTCGGTTTCATGCATACCATGCAGAGGCAGCGCATCGTGTGCGCCAGGTGCAGCGCCGCCAGGTGCGTGCCGTGTCCTGCGCAGAGGATAAGGTCCGGTCCGGGCAAGTTGAGGTCAGCGCCGGAGTAGGTAAGCTTGTCGACAAAGCTCATGGAGCTCACGTCCACCTCGTGCACGGTGTGTTGCCTGTCCGGTTGCCGTTGTCGCGCATGAGAAAGGAGAGCTTGCGCCAGTCCCCATGTTTGTGAGAGGTGTCCTTTTTTCCCGTCGCTGATGATGTAGATGACCATGCGGAGGAGGAATCAGTGGAGAGGAAGGGTAACTTTACCGTAGAGCTTTTCTCCGAGCAATGGAGTATTGAGCGTGCCGCAGGCGAGACTTGCCTCATCCACCACGAATTCCTCTTCAGGATCGAAGAGCAGCAGTGGCGCTGTGGCGCGTCCCCCCTCTTCGTCTTCCCACGGGCTGGCAATGGCTGCCGGCCGCAGGCAGCAGGCCTGCACCAACTCGGTCCAGCTCAATAATCCCGGCTTCACCAATTTGGTGTAAAGAGTCGGCAGCATTGTATCAAGTCCCACCATGCCGGCGGGCGCGCTGATAAAATCCTGTTTTTTGGAGAAAGGAGTGCAGGGGGTGTGAGCGCTGACAATGCAGTCGATGGTGCCGTCCTTCACCCCCTCCAACAGCGCTTCACAGTCTCCCTTGTCGCGCAGCGGGGGCACTGTCTTGTAAACGGTGTCGTAATTGCCGATGTTTTCGTGAGTGTAGAGCAGGTGGTGCAGGGCGACCTCCGCTGTCACCTTGACGCGTCCGCTCTCCTTCGCCCGGCGTATGATGCGCACAGATTCCGCCGTGCTCACAAGTTGCAGATGCAGACGCGCGCCGGTGGCCTCTGCGAGGCGTAGGAGAGTTTCAGTCCCGATCTCCTCTGCGCATGGCGGGCAGGGGTGAAGCCCCAGCTTATACGCCGTGCTGCTCGGGTGGGCGTAGGTGTGCGTGGTGAGAGCCGGCACATCGGCTCGCACGGCGAAGATCAGTTCAAGATCTGCCGCGTACTGCATGGCGCGGTAGAGCATGAGGAGGTTGGTTGGAAAAGATTCGCCGTCGCTCAGGATGCGGACACCGCGCATGGTGGACAGTGTGTTGTACGGCGCTTGCTCGTTGCCTCTCATCCCTAGTGAAATACAACCGGCAGGCATCATCTCTGCCACGGATCGGGCTTCGGCGGCTTCGCGAAAGCTGTCCAGCGCCGCCCCATTGTCAAAGCAGAAGGCGGGGGAGGGCAACACGAGCATGCCCCACACGCCCCCGCGGACAGCCGCTTCACCGGCGCGCATGATGCATTCTCGTTTGCTGCGGCCGGGAATTTCGATGCAGGTGTGCAGATCGTAGAGGGCGGGAAGGAGAAGTTTGCCGGCAGCGTCAATCACGCGAGATTGCGCGGGAATCTTCATCTCCCCTGCGGGGGTGACCTGGGCGACGCCCGGTACGGGAATATTTCCGGCAGACAGGATGTTCGAAGCGTTTACTGCGGGGTCGGTGCAGACATCGCATTCCTGCCCGTCGGGCGCCCAGATGGCGTGGGTGATACAGGTTCTGGTCATGACAGGGTTCCGGGGGTGAGGTGGTAAAGGATGCTCATGCGAGCGGCGATGCCGTTTTCCACCTGGTTGCAAACGAGGCAATTTTTGTATTCCATCGCGGCGTCGCAAAGTTCAACGCCTCGGTTGACAGGACCGGGGTGCATCACCGCCATGCCTTCGTCTTCGATGCGGCGCAGTCGCTGCTCCGTTACGCCGAAAGCATGGTGGTAATCTGCCGCCGGGAAGAAAGGATTCTCGATGCGTTCATTCTGTACGCGCAGCAGGTAGATCACATCCGGTTTCCATGCGAACACGGCATCCCAGTCCGCCAGACACTCGATGCCGGTGTATCGCATTGGCGGCACAAGAGATCGTGGCCCCATGAACGCTACTTGGGCTCCGAGTCTCTGCAGAATGCAGGAGGTGGAGCGCGCAACGCGGCTGTGCAGAATATCCCCGATGATGACCACACGCCGCCCTTCCACGGCTCCGAAGTGCTCCCGGATGGTAAAAGCGTCCAGGAATGCCTGGCTGGGGTGAGCGTGCGCTCCATCTCCGGCGTTGATGACGGAGGCGTTGCAATGGCGCGCGATGACCGCGGGGATGCCGCTGTTTTTGTGGCGCACGATGATGTAATCCATCTTCATGCTCATAAGCGTGTCGATCGTGTCGTGCACGCTTTCACCCTTCACCACAGAGGAGGTGGAGGGGGTAAAGGTGGTGACGTCAGCCGACAACCGATGCGCCGCTACTTCAAAGGAGGAGCGAGTGCGTGTGCTTGGTTCGTAGAAGAGAGTGAGCACAGACTTCCCGCGCAGCACAGGCACCTTCTTCACGCTTTTGGTGAAGATTTCTTTCATCGACACGGCGCTCTCGAGGATGGTGCGGATGTCCTCGTCGCTCAGAGATTCAATGGTGATAAGGTCTTTTCTAGGCTTCATGGTGGATTCGAAAAGTCTTCTTTCTCAGTATTCAATAATATCCTTACCGTCTTCCTCTGTCAGCAGCACCCGCACCGTATCGCCTGCCCCTTCTTCTGTCAGGCGGAATGCAGCGTAGTCCGGGTGAATCGGCAGCTGCCGCCCCTCGCGTTCCACGAGGCAGTGCAGTTCCACCCGCTCCGGGCGCCCGTATTCAAAGATAGCATCCAGCGCAGCTCGTGCCGTTCTCCCACTTTGCACCACATCATCAACCAGGATGAGCGGCATCCCATCCGTGGAGAAGGGGAGATCCGAGCTCCGCAGAGCGAGACGCGCCTGCCGCAGGTCGATGTCATCGCGGTAAAGAGTGACATCGATCGCTCCGCACTGGATTTTCCGAAAGCCTTTCTCCCGAAGGATGCGCGTCAGACGCTGCGCCAGAACATCTCCATGGCTCACCAGCCCCACCAGGCCGAGGGTCTCCTCGCGCGCGTGCGAAGAGGCGATGTGCTCCGCCCATTTCTCCAGAGCGTGGTCGATTTCTCTTTTCTCTATCTCCGGCATGGCGTCGAATATCTTGAAATTATTGATGTCCAGCTAGTTGAAGAATTCGATGCGCAGCCATGGCGGCGTTCAACGGGGTTTTCTTGTGCAGTCCGACAGTGGTGGCAGGCACTCCCCCCGGCAGTTGGGAGATGGCCAGCAAGGCGTCCATTCCCTGCAGGGGACCGCACGGCACCGGCACACCAATAACGGGTAGATTAGTGTTCATAACGACCACGCCCGGCAGGGCAGCAGAGAGCCCTGCCACGCAAAGCAGCACCGCCTTTGTCCCGCTTTTCTCCAACCCCTTCAGGTACTCAAGAAGAGCAGGTAAATCCCGATGGGCGGAATAGACGACTTCTTCATGATCAATCCCGTGTTCCGTTAAATACTTCCGAGCAGGCTCCATAAATTCCAAATCGCTCCTGCTGCCGTAAATGGTTATCACTTTCATGCTTCC
>CANRKR010000103.1 GCA_947631275.1 uncultured Akkermansia sp.
GCCAAGATAGAATCCTTTAATGCAGGTATCAAACGAATACAAAGTAAATGCTGCGGTATCTATAACATTGACTACCTGTTCTTAAAAACACGCCAAATCTTTTTCTTACGCCTCCAGCGAAATTGACCGAGACCCGTTTCGTCGGCGCGCCGTCCCGTCGGGTGGGGCGGCGCCTGTCTCCCCTTCGCGCGCGCCGGCGCGCGCGCCCCTCATTTCCTCCCCGATTTCAGTTTCTCCAGCCGCTCGGGGTCGAGTTGTTCCCAGGGCAGATCCGGTTTGGTGAAGTGTCCGTAATTCGTGGAGCGTCGGAAAATGGGGCGCCGGAGTCCCAGCGCGCTCTCCATGTCCGCCGGCTTGAAGGAAAACGCCCCGCGCACGCGGCGGATGATCTCTTCCTCGCTCACGGTCGTGGCGGTGCCGAAGGTGTCGATGTCAATCATCACGGAGAGGGGATCCGCCCTGCCGATGGCGTACGCCACCTGCAGCTCGCAGCGGTCCGCCAGTCCGGCTGCCACGATGTGTTTGGCCACCCAGCGGCACATGTACGCCCCGGAGCGATCCACCTTGCTGCAATCCTTCCCGGAGAACGCTCCGCCGCCGTGGCGCCCCATGCCGCCGTAGGTGTCCACGATGATCTTGCGCCCGGTGAGCCCGGAGTCCCCGTGCGGCCCGCCCACCACAAACCGTCCGGTCGGGTTGATGAAGTATTCCGTGTCGGGGCGCAGAAGCTCGGGCGGCAGCACGCGCTGCACCAGCTCCCTGCAGTAGCGCCGAATCTCCTGCAGCGACACCTCCGGCGTGTGCTGGGTGCTGACCACCACATTGATGATGCGCGCCGGGCGTCCGTCTTCCCCGTATTCCACCGCCACCTGGCTCTTGCTGTCCGGCCGCAGCCAGCCCACCTCCCCGGCGTGGCGCGCGCGGGCGAGCTCCTGCATGATGCGGTGGGCAAACATCACCGGCGCCGGCATCATCTCCGGCGTCTCATTCGTCGCAAAACCGAACATGATGCCCTGGTCCCCCGCCCCCTGCTCCGCGCCATCCTTCCCCTCCGCCTCGCGCGCGTCCACCCCGCGCGCAATGTCCGGACTCTGCGCCGCAAGAAAATTCAGAATCCTGACGCTTTCCGCGTTGAACACAGGGTCGTCCTTCGCGCTGCGGTAGCCGATCTCCCGAATCGTGCCGCGCACAATCTGTTCGAAGTCCGGCTTCGCCGTCGTCGTGATCTCCCCCGCCAGCACGACGTGATCATCCTTCACCAGCGTCTCACACGCCACCCTGGATGCGGCATCCTGCTCCAGGCAGGCGTCCAACACGGTGTCCGATATCAGATCGGCCACTTTGTCAGGATGCCCCTCCCCTACGGATTCTGAAGAAAATATGTGCGGTGATTTCATAACAGGAAATTCTGTGCGCCGCCGCGAAACACGAAATCTTGCCCTTCGCCCTCTCGCCCCGCGACGGCGGAACTTTAGCACCTCCACACGAGTAAAGCAAGTGAAAACAGCGCGGCTGCAACGCAAACTCCTTCTCTGATCCGCCGGAAACGCAGACGTCGCGTTGTCTCCCCTCTCAAACGCACTGGTTGATATACCCTATGGGGGTAATGAACCGCGGATTCGGAATCCGCGGTTCGCGAAAAAGTTGCAAGTTATTGATGAATAGCAGAGAGCAAATTCACCCCGCACCCATTTGGGCGCCAACGGGGTGCGGAGACCGGAACCCTGCAAAGCCCGAAAGCCCTGTGAATAGCAATTTTTTTCGCCCTTCAATGCTTTTTTGCTTGCACCGCGGATTCCGAATACGTTATACTGCACGCTGAGCGTGGGAGATGATGCCGTCGTGTCGTCTCTCCCGCGCGGCGTCGTTTCACCTGCTTTTTCTCTATTTTCGGTCATGAAACTCCACCTTCCTTCGGGTCTTCGCAAGGCTCTTCTGGCTTGCCTTGCTGCGGTAGCTTTCGCCCTGCCTGCCACCCTTTCCTCCGCCTCCCTCGGCTTCGGCGCTCTCGCCGCCCTCGCCCTCGTCCAGCAACAGGCGGAGGCAGCGGGGACCCTCGCCGCTCACTCCTCTCAGGACGATAACAAAAACTACGCTGGCTACATCATTGATATCGAGGCTTCTGGCAATATTTCTACCTCGAAGTTTTTCGAGAATGGGACATCCGGAGCCCCGACAGACGGGGTTACGGGAAACACTAGCGGCTACATTGATAGCAACGGTCAGCATCAATCATCTGGTAAGCCTTACTGGAAAAACACCTTCTCCAACGCCGATGATGCCACTGGTGAGTCAACCTACGGTCACACCCTGAGATTAGGGGGTTCAACGCACGGTGATACAGGCACCACAAGCTACACTCTCGATTTTTATCCGCTGGTGCTCGGTGGTCTCATTGTGGAAGCTCACGAAGGAGTCACTTACACTTTTAACGGACAAAGTCGTAATGATCGAGCGATCACCCTGGAGAGTGGGGCGAGCAGTGGTAGTACCAGTGTTGATGTTCTCTTCACGATTAAATCAAACACGACTTTTACGTGTGGTTCCTACTTGTATGACGCAAATGTCAAGTCGGACACTATCTTTGAGGTAGCAGGATCGAAAACTCTCACTTGGACTGGGTACACTCTTAGGGTAGCAGATGGGAAGACACTGACGATTCGGAAATTGGGGAGTGACAGCGGGAATGGGGCTGTGAATGCAAAGAATCTGGTACTCGACAGCAGCAGCAAACTGAATGTGGAAGCCGGGATGAAGGTAACCTTTACCAATGGCGTAAGCGTAGGAGAAAATGCGGAATTTGTGGTGAAGGATAAGACTTTCTACAACAACTACGGAGCGACTGGTGGCTCTAGCGGCATCATCGGTGGTGCAGGGAGCATTGTTCTTGATGGATTGACGACTAGTAGTGCCAGCACGGGCGTATGGTTATATGGGAGCAGCGGCAACCAAGGGCTGTATGCCATGCTCAATGGAGAGAGTAACACCATCGGAAGCGTAATTCTCCGTGGCGGAACAGTACTTGCTACCGGATCTTCAAACGACAAAACGAAAGCTTTTGATCACATCGAAAAATCCATCGTGGTGGAGGATGGCTCTGCACTTTGGCTTTACACCTCCGGGCTTGTCGCAAATAGCGACGAAACTCGCACACTTTATCTGGCGGGAGATGGGACTACGCAGCATCCGTATGCGCTACGTTTTAGCCAATCAAATCCCACAGTAGGCTGGACGGTCTCTCTGGAGAAGGCTTCGACAGACGCCACCATTGATGTGCTCAATAATTCCGGCACCATCTCCGGCGCCCTCAACATGTCTGACAAGACCCTTAAGAAAACGGGGACGGGCACTCTGAATCTGACCGGCGCCATCAGCGGCGGTGCAAGCTCGAAATTGGACATCCAACGGGGCACAGTTAAGATAGGCGGAGATTTGAGCAACTTCTCCACCTCGTTCCAGGGAACAATCGAAGTGGCAAGTGGAGCAACAGTCATCTTTGACCCCGGCGCCGGGCAGGCGTTGACCGGCAAGGTGACTCTGCCGACGGTTGCTGAGAGCCAGCCAGCGGCGGTGGTTGCCAATTCCGGCACGGTGACGTTGTCAGATACGACTTCAAATCCGTTTGACGCCAACTGGGGCACCCTTAGTCTTTTCAAGGCCGAAGCGGGCGCCACACTGGAAGTCAACGTGACCCACGTGAGTACTGTCAACCTCAACGGCGGGAGAGGCACGGTCAAGTTCACCGGCAACCTCACGGGTGACGCTAGCGGTGGTCACACGAAGCTCACTGTTGGAGGAGCAAATGGCGCCTACGGGAACCTGACTGTGGGGGGGAATGTCTCTGGGTACAGCGAGATCGAGGTACAGAATCGTCTTTCGGGTGGCGGCTATCTGGGCAGCATGACTGTTGAGGGCGAGCTGACCATGGCTAGCGGAGGAAAATTCAACCTCAACTTTCCGGTGGCAGAACTGAATTTGCAGGGAGGATTAACGGCAAATGAAGCCCTCACCCTCACCGGCGGTGGCGCTTTAAGGATCACGAGAGGCACGATTTCCGGAAGCAACGGCAGCATCGAAGTCAAGTCAGAAAGCTCAGGGAGTCCTCTGCAAGAGGGTGGCGGTGGTCGTGTCGAGCTCGGTGTTGATGCTTCAGCCCTCGATGGTATCATCCTGAGCGCTGGGAAGA
>CANRKR010000104.1 GCA_947631275.1 uncultured Akkermansia sp.
ATTTTACTGC
The DNA here is from genome assembly GCA_947631275.1 of uncultured Akkermansia sp. GTDB lineage: Bacteria > Verrucomicrobiota > Verrucomicrobiia > Verrucomicrobiales > Akkermansiaceae > Akkermansia. The sequence goes on from CANRKR010000104.1 coordinate 11, forward strand.
CCTGCTCCCCAGCTTTGTGATACCATCCGGCCGCTTTGGAAATATCTTGCATGCGCCCGTACCCCTCCTCATAGCATTTGGCAAGTTCAAGCTGACTCTGGGTATCCCCGGCATTCGCGGCCATGTACAGGGCGTTGGCTGCCTGACGGGGACTCTTGGGGAATCCGGCAGCGCCCGCCTTGTACTGCGCGCTGATGAAACGCAGACTCTTCACATCTCCGGCCACAGCTTTTTTGTAAGTGGCGACAACCGTTGGATCCGTCACTGTTTTCGGTGGCTCAGGTTTCAACGTTGAGGAACAGGATATCAGCATCAAGCCCCCGAAAACGAGAGCTACATACAACGGCAAACATTTCATTTTCATAGTTAGCGTGTCCTTCCAACGGACACCGCAGTATAGCGTATTTGAAATACGCTGAACTTTATTCGTTGATAACTTATTATTATAGCTTTACAAAACGATGAAGTCCCGTCTTTTCGTTGCTAGAGAGACCTGCTGTCGCTGTCTTCTTGTTGAAAAAAACTGGGATGGAAAATCTAAAAAACGGGCTTGACTAGCGTATTTCAAAACCGTACCGCGTCGGGAGCTAAACCCAAAACAAACATAATACCGATTACTATGAGAACCCAGAAGGAAAACCAAATGACAAAAGGACTCGAAAACTCACTTATGAGCAGATCAGAGTGGGCGGCTCTTGAGGTGCTGCGGTCAACGGGGAAGGAAGTGTTGGAGGCAGCCCTGGTAGCAAAAGCAGCTTTAAAATCGGGGCACGGAAGCGTGAAACGTGCCTACGAGTGCCTGGCAATAGGCGAGGAGGAATTGCGGCAACGAAGAAAGACGGTAACATTCAGGAAAGCGGTGGAGGAGGCTTTGCACGAAAGAGTCGGGACAAGAAGAAAGCGCACTGTAAACGACCTGCGCTATCTGACGAGGAGATTTATGACCAGATGCCCGGAGCTGGCGCAGCGACGCGTGCGGACAGTCCGTCCGGAAGAATGTGCAATATGGATCAAGAAGGCCTTTGACACCCCGAGCCAGCGGAAGAAGGCACGCGCAGCGCTCTCCTGCGTTTTCAGCACCGCCATTCGTCACGGGTGGCGCGCAGACAACCCCGTGCGGCTCGTGCAGCCTCCGGTAGTGAGGGAAAAGCGCATCTGTGTGCTCACCCGGGAAGAAACGGAGCGTCTGCTCTCCGCCGCTGCGGAATACAGGAATGGAATCTGCCTGCCCGCCACGGCTGTCATGCTGTACGCCGGGGTACGTCCGAACGAGGTGGCGAGACTCACATGGGAGCAGGTGCACATGAAGGCGGGAGTCATCAGCATTCTCCCCGAGCACAGTAAGACAGGCGGCTCTCGGCACGTAACGATTCAACCCGAGCTGGCACGTGTGTTAGCACGCAGTTGGCGCCACACAAAACCGAGAGCCTCGCAAAAAATCTGCCCGCGCAACTGGACACGGCACTGGACTCAGCTGCACCGGGAAGCGGGGTGGGATGCGCGGCAGCACAAGCCATGGCAGCCGGACGTCCTGCGCCACACCTTTGCCACGCGGCACCTGAAAACCCACCGCAGCTACACGCTGCTGCAGTATGAAATGGGGCACTGCAGCAACAACCTCCTGCGCACGAGGTACATTGCCCTGTGACAATCTGCCTTGCAGCGGGAGGCTGATGATTACTCGCTCCGGAATTTCGACAGCACGTAGGGCAGAATTCCGCCGGCTTTGTAGTACTCAAACTCGATCGGGGTATCCAGGCGCACAATGAGCGGGAGAGAGAAAGAAGCGGCTCCGGAAGGCTGCACCACGAATCGCACCTCTGCCCGGGGACTCATCGTTTCACTCAATCCGCAGATGGAGTAGGTAGCGTCCTTCAGATCCTTCACGCGGTCATAATCGGCGGGGTCGGCGAAGACCAGAGGCAGCACGCCCATCCCGACGAGGTTGGAGCGGTGGATACGCTCAAAACTCTTGACGACAACAGCCCGCACGCCGAGCAGAGCCGTTCCCTTAGCCGCCCAATCACGACTGGATCCCATGCCGTAATCCTCGCCGCCGATGACGATGGTCGGCACACCGTCGGCACGGTAGGCCATGCCGGCGTCGTAAATGAAGGTGGGCGTGCCGCAGCTTGAAGCGATCTCCCTGTCCGGAGCGCAAACCTCGCGCGAACCGAAATAGAGCGTATAGCCGCCTTCCACCCCGGGGGTGAGCAGATTCTTGATTCGCACGTTGGCAAAGGTGCCGCGCACCATGACTTCATCGTGCCCGCGCCGAGAACCGTACGTGTTGAAGTCGCACGGCTGCACGCCCCGCTCCTTCAGGTAGCGCCCGGCCGGACCGGAGCGCTTGATAGCGCCTGCGGGGGAGATATGATCCGTGGTCACACAATCCCCAAAAATGCCGAGGGCGCGCGCGTCCGTAATGTCGTCAAAAGGATTCCCGATCTGGGGAGCAAAGAACGGCGGACGATGCAGGTAGGTTGACTCCTCCTTCCACGCGAACGTCGCGCCGCCGGGCGCGGCAATCCCCTGCCACTCCGGGATCGAATGAGCATAACTTGCCAGGTAATCCTCGGCTCCGCACGCGCGGGCGCGAGCCTCACGCAACTCCTCATCCGTCGGCCACAGATCCCGCAGGTACACCGGCTTGCCTTCAGCCGTGTGCGTCAGGGGCTCGGTTGTGAGGTCGATATCCACCCTCCCGGCGAGGGCAAAAGCCACCACCAGAGGCGGAGACATCAGGAAATTCGCCTTCACGCGCGGATGAATGCGGGCTTCAAAATTGCGATTGCCCGAAAGCGCCGAGCAGCTCACGATGGGATGCTCCGCCAGAGCTTTTTCAATGTCCGGGTGCAGCGGACCGGAATTGCCGATGCAAGTCGTGCAGCCGTAGCCGACGATGGAGAACCCGATCGCATCCAGGGCTGCCGTCAGGCCGTTGTTAGCAAAGTAAAGCGCCGCCACACGCGAGCCCGGCGCCATGCTGGTCTTCACATGAGCCGGCACCTTGAGCCCCATCGCCGCCGCTTTCCCGGCAAGCAGCCCCGCAGCCAGCATGAGTCCGTCGTTGCTGGTGTTGGTGCAACTGGTGATGGCAGCAATGAGGATGGAACCATCGGCCAACTCCGCGTCATGCTCCGTGGGCGCATCGGCATTCCCGGCGTCGCCATGCATGGTGAAGCGCACCTTCTGCGCGCCCTGTTCCGCGCCGCGAATGCTCTCGCAAATGGCGGGGAAACTCTGCTTGAGCTCCGAGAGTGGCACCAGATCCTGCGGACGCCGAGGCCCCGCAACGGCCGGCGCCACATCCGCCAGATCCAGCTCGAGATCGGCGCTGTAATCAATCTGCCCGGGCATCGGCATGCCGTACATCCCCTGCGCCTTGTAGTAAGCTATGTAATCATCCACATGCTCCTTGCTGCGACCGGTCGCAAGCAGGTAATTTGCGCTCGTCTCATCAATGGGAAAGAAGCCCATGGTCGCGCCGTACTCCGGCGCCATGTTCGCCACCGTGGCGCGATCCGGCAGGCTCAGTGCCGCCGCCCCTTCGCCGTAAAACTCTACGAACTTGCCCACCACGCCGTGCGCACGCAGCATCCTGGTGATACGCAACGCCAGATCAGTCGCCGTCACCCCGGGCTGCAAGCGTCCTTTCAGCTCGACCCCCACCACCTCCGGCACGAGGAAGGTGACGGGCTGCCCCAGCATGCCGGCCTCCGCCTCGATTCCGCCTACGCCCCAGCCCACGATACCGAGACCATTGATCATGGTGGTGTGCGAATCCGTCCCCACGAGTGAATCCGGGTAGAAAACGCCGCCGCTCTGCATCACCCCTCTGGCGAGGTGCTCCAGATTCACCTGGTGCACGATCCCTGTGGAAGGCGGCACGACCGAAAAGGATTTGAACGCCTGCTGCCCCCATTTGAGGAACTCGTAGCGTTCGGCATTGCGCTCAAACTCACGGGTGAGATTCCTCTGCATCGCCTCCGGAAAACCCGCCCAATCCACCTGCACGGAGTGATCCACCACCAGATCCACAGGCACCAGCGGCTCCAGTTTCGCCGCATCGCCTCCACGCTCCCGGAGCGCGTCGCGCATGGCGGCCAGATCGACCAGAAGAGGCACCCCCGTCAG
>CANRKR010000105.1 GCA_947631275.1 uncultured Akkermansia sp.
TTTTGCCTCCCAACGCCAAATCCTGCTATAATCACGATCTCTGCCCATGAAATCATTTTTCTTGGGACGCATGTGCATCAATTCACAGATATTTGAATTGACGTTGACACGAGGTGTGCTAGTATGTTCTTACGTATGCATAGCGACCTTGAAAAACTGGTTAAAGCCGGAAAGATTCCGATGAATTTTGCTAAGAGGATGGACAAGATCAGCCCTGGGAAGTACGTGATACATAGTGAATGGGGCGTGGGGAAGGTGGAGGTCTGGTCGCTCAGCAAGCAAGCGATCAAGGTGAACTTTGAGCGGCGACCGGGCTATGTGATGGGACTGAAGTTGGCTTTCAACCAGCTCACCCCGCTGCCGGAGAAGCACTTCCTGATTTCCTGCTATGATGATCCCGCGACAGCGCGCAGCAGGGCAGAAGGGAAAGAAACGATGCTGGGCTTCCTTACCGAGGTGCTGGAGAATAATTACTCCCTGCGGGAAGGGGTGGAAGAAGTGCTGCCGATGCTGCCGGAAGATCTGGAGCGTTTTCTGAGCGGGCGTGTCATCCCTGCGGCAGAGTGGAGACCGTGGTGGGAAAAGGCGCGTGCTGCCATGCGCCAATCTCCTCATTTTCGTCTGCCTACGAAGCGAGGGGAAGCCATTTGTCTGCGTCGGGCCGAGAGCGCTGCTGAGGCGTTGCTTGCCGATTATCAGGATGCCGGTTCTCTGGAGAGTTGCGTGCGCATACTCGATCAGGCGCACATGAGCGAGGTGCTGCGGGGGCAATATGATGCCGCTGCCAAGCTCATCGCAGCCATGGAGAAGGACATCCAACGTGATCATATGGAGCCGCAGCATGTGCTGCAGCTCATCATTATCCGCGATGAGATTCCCGCCCGCGTGGCAGAGGGGGAAGCCGGGCGCTCGGCTCTGCAGCAGGCGATGGACAAAGAAGGGGTGCAGCAAACCACCCAGCTGGCGGATAAAATGAGCGACATCTCTTCTGAGCAGCTCGTACACTACATCGGTGAACTTTCGCCCGCGCGCCAGCTCTGCGTCTACAAAGCCATTCGCGAGGCGTATCCCGAGGATTGGCAGCCCTATCTGACCCACCTTTTCCTCATGGGAGGGCAGCGCGTTACTCCTGCCGCTGCGGATTTTATCCTGCAGAATGGCAATAAGGAGCAACTCTTCGCCGAGGTTCTTTCCGGTATTTCTCGTCAGACGCTTCAGCCCAGTGTTCTCATCTGGCTTTGCAAAGAGCGACACGGTGTTGCAAAAGAGGTGGTGGACAGCGCCAAGATGGCGTTGGGAGCAGCGATTATCAGCGCGATTGAACGCGACAGCGCCGATGGTGCGCCGAACCGCGCTTTGCGCCTGCGCAACATGCTCGTGGAAGATAAGAAGCTTGCCCCGGATCTGGTGACAGGACTCAGTGAGCCGGAAGCTCGTCCTTTTGCGAAATCGATTTACGATTCGGCCGTTCTTCCGGAGCTGGATCGCAATTTCCTGTTAGCCAGCATGATGAAGGTACATCCGGGCTTGCAGGAGATCGCGCTCGCGCGCAGCGCGCCCAAGGCGAAGCAGACGCTCTACGTTTCTCTGCGTTCTTTCGCTCAGCGCAAAGCGGAGTACGATGAGCTCATCAATGTCAAGATTCCCAAGAACAAGCATGATCTGGAGATCACCCGCGCCGAGGGTGACCTGCGCGAGAACGGTGGCTATCAGGACGCCAAGGCTACTCGTCAGGTGCTTGTGCGCCGCTCCGAGGAGCTCTCCCGTCAGCTTGCACAGGCTCAGCCAACGGATTTTGCCGATGTCAGTTGTGATGCTGTCAGCATGGGAACGAGCGTCACCTTCGTCACCGAGGATGGCCGGGAAGTCGTTTACACGGTTCTGGGCGCCTGGGATTCTGTGCCGGAGCAACGTGTGGTGGCGTACAGTTCCAAACTGGGCGCCAAACTCATCGGTCACAAGGTAGGGGACTCCGTACGTCTGCCGCTTGAAGTCGGTGGCGACCAGGTGAAGATGACCATCCGCAGCATCACCCCGGCTCCGCGCCATCTGATCTTCCCGGATCAGACGGAGTAATCCCTTTTTTCTCCCTTCCCCCCCCCCATGGCTACGCTCCGGGATATCGCACGCGAGAGCCTCCGGAACCTGCAGGAACAGGGGGTGAATCGCCTCCCCGTCGATGATGCTGCTCGCGGCATCCTGAAGGCCTGGTGTACGCCGTCATCTTCTGCAGCTTCCCCCTCGCGAAGCGAAATTTCGGAGCTGAGTACCCCGGAGCAAAAGATTGATTATCTCCGTCGCCGGGCTGTCAATTGGTCCGCTGCGAGGCGTCTCGGTTCTCTGCGCGAGAAGATGGTGTTCTCTGTGGGGAATGTGCACGCTCGGCTTGTGCTGGTGGGCGAGGCGCCCGGCTACGATGAGGAACGTCTCGGTGAACCTTTTGTGGGCAAGGCCGGGCAAAAGCTCAATGAAATTCTTCGCGCCATGGGGTTGCGGCGTGAACAAATCTACATCACCAACATTTGTAAGTTTCGCCCTGCTATGGGGGCGAATCAGGGCACGGCAAATCGCCCGCCCACCCCGGAGGAAATTGCTGCTTGCCTGCCGTTGGTCCTCGCAGAGCTGCGTGCAATCCGTCCGGCTTGCGTGGTGTGTCTCGGCGCCACGGCGGCTCACGGGCTGCTGGGAGGGGAGGGAAGTGTGAGTTCTCTGCGCGGTGTCTGGCATCAGCTTGAGGATATACTTCCCGTGCGTGTGACCTATCACCCGAGCTACCTGCTGCGCAACGAAGCTCTGAGCGCTCGCCGCGCCGTGTGGGAGGACATGCTTGCCGTTATGGAAAAATTGGAACTCCCTATTTCGGACAAACAACGCGGCTATTTTCTGCCGCGCTGAGTACGATCTTAGCTTTTTTCTCTGTCCGTGGCAATCGCGTTGGAACGAAGCTGCGGAGGATGCCCGAATTTTGAGATTTGGAATTTCCGGGTCACAAATTTGGAAGATCGTGCGGTAAAGCCGCAGGAACGTGGGGCTTGAGCGAGGCGGAATTTTTGGGGATCGGTGGAGGATGATTGATTTTTGGGTTTGCTGGTAAGCCTGTTAGATCTCAAATTCGCTCATTTTGCGCGAGATATGATCGATCCTTTTTGATTACTCGTCTTGTCGATGATGAATCATATTAATTGTTGATGACAAGTTTATAGCGTCCATTTTTGGGTGTATATCTCTTTCCAAATGCGATGTCCAGTCAAAATAATCAAAAAACGCGCAGTGATGAGGATTCCGGGACGTTGCAAGCATTCGGAAAGAAAAGAGGGGTCTGCGAAAACCGAAATAAGTTCCATAGGGTAACTTATTGATTGAGAGATAGTCATCATAAGGTTGCCAGCGCATCGCATTTGGAAAGAGATATACTGCGGCGGTCGTGCGCCATCCGAGGGTGCATCGACAGGTAATCAAGGTGAAATCAACCGTGAAGAGCAGAGAGCAAGCCGCGCCAAAGGTATCCGTGATCATGCCCGTGTACAACACGCGGCAGGATTGGTTGGATTTGGCTATCGGTGGCATTCTGGGACAAACATTCCGGGATTTTGAACTCATCATCATCGATAACGGTTCGGATGAAGTTACTCAACGTCAGCTCAGCGCATACAAGGATCCGCGAATCATCCTCCTGCGATTGGAAAAGAACATGGAAGCTGCCATCGCGCGCAACGAGGGGTTGAAGATAGCGCGGGGAGAATATGTCGCCTTCATGGATTCGGATGACATCTCTCTGCCGGAGAGATTCGTCAAGCAGGTGGAGTACCTGGAAAGCCATCCCGACATCGGACTGGTGGCCACCCGAGTGGGCGACGCGGCGCATCCGTGGAAGGTTGAGCGCTGGGGAGAGAGGAACCATCCCCGGCAGATTGAGTGCGACCTGTTGCTGGCGGGTAACGTGCTGTGCATTTCCTCCGTGATGGTGCGCCGTGAGATTCTGCGCCGTGAAGGCATCGAATTTCGTGGGGATTGTTTTCCGGCGGAAGATTACAAGATGTGGGCGGAGCTCGTGGGCAAGGCGAAGATGGTGAGGATGGATGAGGTTTTGGTGAGGTACCGT
>CANRKR010000106.1 GCA_947631275.1 uncultured Akkermansia sp.
GAATACGGGAAAGTCTCATGGCGCTATTTCTCCGTCCACAGGAGCTTTTTCCACCCATGATGAGCCGAAACTTTCTGGTGATCAATCGAAACTTCGTCAGAATACGGGAAAGTCTCATGGCGCTATCTCCCCATCTACAGGAGCATTTTCCATCCATGATGAACCAGAACTTACTGATGATCAATCGAAACTTCGTCAGAATACGGGAAAGTCTCATGGCGCTATCTCTCCATCTACAGGAGCATTTTCCACCCATGATGAACCAGAACTTACCGGTGATCAATCGAAACTTCGTCAGAATACAGGAAAGTCTCATGGCGCTATCTCCCCATCTACAGGAGCATTTTCCATCCATGATGAGCCAGAACTTACTGGTGATCAATCGAAACTTCGTCAGAATACGGGAAAGTCTCATGGCGCTATTTCTCCATCTACAGGAGCTTTTTCCACCCATGATGAGTCAGAAGTCATTCATGATAAAACATTAATTAAAGAGAAGAGAATCAAAGCAAAGATCCTGCAATACTGTGCACAGCCGCGTACTTTGCGTGAAATTGCCGGTATGTTGGGGCTCACAAATCTCCGTTGGGTACGCCGTCGTTACCTGGTTCCTCTCCTGAAAGAGGGATTACAACACACGATGCCCCAACGCCCCACCAGCCACTACCAGAAATACGTCGCATCCGTTCCTTCCAGAGAGAAGAACAAATGAATCAAATCTATCCTCCTCATCACCGAGTGTCTTATCCAACTTCAGGTCGATTGTGCAAGTTCCGCTACAATGCTCTTCTCATAAGCTGCTTAGATATAGTTGCCGCGCAAATTCTGACGTAATTCGTTTTTCTTCAACCTATTGACACGATCCATGTCTGCTTCTCACCACGCCGGGACACATGAGCTTCGCGTAGAAAATCTCTGCGCGGCGTACGGGCGTGGAGCGGAGCCTGCGCTGAGGGGGATTTCATTTTCCATCACCTGCGGACACACGATGGCGCTTGTGGGACGCAACGGAGCGGGAAAATCCACCTTTCTTTCCGTGTTGGCAGGGCTGCTGCGGCCATCGAGCGGCAGGGTACTCTGGAACGGTCTTCCTCTGCACAGCGTCCGGCACGAAGTAGCGTACCTCCCCCAGCGCAGCGGCATTGACTGGTCTTTCCCCATCACCGTACGCGGCGTGGTGGAGTTGGGCCGCTTCCCCTCCCTGGGGCTCCTGCGTGCGGCGGGGGAGGAGGATGAGCGCATTGTGCAGTATGCGCTGGAATGTATGCAGCTGCTCCCCCTGCAGGGACGCCCCATATCTCAACTTTCCGGCGGCCAGCAACAGCGCGCCTTCCTCGCCCGTGCCCTTGCTCAGCAGGCGCATGTGCTCCTGCTGGATGAACCCTTCACCGGGCTGGACATCCCGGGCGTGCACGCGCTGGGTGATCTGCTGAAACGCATGGCTCGAGAGGAGGGTCGGCTCGTCATCGCCGCCTGCCACGACACACCGGAAGAAATCGCAAGGGTCTTCGACCACGCGCTACTGCTTGGCGACGGTGAGCAGCTCTTCTTCGGCTCCTGTTCACAGCTGCTCTCTTCTCCCGCTTTGGCGAATCCTCATGTTGCCGTATGAATGATTTTCTCCAGTTCCTCAGCGAACCGATCGCGCAGCGTAGTCTGTGGGCGTGCGCGGTCATCGGCGCGGCGGACGGTCTCATGAGTGCGCTCATTGTGCTGCGGCGCTCCTCCCTGCAGATCGGCACGCTTTCCTGCGCCTTGCTGCCGGGGCTGGCGCTGGCCATCCTGCTCTTCGGGCTGGGGGAGTGGAGTCTGCTTCTGGGGGCTCTGGCGGCGGCTCTGCTGGTAGGTCTTTCCTCTCTTTTCGTCGCGCGCTGTTCCGCAGTAGATGCCGATACGTCTCTCTCCCTCATCCATTCTGCCGCCTTCGCCCTGGGGTACCTCATTCTTCTCTCTCTGGGACTGCAGCAGAAGGTGGATGATTGGCTCTTCGGCAATATCCTCAGCATGAGCAACACCGATCTCTGCGTCGCTTTCGCCGCCGCCGCCATCACCTTCATTCTCCTCACCCTCTTCCGCCGTCCGCTGCTCCTCTGGCTCTTCGATCCCATCGCCGCCGCCGCCCTTGGCCTGCCCACCCGAGCCCTGAGCTACGGCACCTTCGCGCTCATCATCCTCGCGCTTGTCTCCTCGCTGCAAGCCGTCGGTTCCTTCCTCTCGCTGGGGCTGCTCGTCATCCCCGGCGCCACGATGCGCCTGCTCACTCGCCGTGCGCAGCTCATGTTCCCGGGAGCAGCCCTCATCGGCGGCTCCTGCTCTGTGCTCGCCTTCTTCCTCTCCTTCCCCCTCGGCTGGCACCTCGGCGCCACCATCATCCTGCTACTCGCTCTTGTCTTCCTCCTCGCTTTCCTCCTCTCACGCAGGGGAAAGTAAGTCTTCACCTTTTATCAGCCGCCACGCCCCCCGCGCCGCAGGAGGCAAGGGAACACCCGCAAAGTGTGTGGTGGGGTCCGCACTTATCTCGGTTCCGCAACAAAATGCTTGTTGAGATTGAGAGCGTCAATGATATCACGGTACTCGACGTAGACATTCGGGATAACGTTTCCAGAAGAGTCCGTAACAGGAACCCTCCACTCCGCAGAGTAGTTCAGGAAAAACTCCATGGTCCCAGCCGCAAAGTCTATTACAACCCGATACGAACACCCGGCAAGAGAGAAAAGCAGATATCTCAAATAGACGCCATCCTCAATAACCATCGTAGCACCGCTGCTACTTGTTCCAGTCTGTACGTCTGCTGGCGAAACCCCACCCAAAAAGTGAATCATTTTCCTTGTCAGGTCACCGTTGGACTGATCAAAGCCTTCCTGAGGCAGTATTTCAAGCACCCCCATGCCGGCTTCGCCACCGTACGTTCCATATGAAAGAGTCGCCCGCGCGCCGACGCTGTCGTCAAATTGTATATATCCTTCCAAATTCATCCTTCCCTCATATTCTCCCTCAGGACTCGGCTGAGTGTCGGGTGTTGCAGGACCATACCCAGTCCCATTTAGTATGCCGTTCGCCTGACCCTCAGGCATCTCCACTCCACGAGAAAAAGCGAACACCCGCATACTCGGAGAGCCAAAGATCTTAAAAGCCTTGCCCCCGGCAACAAACTGACTCACACTGATGTACGTGTTACCGGAATCATCTCCCCCTCCACCACAGGCAGGGATAGAAAGAGCACAGGCTGCGGCAGCCAAGAGATACCCGAGGAGGCGCGTCTTTTTCATAGGAGAAAATGTTTGGTGCAAAGTGACGACAGGCTCAAAAAGACCTGCCACAGTACGAGACTACCGAAAAACTTGTAGGAAGTCAACTTAAAATCAAAAAAAGCAGAGAAAAAAATTTTCCCGTTGCCATTGAAAGGAGAAATAAGCAAACAAACGAGCCGGGAGAACTAAAAGAGCGAAGGCCAGAAAAACTGGAGAAGAACCGTCATCAGCACACCGATGACCAGCCACGCCCATTTCCAGCATCTCTTTGTTTTCTCAAAGGCAACTCTCCTCCCAATTGCCTTATCAAGGCCGTCTTTTGCCCTCTCAATATCCGCGACAAAAGCACGCATTTCAGCAATGTAACGAGCGGATTCTTTTTGTAATCTTCGGATTTCGAGATTTCCTTCCATAGGATATCAAACTCCACCGAGCTTCTCCAGAATCCTGTCGCAGCGTCGCTTCATATCTTCCCGGGAGGAAAACAAACCGAATCCGAGACAGACATTGCCCCGCGAAACACGCAAAATAGCGTTGCGTTTGGCGCGTTCCACAGAGCGCTCGTAACGGGCAATATAGGAGTCCGACGAATCAGCACGCCTCATCCAATCACTTTTCCTTTGCAGAGGGGGAAACATAGGAAGAAAACCAGGACAAAGCTAGTGTAACTAAAATTAAATGTCTGGCAAGTTTTTTCTCAGGACAATCGCATGTGTGTGCATTGCAAAATTAAATGCAACACGACGCAGGCACAAAAAAGGTGCCAGTTGGTTCGTTGCAGGGTATATTAA
>CANRKR010000107.1 GCA_947631275.1 uncultured Akkermansia sp.
GATTTTGCCTCCCGACGCCAAATCCTGCTATAATCACGATCTCTGCCCATGAAATCATTTTTCTTGGGACGCATGTGGATCTCCTCAGTGCCGGTTCGATTTTTCTTTTCGAAACTATCACGGCGTGATACAATGCCCGGCACATGCGCCCTGTAATTTACCAGCTTTTTGTCCGACATTTTTCCAATTTTCAGAGGGGAGGAGTGCATAACGGCACACGCAAACAAAACGGGTGCGGAACCTTCGTCGGCGTCAATGATGCGGCACTGGAGGCTATCGCACAGATGGGTGTCACGCATCTGTGGCTCACCGGCGTGCTGCGCCACGCCACGCAAACGCCTCATCCCGGGTTGCCGGCACATCCGGCATGCGTCGTGAAGGGGATCGCAGGCAGCCCGTATGCCGTAACCGACTATTTTGATGTGGATCCGGATCTGGCGGAAAAGCCGCAGGACCGTATGGAAGAATTTCGCGCTCTGCTGGGGCGGGTGCGCCGCTGCGGTATGGTGCCGATGCTGGATTTTGTGCCAAACCACGTGTCGCGCTGCTACGCATCCCAGGGGCACTCCGAACTCGAGCCCGGCATGTGGGACAGGAAGGACGTGTTCTTCGCCCGCGACAACGCATTCTATTATCTCTCTCCCCCATCGAATGGCGATCGGAGAGTCATGCTGCCGGAAGGGGAATTTGAGGCTGAGCGCGGCTGCGGACGTGTCACCGGCAACAACGCCGCCACGTGGCAGCCCTCCGTATTTGATTGGTATGAAACCGTGAAGCTTAATTACGGCTGCGATTACCGCCATGGCGCGGCGGAAGCTGAATCCCTGCCCGGTGTGCTCACCACGGCCGATGCCGTGCCGCGCACCTGGCGTATCATGGATCATGTGCTGGCGTGGTGGCAGGATCTCGGCGTCGGTGGCTTCCGATGCGATATGGCGCACATGATTCCCCTGCCCTTCTGGCGCTGGGAGATTGCCCGGGCACGACTCCGGGATGAAGCTGTTTTCTTCATGGCAGAAGCATACGACGACCCCATGAAACTCACCCCCGGTGATCCGCTGCAGGATCTGCTCGCCGCCGGTTTCAGCGGTGTTTATGATGCCCCGGCTTACCGCGCCCTGCGGGATCTTTACGAAGGCGGGGTCTGGGCAAACGATTTAGACTCCTTCCACCGTCCGGAAAATCCGCTCTTCACCGGCGGCGTCCGCTTCGTGGAAAACCACGATGAGCCGCGGCTGGCCTCACCGCTCTTCTGGGGAAACTGCGGAGCCGACGTCGCACGCGCCGTGATGACTGTGCAGTACACCACCTCCTGCGGCCCGGTTCTCTTCTACAACGGGCAGGAGGTGCTGGAGCGAGCGGAGGGCCCTACCGGCTTTGGCGGAGACAACGGGCGCACCAGCATTTTCGATTACACCTCCCTTCCTCGCCTGCAACGCTGGACTTGCGACGGAAAATACGATGGAGCTGAACTGAGCGCAGAAGAGAAAAACCTTCGCGCGTTCTGTGTCGAACTCCTGCGCCTGCTGCAGCATCCTGCTCTCGCTACCGGCTCATTCTATGGTCTGAACTGGTCGAACCGTGCCACCCCAAATTACGGGCGCGAGGGATCGGAGACCGCCTCCGGACACCGTCTCTATGCGTTCCTGCGCCACAACGCACAAGCTCGCAGCACCCTGCTCATCGTCTGTAATTTCTCCCCGAATCAGGATGCCGATACACACATCCACATCCCACGCAACGCTTGCGAATGGGCACGCAAAACGGCTCCGCATTCCCTTTTCACCGATCTGCTGCACCCCTCTTCTCCCCCTGTTCCTGCCACTTTGGAACAGTTGGACACCACCGGTCTGCCCGTCCATGTTCCCGCCGGGGACGCCTGCATCTTCGAGTGGACACAAGCGTGAAACCGACTGCCGATGTTTTTTCATCACCATCGCGCGCGCACTTGTCACGCCGCGGTCCAGACAAAGCGCTGGTTTCATGTCATTGATCGGCGATGAAGCATCCCACCGGTTGTCCGTTAGCATGCCTCACGTCGGCTCCGATGATGGTTGCTGCAGCTTCGCCATGTTCATAGAGTCTGCTCTTCCGGTGACTCGCGTACACCGAGACGGCAACCGTCAATCGCGGGCTGTATCCTGATGGAAGGCAATATGTCGCATCTCACAATGACAGTGATGATGCGCAGATTAATCGGACGAAGTCGGCTTGCGGAAGATCAAACCGTAGAGCAACACCACACTAAAGCAGATGGCCGGCACCACAAAGGCAGCACGTAGAGCCTGCGAGCTGGTCTTAAGATCCACACTCCACGTGGCATCAAACCCGCGGGTGAGAGCAAGCCACGCGGAATCTGTGCTGCCGATGATTTGAGCCATCCACGGAGTGATCAGCGCTCCGCCGAAAATCGCCATGATCAGCCCCGCCGCCCCCAGCTTCACCACCCGATGATCCAACCCATCAAGAGCGATGCCGTAAATCGTTGGAAACATTAGACTCATGCAACCGCTCATCGCTACCAGACAAATCACATTCGCGGAAAACGGCAACCCCCCGATGCTGAAAAGCGCCGTGCTGGGCAAATACATCACCCCCGCGCAGCATGCCACGGCTGTCAGTGCAAACAGCGCCATCATGGAAGCCGGGTTATACTTCTTCATATAGTAAGTGGCTCCCCACCGACAGACGATGAAGAGACAAATGGCAATAAGGTAGTGGATCGCCGCATTGCTCGCTGTCACACCCAGCTCACGCTGGCAGTACACATTCATCCAGGTCCATACCGCAATCTGCACGCCCACGTAGAAAAACTGCGCTATAACCCCACACCAGTAGCGCGGCTTGAGAAGCAAAGCGCCCAGCATGCTGCGGTACGGACCCACCAGCACAATATACGCCACAGGACCCAGCATCCCCAACAGAATCCAGTGCACTTTGTCCATCTCCGGATAGATGAGGTAGAGAGCCGTCAGCGGACCCACCGCAAAGAGGGCGGCAATCAACACACGAAGCCATCCTGAGCCGGAGGCAGACGAGGAGTCCTGCTCCGTCTGCCCGCTGCGCAGAAAGAAAAACCAGATGAGGAAAGCGATAGCGCAGAGACCGACGTACGGCGCGCAGACCCAGAAGAGCTCCCCATTGATGATTTCGGAGCGCAGTTCCGGAGACATGACAGATCGCTGCTCGGCCGTAGCGGGATTGAGGTTGCTCAAAATAAGCTGTTGGGCGAGAAGTATGCCCAGCAGAGAACCGAGAGGGTTAAATGCCTGCGCAAAATTCAGCCGTCGGACTGCCGTCTTCCCCGGTCCGAGTGAAAGGACGTACGGGTTACAGGTCGTCTCCAGGAGAGAGCACCCGCCCGCCACCACAAAAATGGCGATAAAGTAGATGTCAAAACTCTGCTCAATGCAAGCAGGGATGTACATAAGAGCACCGAGGATGTAGACGCCCAGCCCAATCAGCACGCCGGTGCGGTAAGAAAATTCTTCAATGAGAATCGATGCAAAGATCGCCAGCACCGCATATGCACCGTAAAACGCCACCTGAACCAGACCCGCACGCGATTGATCCATCGTGAATATACGCTGGAATGCCGGCACCAAGTTATCCGTCATGTTGTTCAGCAATCCCCACAGCGCAAAACATGACACGAGTATCATGAAAACCAAACGAAACCGGCGGGGCACCACCGGAGTGAGGTCGGGGGAATAATGCGCAGGATACATAGAGTCTCCCCCAAAAGTACCATGATACGCCGACATGTCAAGGAAGAAGAATTCCTCCAAAACGTATTGTGCATGGCAAAATTAAATGCAACACGACGCAGGCACGACACGCGCACCGCACGCCGCCGCGCCACTCCCACTCAGGGGTCGCGGGTTCGAATCCCGTAAAACATAACGAGCCATGTAGTCGATCAACCACATGGCTCAGCCGATCGGGCAAGCGGGATTCTACCCGTCCCTGCTGCCCGCTCCGCGGTTTCCCTCGCAGAGGTTTCTGCTCGGCAGCAGGGGCGA
>CANRKR010000108.1 GCA_947631275.1 uncultured Akkermansia sp.
GGGGGACTCGAACCCCCACGGATTTCTCCATTAGATCCTTAGTCTAACGCGTCTACCAATTCCGCCAACCGAGCAGATGCCCGGCGTTTCCGCCGTGTGGATGGAAATATACACGACGAACGTGAGCAACGCAAGCCTTTTTTCGCAGGAGGGAAGAGGATTTTTGCCAAAGGGGAGCCGGATACGCGGCAAGTCTCATTCATCAATCCGGCTGTCCCTGCTTCTTGCGGGCTGTGCCGATGGTGTAGCCGTTGCATATCCACCATGCGCAGCTTGACTTCAGGCAGTTCCGGGCGGATGTAGAGAGGAATCAGCCACGAGTGGGTATCGTCGTTTCAGGAGAGCGGGTGGCAGGGAAGAATTAACCGACTTCGACATCGCCTTTCAGAGGTTCATCGGGAGCGAAAGACCACGGTCCACGCACCGTGAGACGCCGCACTTCCTTGAGCGAAGGCACGCCGAGAGCCTGCAGGGAATCCACCAGTTTGTAGTCAGACGAGAGCTGCACGATGGGCGCCACTCCACCGCATTCCGGAGCCAGATGCATGCCGCCGTCAGCATCGATCCGTACAGCATCCGAGCGCAGCAATAACAGATCGCCCGTTGTTTTCACCGGGAAGAATCGCGAACGTGGCACATTCACTGCCCTGGCTCCCGGGAAGCACTGGAGCGCCGCTCCCATGGCCGTCTCAAGCTGGTACACCGCGGGCGAGTTCGGATCTCGAGGATCCGCCGTCTTCGCGTTGCGGATGACCGGAAGAGGCACCATACCACCGTGCGCCCCCATGAAATCACGCAGCACATCCAGCCGAATCCACAGGTTGTTGGTGTTGAAATAGCGGTGGCGTGTGATATCCTGGAAAGCCGACACATCCGCCTCCGGACACTGAGCTACCTCGCGCAGCATAAGTTGACCGTCCGCCTTCCGCAGCGCCAGATGCCCGCCCTTCTTATCCGCTTCAGTGCGGGGTGTGGCCTCCATCACAAAGGGCGCATCACTCTGGGCGAACCAGTTCAGAAAACGGGTGTCCACCTGCGCGCCGAGATTATCGCAGTTCGACACAAAAGCGTAAATCACCCCGCGCTCCAGCAGGCGATCCAACCACCCCGAACCTGCCAGCGCTGCATACAGATCCCCGTGTCCCGGCGGGCACCATTCCAACTCCGGGTGGCCCGGCATTCTCACCGGCTCCAGCGTGTCGCGCAGCAATTTGGGCACCATGTTCTGCATGAGCTGCACCCGATCCGCATCCCCGTAGCCCTGATCTTTGTAGCGTTGCAGATACTGCATGGTGTCGGCCGAAGTGGAGAAGGAATTCATGAGCAGAAGCTGCACGTCGCATGCCGCATGCTGCCGGAGAGCCTCCACCTGCCGCACAATGAGATCCAGAAACGTCACACCCGGCTTGATATCCAAAAGGCTCTTCGCTTGCTGCAACCCCATACTCGTGCCAAGCCCACCGTTGAGCTTAATCATCACGGTTTTGCTGAGCAGATCAGTTCCGGCTGCCGGCGTTTTTGCCACAATTTTATCCCACTCCGGCAGGGAGGCAACAGGTGAAATTTCATCTTCTCTCACCATCATCTCACTCTGCTGCTGCAGTTCCCCCACCCCGTGCAGGAAAGCCCGTATCGCCGCATCGGACAACCCGCGCGCCTGCATCTTCTCCCTGATCATTGAGCACACATCTTCCATGGAACGCATTCTATCGCATTCTCTTTCCCCGCGCAAGATTCATTTTGCCGCGTTGTTTTCGCAGCTTTGCTGCCTTGTCTGTCTGATGATGCAATTCTTGAGTAAAATCTTTATTGAGTGTTGATGACAAGTTTATAGCGTCCATTCTTGGGTGTATATCTCTTTCCAAATGCGATGTCCAGTCAAAATAATCAAAAAACGCGCAGTGATGAGGATTCCGGGACGTTGCAAGCATTCGGAAAGAAAAGAGGGGTCTGCGAAAACCGAAATAAGTTCCATAGGGTAACTTATTGATTGAGAGATAGTCATCATAAGGTTGCCAGCGCATCGCATTTGGAAAGAGATATACTGCGGCGGTCGTGCGCCATCCGAGGGTGCATCGACAGGTAATCAAGGTGAAATCAACCGTGAAGAGCAGAGAACAAGCCGTGCCAAAGGTATCCGTGATCATGCCCGTGTACAACACGCGGCAGGATTGGTTGGACTTGGCTATCGGTAGCATTCTGGAACAAACATTCAGAAATTTCGAGCTCATCATGATTGATGACGGTTCGGATGAAGCCACGCAGCGACAGCTCAGCTCCTACAAGGATGCGCGGATCGTGCTCCTGCGGCAGGAAAAGAACACCAACCCGGCCATCGCGCGCAATGAGGGGTTGAAGATAGCGCGGGGAGAATATGTCGCCTTCATGGATTCGGATGACGTCTCTCTTCCGGAGCGATTCGAGAAGCAGGTGGAGTACATGGAAAGCCACCCCGACATCGGACTGGTGGCCACCCGAGTGGGCGACGCGGTGCATCCGTGGAAGGTTGAGCGCTGGGGAGAGAGGAGTCATCCTCGGCAGATTGAGTGCGACCTGTTGCTGGCAGGCAACGTGCTGTGCACTTCCTCCGTGATGGTGCGCCGTGAGATTCTGTGCCGTGAAGGCATTGAATTTCGTGGGGATTATTTTGTTGCGCAAGATTACAAGATGTGGGCGGAGCTCGTGGGCAAGGCGGAGATGGTGAGGATGGATGAGATTCTGGTGAGATACCGTGGCAGGAAACTCAACCCGAAGAGGGAAAAGCAGGAGGAAATGGCCGCACGGATCCAGACGGAAGCGCTCACCGGGAGGTTCGGGGTCAGGAAGGAGGAGGCGGAGGAACTCGCCTCGTTCCTGCATGTTCCGGGGATGGTCTTTGATGCGGAGCGCCTGCGGACTGCCGTGAGACACGTCATTGAGCAACTGGGAGCGGCAGGATACGAAAGAGAATATACGGAGAGCGCCCTGCGGTGGGCGATACGAAAAGTTTATTACCGCACGAAGACATGGGAGGGTCAGGTGCGGCTGATGCGCATGCCATGGGGCAAAGAGATGCGGTTAGGGCGCGTGTGGCGGCTGTGGTGTTTCGTGACGAGAGGAATTTTATGATGCAGGCGGAAGAAGAAGCAGAGAAGTTGAGTTCAAGATCCAACAGATATTACCGTGAAGATTAAATTACCCTACCGATATGCCGTTTACGCCGCCAAGCCCTGCGTGGCGAACGAGGAGAGGTGTTGGATGAACATACGGACGAAGAAGTTGAGCGAGGCGGCGCGCAACAACGCGAGGTACTGGTTTGTGTGTGCGATCAACGGAGACAGGCGCGTCTTTTCGGCCCCGGCGGCGGAGCTAGAGAAAGCCTTTCACGAGCATGCCATCAACGTGATCGACCGTGGAGCGGCGAGCGAGAAGTATTCGCTCTACACGGACTACAAGAGGGGAGAAATCTTCTCGGCGGTGACGCAGAGGGACACGCAGATGGTGTTCAGTCTGATGAGGGAACCGCAGGGGGAAGAGACGGCGGTGCAAGGAGAAGGGACGATGCCACCGCGCGGGCGACGCTTTGAGCCGGTGAGGTACGAGGAGCTGAGTGAACGAGGGAAGGAAGCGTACAGCATCCAGAAGCTGATGTCGCTGCTGGCGGACTACGGATTCGAATGCCAGCGGGTGAT
>CANRKR010000109.1 GCA_947631275.1 uncultured Akkermansia sp.
CGTACCGAAGCTGGTGAACTCCAATGTGCCTTCCTGCACATCCAGGCTGTTCACATTCCCCATGTTGTAGATCTTCTGAACGCCGCCCCCTTTTTTGGTGAGAATGATGGCGCCGCTGTCGACTCCCCAGACCCCTCCCTTCCATTCCTTCGTCTCGTTGTCCGCAACCGTGATGTTCCACGTTTGATTGGTTGCGATGTGGTTGTCTGAGTTGGTCCCCACCAGACCGGTGATGTTGATTGTAACAGTGTTCTTAGCCGTGAAATTGCCATCGATGATGAGATCGCGAACATTCACCGTTCCGACGTTCCCGTTGAAGGATGCGCCGCCGCTTATGCCCTGGATATGGTAATTGGCCTTAAACTGGATGCCGGTAGCGCCGATGGAGCCGGCATTGCTTTGCAGCACCTCGCCCTCGCCGCTGATATCGAGCCAGCTACCGCCGACTCTCAGGTTCCCCAGGACCTCCGCCCGCAACACGCCGCCTTTTTTCAGCACGATCTTGGCTTCGCTGCCCAGGGTGATTCCGCCGCTGACGTTGTTAACGAGCACCGTGGCGCCCTCGTTGATGGTGAGGGTTTTATTTGCCCCCATGGTGATGGCTCCGGCGGAGCTCAGCGTGAGGGTGTGCCCCCCGCTGATCTCGAGGTTGGTGTTCGCCGTCCAGGTCGTGTTCCGGGTTTCATCGCTCGCGAGCTGCACCCGCACGGCGCCATCGCCGGTCAGGCTTTTGCCTTCCGCGAGCTTGATGGAAGAGAGACTCCCCACCTGCAGCACGAATTGGGTGCCCAGCGTGGTGTCGGTGTTCACGTTCACATCCTCGGCGACGGCGAGGACCTTCTCCGCGGAGGGAGCCTCCCCGGCCGAGAAGGCGAAGGAGGCGCTCTCAGCATCCGCTCCGGCGCTCAGGGTCAGCGAGCGGATGCTCAGGGTCGACTCCTCCCCCAGCTGCACGGTGGTTGGAACCGCCGCGGTCAGGGTCAGCGCATCGGAAGCGACAAAGGTGTGATCCTCCTTGCTCCATTCGTTTCCCCCCGATCCCGTGCTCGTGCCGAGAGTCAGCGTGGTGTCTTCTCCTGTGCCGGTCCAGGTGAGCGATTCGCCCTTAACCCAGGTGAGCTGACCGCTCTCATTGATGGACACGACCCAGCCCCCGGCTTCCTCACCCGTGAGGCGGACGTTGAGGTGGTCTTCCCACTCGCTCTTCCAGCCGCCGATGAGATTCATGGAACCGGTGTCGCCTTTCCCTGTCAGCAGATCCTCGCTCAGCTCGATGGTGAGGGCGCCGGCGCCGGTCAGCTCCGAGAGAGTCAGCAGGTTGCTCTCGCCGCCCCATAAGCTCGTGCCCGACAGGCTCAACACGTTCTCGCCGGACACGTTCAGCGCAAAACCGCTCTCACTGCCGCCAAGCGGGGCGGTCAACGCCTCGCTGCCGGTGAGATTCAGCGTCACGCCGGTCAGATCCAGCGCGCTCCCCGCCGCAAGACTCAGCTGCCCCGTGATCCCCAGCGTCCCCCCGCCGATCACCCACTTCGCCCCCGCGCCAACCGTGACATTACCCGCACTGCCGGAAATGCCGGAGACAGACAATGTGGCAGATCCATCGCCGGTATCGCCTGCGACCTCCACAGTGATGTTCTTGCTGTCCATTACAGCCAATCCTGTGCTGAAATCCAGGGTTTTTCCCTTCGCAATGCGCAGGTTAGCATCGCTGAGCAAATGAGTTGTTGCCCCCTGGAAGGTGAAATTGGATTGAACCGATGCCTCGAAAGTTGTGTGTCCCGTCCCTGCCTGAAGTTGGAAGGTGACTCCAGTGCTCGTCCCTTCCACATCTCGGGAATCTGTCCCAAGCACGTAGTCGGTACTACCGGCCTCTACAATGAGTCCGCCCAGCGTGAAAGAGTATTTACGAGATGATGAAAGATATATCCTTAAATCCTTCTGCCCGCCGTCAGTCCCCGAATCGATGAACCGCAACGTCTGCCCCCTGTCACCTCCATTTACGCTCCAGAAGTATGCGTATACATTTCTGGCGGCAACATCTCCAGCGCTTTCGAAAGTTTGTGAACTCGACGCAGCAAACCAGGTCGCGGACGCGTCGTCCGTGTCAGCGCTCCACAAGGAAAGATTGCCGGCTGGGTTCCCGTTGGCGTAGAAAAAGTAGTAACCGTTGTTTGCAACTGACTTGTTGACATCCCACGTGACAATACGTCCGGAGTACTCCTGCCCATCTTTTCCCGTTTTGCTGGCTGTGAAATCTGCCGCTACGGCTTTTTCCTGCATAGCGAGGGCAGCCAACGCCCAAAAACTCATGGTTGCCGAACCCAGAGTGGAGGGCAATGCAGCAGCTAACGCAGCAAGGCACGCCAACAAAGCCTTGCGAAGACGCGAAGGGAGATGCAGTTTCATATGTTGATAGGTAAAAAGAGACCAAACGACAGCGGAGCGGGACACAACGCCCCTCCGCCATGCTACCCTCATTTTGCCACCTCCCCCGCGCGTACGCAAGAAAAAAACAAAAAAGAAAAACAAATTTTTAAAGCCCCTCCCCCGCAAAAACCAAAAACAACCCCCATCCCGCAACCTCCCCTACGAAAACCAAAAATCGTGCCAATTTCGTAAACTGACCATCAACCCATTATGAAAAAATTACCCCCAATTTGCCCCTTTTTTGACCAAAAATCGTGCCAATTTCGTCATCTTTGATCATCAGCCTCTTGTACCACCAACTCGCGCGCCACCCCCGCACTTCCCTTCATCCACCCTCCACGCGGACTAGACGGTGATGAGTTCGGGTTTTTGGCGCAGGATGCGCAGGAGTTTGTAGGCGGCGGCATCCGGGCGGCGAGCGCCGGTTTCCCATTTGGAGAGAGTGGACTGCGAAACGCCGAGGGCGGCGGCGAAGTCTCCCTGATTGAGACCGAGACTGCGGCGGATGCTGAGGACGAGTTGGGCGGAGGAGGCGTTTTTCTCTGCACCGTTGATGATGATGAGAGCGCTGCCGGGGGGATCGTATGGGATGCCGCAGGCGGTGCAGTTGGCGAGGGAGATTTCGGCGATGTCATCGAGTTGAGAGGAGACAGCAGCGATGGTGTCGCCATGACAGCAGTTGGGAGCGATTTCCGGGAGGGACCCGATGTAGCAATTATCTTCCTGACTCCAACGGATGATCCGGGTGAAGAGTTTGGCTGTTTTTTTAGTGTTTTTCATCGTGTGATTTTTTAACGATTGCGATGGCTTGGCGGACTTCTTGCTCCTGATATCGTTTGGCATCGTCTCCGTCGTGCCCTGAGATTGTGACAGGTCGGATGAGGGCGGGGTGCCCGTATTGGCGATGGCTGCCTTTGCCTGTAGGCAGGAGGCGCAAGCCTGCTTTGAGGAGCATAGCTTTAAGCTCGCGTATTTTGGGAGGCATGGGTCATTATAATTTTTTGATGAGGATAGAGTCAAGCAAAAATAGCACAAAAGGCAAGAAAAAAGCAAAATGTGTTTGAGACGCCGGGAACAGCAGAACCAAAACTCGCCTCTCATTGCGTCTGCCCTCTCCGAAAATCCGGCGGCACACAAGCATATCCTGACATATCCCCTGACA
>CANRKR010000110.1 GCA_947631275.1 uncultured Akkermansia sp.
AGTTTGCCGGAGAGCATGGTGTCGCAGAGCTGGCGCATGGTGGTGTTGTCGGCGGCGTGGTATTCTTGTTCTTCTTGCTGTGCGAGTTCAACGGCGATGCGGAGGGCGATGGTTTTTGCTTGCGCGGCGGAGATGCGGCGGCCTTGGTACAGGCCACCGGCGTGCGGGACTTTGGTGGAGCGGCGTTTTTGTTTGCCGTCTGCGCCGTAGAAGGAGGCGAAGTAGTAGGGGGATTTGGTGTCTGTGTTGAGGGAGACGGTGGGGAGGCTGCTTTTCATAGTCGTAAAGGCGAGTCGTAATGTTTTCGTAAATTGTTGGCGACTGCGTACGACTGGATAATATCTCAAAATGCTTGAAAAATCAAGCCTGACCGCTTTTCAGCGATCAGGCTTGCGATAGGGCTACAGGGACTCGAACCCCGAATAGCGGTGCCAGAAACCGATGTGTTGCCAATTACACCATAGCCCTGACTCAACGCGCGGAGTATAGTAAGGACGCGCACGAATGTCAAGAGAAAATCCGGATGCTATCATAAAAAAGTATGCTTGTTTCCTCCCTCCAAAATTCAAAGTTTGGAACAAGAGTGAAACTTTCTAACGAAAGGGCGAGGGAGGAGCTTCCTTCTTCCGAACCTCATGAACCTGAGATCTCCCGAATTCTTACTTCTGTATTTGTGAATAACATTGAGTTATTCACAAATATGAATACGATAAAAAACTCTATTTTTATCGTTATAAACCTATTGTCAAAAGATAAAGCAAGTTATTCACATTGTGAATAACTAAGATAAAATAATTCGCTCAAGAAGCAATGACTCCGAGTCGCATCGCCGGGGAGGCAGAAACTCAGCGGAAGATTTTATGGATTACGGATGAGGCGGAGAGTCCGGTGAAGTACAAACAGCTTATTGATGGAGGGGGCGAGACGATGGAGTCTCAGCCTTCAGGATTGGCAGCAGCTGGGGGAGGAGTCGCCGTGTCATCATCTGGGAAAAGATGACGTTCATATGATCACGATCGCACATGAGGAGCTGATCGCCCTGGATGGAGTGGAAGGCTTCTCCCGGAGCGAGAATCTTGAGGGGCTCTACGAGATCACACAGTCCCTCTCTCGCCATTTGTCGCAGAACAGGGAGAGAGGAAGCCGTCTGCTCCAGGTAGTCTTCCGGGGTGCAGGTGGTGACGATTCCTGGGAGTTTCATACCTCTTACGCTGTACATCTTCTTGTAGTGTGCGACATGTTCAAAGATGGGAGTGGAAGCAATCAGTGTTACCTGAACATGCAGATCGACCAGTTCCTGCAGGAAGGTGCGCAGCCGGGCAGGCAGTTCTTGCGCATCAGCGGCGTTGAAACGCTGCATCCAGTGTTGGGAAATGATAACATGCCTGATTTTCTTGTTCTGTTGGATCCACTGGAGAAGGGCTTCCTCATCTCTTCTTTCCTGGTTATCGTCCTCCACATGAAAAGGTTTGACGTAGGAGGAAAGATAAACGCCGGAATAGGGAGTCTCCCGGAACGCGGCATCAAATCCGGCGTAGAATGCGGCGGCGTGACTATCCCCGACCAGCAAAAGCGAAGGGGGAGCATCTGGGTTGCCGAAAGCGAGCAATGGGGTCTTCAGAAATTCAGCCGTCACCTTCTCCTTTTGCCCGCTCAGCATGAAAAAATGGCGCGTGGGAGTCAGACTCTTTGGCAGAGTATTGCAAAGATCAGCGTCCCGGCACAGACGCCATTTCTTATACGCGGGCTTCACGGTTTCAGATGAGATGCTGATGTACGGCAAGGGAAACCAGTGGCTATGGAGTGGGAGAGACACTCATCGCTTGTGCTATTTCTCGTGAGGCAACCTTTCGCATATCGCGTCAGATTCCGGACAAGAAGTGACAGAATACCTCCTGCGGGTTGAGGATCGGACAAATTGCCAGGTGTTGAAAATGTGCTGGCAGAGCAGGTGCAGGGTGGGGCCAAGAAAGACGAGCGGGGAGCAGTAGCACAGCCCGAGATAGATTCCGACTGCGGTGTTTTTCTGTCCGAGGCATTGCGCCACCTCTCGTCCGTATTTTTTACCGCCGATAAAACGACCTGTGCAGAACCCACAGGTGCAAAGAACAGCTGCGAGGATGAAGTAAGGAAGGATTTGTCCGAATGAAGCGCCTGTCTCAGAGATGCGAGTGACACCCGTAGCGGAGACGAGCGCCATGCTGAGCATCCAGAGGAGGAGAGAGAAACCGCCCAACCTGCGGCTCACAACCTTGCTGCCCGGCAGCAGCCAACGCAAAAGTGCGGCGATAAGGCACGGCAGTATCAGCATGATAAGCACCTGATCCAGAACCACGAAGAAGAGCTGCAAGCGCGAAAGACTGAGCCCGGTGTGTGGTGTGATGGTGAAGGGGGTAAAAACAGGAATGACGATGGATGCCATCACGCTATTGAGCAGGAGAGCTACGGCGGCGAATTCGGATTTGCCGCCCAGCAGTTGCACGACCACCGGACTGCTTGCCGCGGCTCCCACAATGCATGAGAGAAACGCCGACTCCGCGAGCTCTTCGTAACCTAACAGGTGGAGAATGCCCCAAGGTACAAGACCCATGCAAAGATTGGCCACTAGGAGCAAGAAATGCTCTCGTCGCGGACGAAGCTCCGCCACCTCCATCCCCGTGAGGGTGATCATGAGCATGGTCCCGACGAAATATGGCATCAGCCATGAGTACACATGCAGCTCCGGCAGCACCCCACCAACCACAAACGATATTAATAATCCCCACTTTTTGAGCAGCTGCAGCATCGGCGCTGCGCATTATACAGCAGTTAACTTGGGTGTCAAGAGATTGCTTGTGTGTTCGCATGGCTTGTGCATTGCAAAATTAAATGCAACACGACGCAGGCATGGGAAAAGGGTGCCGATTGGGTTGTCGCATTCAATTTTGCAATGCACAGAAAAACGAAAGGGGAAAATTTACGTTGTTTGCTCGCGCAAGCGCAGTCTTGCCCTGTGGCCGATGCAGGAGTACAGCCCTTGCTCTTCGGGGCAGTACTCCAGCCACAACAACAGATCTTTTCGTCCATCCTCCTGTACCTGCAGGATATACCCGTGTCCGCAGCGTTTCCAGCCTGCTGACTCCAAGGCACGATCAAATTGCTCCGGAGGCGGGGTCTCCAGCCGGACCTCCAGTTTATTAGAGTCGATATCGAAAATCGCCTCCTTCACCTGCAAAGATTCACAGGGGATGCGGTAATTCTTCTCCACCCACTCCGGCGTTTCCCGCACATGATCGGTGTACTCCATCACCATTCCTGCTGACACGAAGAAGAGGATGATAAGCGCTAAAAGTCCTGCAGAAAAGCCCCCGACGACATAGATAATTACGACCCACACAGAGGGTTGCTTTGGTTGCGCGTCTTTATACACAGCATTTTACATAACGAAAATATGCGCGACAAGACAAAAGCGGCAGAAATTTAGGAAAATGAAAAGGAAAAATTCGTGTTGCTAGTTGCGCGCGGGCGTGATAGAATGGGAGTACCATGAAAATCACTGGTACAACACACAAG
>CANRKR010000111.1 GCA_947631275.1 uncultured Akkermansia sp.
CCCTTTTTCTCTCTGTCAACTTTATTTAAGATGATTATGATTTTTGACTTGATTATCTCTTTTGGAAAGAGATAATCGAGGCGATCAAGCTTCTTCCTCGTAACGAAAAAGGGAGGAGGCCTATTTCTCACGGCGAAAGACTTTTATTTCTCATCGAGGGCATGCCAGAGATTTCAGTCATCATACCGGTTTATAACGCCAAACGATGGTTATCCTCGTGCTTAGATAGCCTGTTAGCACAGACTTTTCAGGATTGGGAAGCGATTTGTGTGGACGATGGGAGTACAGATGGTTGTGCGGAGATTCTGGCAAAATATGCCGCACAAGATGAACGCATTCGAGTGTTTGGACAGCAGAACGCAGGCCCCTCATCTGCGAGGAACCACGGGTTGCGTGAGGTACGCGGAGAGTATATCGCCTTTGTAGATGCGGATGACGAGGTAGATCCGCAGTACTTAGAGCTCATGCTTGGAAGCTTGAAGCGATATCCTCAGGCGGGTTTGGCATGGTGCGAGGTTCGGAGAGACGATGAGAAGAATATCTGTACAGAATCCTCTGCCGCTGTATGTTACCCGAATCCTTTGGAACATTGTGTTCTGCATCGTAAACCACGTCTTCCAGCCATGATAGGGAGCCGTTTTTTTCGGAGCTCTGTGCTATGCGGTATCCGCTTTCCGGAGGGGATAGATTATGCTGAGGACATATTGTTTACATACCGTGTCTTTTCCACCATGGGGGGGGCGGCAGTTTACGTGCCTTCTCCTCTCTATATGTACAGGAAAAACGAAAGCAGCCTCTCGAATAGTCCCTTAACCATTCATCGTATTGATCACGAAGTGGCCTGCTGCGTGCAAATGGCGCTCTTTTCTTCTGAGCATCCCTTGACTGATAAGGCTCAGAAAAAGCTGGAGCAAACGATTGCTCTTCGCTTCTTCCGAATCATCATCAAGTTGATTCGCCGAGCTGATCCCGATGATTCCAAAGGTTGGTTTGTCCGTCACATTCTAAGACTCCATGATTTGGAGCTGCAACATATCTTCGTCCCTACAGCCCTTCCTATTAAATACCGTTTTCTTTATTGGATATACAAGAGGCGTTATGCAGGACTAAATTCCCAAGGCATTCGTAAGTAAAGTCCTCCAACATGGTTCCCTTACCAAATTCCTCCTCGGAGAGCAATGTTTGGATTATCCTTTCCGTGGGGAGGAAGTGTTATTTCAGATAGCGCGACGCGTGACGAAGGTCGCAAAGGATAAGCACAACCGGATGTAACATAAATCGTAAAAAACGAGATGAGTAGGGAGGATGCAGTCCGAGTTGTTCCGCATATTTCGTTCCTTTTTTGTATTCTGGATGAAAATAGATGTCACGCATTACTGTTTTCAGCACGCGCCAGCGCGCGCGCAAAGAACCGCCACGAAAAGCGGTTTGATCACTAAAAAGATGGTCAAACGCTGCCCGAGTTCCGGCAAGTTCTAATTCGTAAAGAGTGCGGATGCATTTCATGCATCTCCCACAGTTCTCCGTCTCTCTCACACATACATTCAAGTGATTCCTGGCAGGTTGCCAGTGGCTGATGAGCGCTGTTCTTTCCTGACGATCCAATGATGAAATTGCTGAAAGAAGGCGTGTGCTCTCCGTGGTAAGACACCTTAGTAAAAATTCATCACTGAGTGACGGATCATCTTGTAAAAAACGGAATTCCTTGATATGAAATCCTGAAGCAACATGGTAGGTCGAGAAGTACTTCTGCAGGATCATGACGCAGGAAACGTTACGGTAGGTGAATACACTCTCAAAATTTAATCCATCGCCGAATGAATACAGATTGCTGCACACAGTAAGCAAGGGCAGTTTCAAATCTGCAGCGCAAGCTTTTGCTTTGGTCAATCGTCCGATTATCAAAGTGTTGCCGTGTTCCGAACGCTGATTCTCGTAATGGGATCCCGCATCAAAGAATGTGAGAGTATCCACGCGGAGACTTTCGGGCGTCATTGTTTGTTTCGAATAGGTGTAAATGGTGGCTAGAGAATCGACTCCGCAACTGCAACCCGTCCCAATATGATTCACCCCAGCACGTCGGAAACATGTTTCGTCGGCCTCTGCTTCAATAGAAAGGGGTTTGTATGACGGGTGATACAAGGGAAGAATCGGGGAGAGGATATGTCTTAGATTATGCAACAGCTCCGCTGATATGGGTGCGTGTACCTTCACTTTCCCCGTGCGCCGTGTCACCAGAGGAAGCATTGCCACCAGCGCAGCATCCGCCCTCTCGGTGACGAGATATTTCGCATATTCGGGCGACACAGTATAGGTGAGCTTCCGGCTCTGTCCGTCTATTAGAAGAGGGAAAGTAAGAACGGTATCTCCCTCAGCATTAGTGTTTGTATAAGGTGCAAAAATCTCAATAGGTGCAGCGGTGTCCATGATGTGCCTCTGTTTGTGTATGAGCGTTTCTTGTGCTAAAAATCCGTCAGCGAAAAGTTTTTTGTATATGCCGGAGATACGGTCGGCCAAGGACGCAGCCTCCTCGGTCTTGTCTGTGTAAGTATCCCTGAGTTCTTCGAGAGTGGCATCTGTAATGAAGGTCTTTCTTAAATCAATAGATGTGTATTCTTCCGACTCATACGCTGAATAATAATCACGGAACTTGTAATCCTGTCCAAATACCCTGGAACCTGCTACAATGTGCCGGTTTGGGATGCCCAGGGCATCTGCGCAGATGAGAGGGTGCATAGCCGTCGACAATATCAGTCCGCATTCCACAAGTTCCGATAGAAAACGTTCCGGAGGGTTTGATGCATCCAGAAAAACGTAAGGCGCGTTGGTTAAACGGATACGCTCTCTGAGAAGTTGATTGTCTCTGTCCGCGTAGTGTGGGATAATGCCTATCTTCTTACCATGTTTAGGACGAATATTCGGGAAGAGACGGGGCGTCAACAGAGCAGGATCTCCGAGTGGGACAGTGCGTAAATCTTGTCCAGTAGCTTGAGCGCACCGCTCTCTCGTCAACCTCCCGCGTAATACGTGAAATTGCATGGGGCGACAAAACTGTTCCGGTGTTTCATCGGAGATGGGACGACAAATAAACCCGGCGCCCAACACATGAAGCGGTCGCTTTGTCGATGGTGTGCGTGGGGAAGCTAAGAAGGTATCCAGTAGGGAACCAATGCAGATATAATCTGCAAAATGCGGGGGAGCATAACGAAATTGTTGGCAAAAGAAGCGCGCCAATTTTTCATTCAAAAGATCTCCGAAGTTTTGTTCGCCCCGCCAATAATAAACACGAGGTCCTCCCTTTTCTCCCAACAATGACCAATCCCCATTCGTGAGAAACTGGCGAGCGATCCTTCGTAACTTTCTGCCCGGAACAAAGTTTGAAAGAATTTTGGTGGAAGATAGATTCACAAATAAATGATGTAGAGCAAGTAGTTTACAGGGATTACTTTGGAGCTTATGTGTAGTGCCTGAGTAGAGGCAAAGATCACATCAAAGCCCCTTTTTGGGCTCGATTATCTCTTTTCGAAAGAGATA
>CANRKR010000112.1 GCA_947631275.1 uncultured Akkermansia sp.
AAAGCTGTGGTAGAATGCGCCCACATTCTGCAAGCCATGGATACACTACCTCACACAGAGCGACCGGGTTATTTCGGAGAATTTGGCGGGCGCTACATTCCGGAGACACTGATGCCGCCGCTCTTCGAGGTGCAGGAAGCGGTAGAAAAAATTTTGCCGAGTGAGGAATACCAGAGTGAACTGAGACAGCTGCTGGAGGATTACTGTGGGCGTCCCACGCCGGTGACCCCCTGCCGCAATTTATCAAAGGAACTCGGCTTCCATCTTTATCTCAAACGCGAGGATCTGCTGCACACGGGCGCGCACAAAATCAACAACGCCCTGGGGCAGGCTCTCCTGGCAAGGAAGATGGGCAAAACCCACATCATTGCAGAAACCGGCGCCGGGCAGCACGGAGTGGCGACGGCGACGGCGGCGGCGGAATTCGGCCTGCGCTGCACGGTGTTCATGGGGGCAAAGGATGTGGAACGTCAGGCGCCGAATGTGCAGCGCATGAAGTTGTTGGGAGCGGAGGTGGTGCCGGTGCAGAACGGTTCCTGCACGCTTAAAGATGCTATCAACGAAGCGTTGCGCTACTGGATTTCCCACCAGGCGGATACGATGTACGTATTCGGCACAGCGGCGGGACCGCACCCCTTCCCTACCCTCGTGCGAGAGTTGCAGAAAGTGATCGGCACGGAAGCGCGCGCGCAGATGATCGCGCGCATCGGACGCCTGCCGGATTACGTGGTGGCGTGTGTAGGCGGTGGCTCCAATGCTATCGGCATGTTTCATCCCTTCGTCGAGGACGAGGAGGTCCGACTCATCGGTGTGGAAGCGGGCGGCACGGGTGAGCCGGGGTGCGAAAATTCTGCTGCCATTAATCTCGGCGCTCCGGGCGTACTGCACGGCGCGCGGATGATGATCCTGCAAACTGCCGATGGTCAGATCTGCGAATCTTCCTCTATTTCTGCAGGGCTGGATTATCCCGGCGTGGGACCGGAACACGTGTACCTGCACTCTATCGGTCGCGTGCACTACGGCATTGCGTACGACCACGAGGCATTGCAGGCCTTTCGACGTCTTTCGCAGGCGGAGGGCATCATCCCCGCTCTGGAATCCTCCCACGCGCTGGCCTGGGTTTTCGGACACGCCTCAGAGATTGCCCCTGGGTCTCACGTGCTGGTAAATCTCTCCGGCCGCGGCGACAAGGATCTCGCGCACGCCCTGCATCACATCCACCTCGACTAATCTTCGCCATGAAAGCTACCATCCAAGCAGCCAATGCCCAGGGACGCACTGCCATTATTCCCTTCCTCACGGCGGGGTTCCCCTCGCTCGATACGTTTTGGGATACCCTCGCGCAGGTGGACGCCGCCGGGGCGGACATCATTGAAATCGGCATCCCCTTCTCCGACCCCGTGGCGGATGGCCCGGTAATTGAGGAAATCAGCCGGGAATCTCTCGCAAAAGGCGTCAGTCTGCCGTGGGTCGTCAACGGTCTGCTGGGGCGCCGGGGACAATTCCACGCCAAGCTGGTGCTCATGGGCTACATGAACCCCTTTGTGCAGTATGGACTGGAGAAACTCGCTGCGGATTGTGCGGCTGCCGGCGTGAGCGGGTTCATCGTTCCGGATTTGCCGCTGGAAGAAACGCCGGAATTTCGCAAAGCCATCGCCCCTCGCGCCCTTTCGCTCATCACACTTGTCGGTCCGAACACGACCACCGAACGCATGCAGTCTTATGCGCCATACTCTGAGCAGTACGTCTATGTGGTCTCGGTGCTTGGCACCACGGGCGGCATGAATGCTCACCTCGATGCCATTGCAGACACCATGCGCCGCGCACGCAGTGTATTCAACCTGCCCCTCGCGCTGGGATTCGGTCTCCGCGTGCCGGAGCAGCTGAACTCTCTCCCTGCAGATGCACGACCGGATGCCGCCGTTATCGGCACCGCTCTCCTGCAGCACATTCGTGCCGGAAAGACGCCGGAGAGCTTCCTCGCCCCCTGGCGTACCACCTCAAGAATAGCTTGATTCTGCCGCGCGCAGTGTGTAGGATACAGGGAAGATATGGATGCAGTGGAACCCACCGGGCAATCAGCCGCGAAAACCGATATTCAAGCCGTTATTTTCATCGGCGCAGGCGCCATCAGCATGATGGTAGCAGAAGCGCGGGGGACGGATCTCCGCGTGCTGGATGTGCTTTCCCAGCCCATTGAACTGGCGAGGGATGTTTTCTCCGGGGGCATCATCCGCCGCGAAACGATGGAGCGCAGCGTGCAGATTATCCTTGATTACAAGGCTCTTCTGGCAGAGTACGGTGAATCCCCGCGCATTCGTCTGCTGGGCAGCAATGTGCTGATGGGGCTGCGCTCGCTGGATACCGTGGTGAACCGTCTGCTGAATTCCTGCGGTCTGCGGATGGAAGTGCTCGATGACGGGGAAATGACGCGCCTTCTGTACATCAACATGAAGGAGCTGCTGGTCAAACGCCCGGAATTGGAGGAAAAATGCGTGCCGGTGCTGCATGTGGGGCCGGGCAACACGCGCCTGCTCCTCTTCGACCATGGTCGCATCACCTACTACGCCAGCTACCGCATGGGCGCCCACCGAACCGGCATCGCCATCGGAGACTCCTCCCTCGCCGGTGCTGAGCAGGAATGCTCCCTCATTCGCGAACACATCCGCGGTATCGTCGAACAGATGCACCACGATGCAGAGGGCACCCTCTCGGCCGCCCCCGAGGCAATGGTCGTGTATGGACCGGACTTCCACCGCATCCACGCCCCTGTTTTCGCCAGGGCAGAGACCGCCACGCCGGAGCTCAACGAGCTTGTGCAGGATATTGCTCACCTCACGCAATCCCAGCGCACAGAGCGCTACACTGAGGACTACGCCAGCGTAGGGGCGCTGCTTCCCTCCGTGATTTCGTTTCTCGCTGTGGCGCAGGAGTTCGAGGTTCCCTCACTCATCTTCCCGCAGGAAGAATACAGCGGCGCCTTCCTGCGCAGCCTGCTCCCCTCTCAGCGCGATAACTTCGCCCTGGAACAGGAGGTGATTCACTTCTCCCTCCTGCTGGCCAACCGCTACCGTGTGGATCGCGCCCATGCTCAGCACGTCCGTAAACTTGCCGTCTCTCTCTTCGACCAGCTGCAGGAGCTTCACTCCCTCACGCGCCACGACCGCTTGCTGCTGAAGGTGGCGGCCATTCTGCACGAGGTCGGCACCTTCATCAATCCCAAAGCCCACCACCGCCACGGGCAATACATCATCCTCAATTCGGAAATCTTCGGTTTGTCTCGGCGAGATGTGGAGGTCATCGGAATGCTTGCCCGCTACCACCGCCACGGCGCCCCAACCATCGAGGACCGTTCCTACGCCGAACTCGATCAGCCGGACCGCCTGCGCGTCCAAAAACTCGCCGCACTCCTGCGCGTCGGCGATGCCATGGAACGCGCTCACTCTCACCGCATCTCCAACTTCAGCGTCCGCTTCAACGGCAAACG
>CANRKR010000113.1 GCA_947631275.1 uncultured Akkermansia sp.
AGCGGTGATGATGCGGGAGCCGTCCGTGGAGGGGGAGCAGCGCACGCCGAGCACGGGCCCGACCTGCCACACGCCCGCGCGCTCGCCCCGGAAGCCCGCCGCCGCGGCCTCCTCCTGCTCCACGCCGGCATGCAGATCCTCCTCGTCACCAACAAGCGCGACCACACCTCAGACCACTCCCTCCTCGTCGATTCCTTCGACCTCGTCGCCCGCGTCAACGGCCTTGAATCCCTCGACTCCGGCGCCACCGGTACCCGGACAGACCTCGCCATCGTCATGCCCGGCTTCGCTTACTTCCGTCGCCCGCACGAAGAACTCCACTTCCCCGCTCTCCGAGCCGCCTGGCGCGTCATATTCTCACGCATCCCCTCGCCCACCCTCGGCCCATCCGCCGCCGCACGCCTCGCCGGCCTCACCCGCTGGTCCCTCACCGGCCCCCTCCTCGCCGCCGAATGCGCAGGCCTCACCACCGTCCACGAAGCCCTCCTCCTGCTCATCCGCGCCTTCCCCACAGCCCGCATTTACGCCCTCGGCGACCGCTCCACCCTCACCCGCGCCCCCGCACACCACCGCACCGCCGAAAAAGAAGACTCCCTCCTCCAACACCTCCTCGACTCCTCCCCCCTCACCTGGCTCAACCCATAACCATTTTCGATTTACGATTTACGATTTACGATTTAGCAGAGCCGGGGATACGGCTTCGCCTTTCCAAAAACCTGTCTAACCAATCACCACGCATGTTCCTCCCACCCCCTCCGCTAAAGCTTGCCTCAAGCTCGCCTCACGAGCTTTCGCCCCTGCGGGGCAGCCCTGCGGGCTGGCCAATCGGCCTTCCATCCGTCGGCCGCTTTCGCAACTCCGCGCGTAAGCGCGCATTCTTCCCAAATCGTAAATCGTAAATCGTAACTCGTAATTTTCCCCCCATGCCTTCCCCCGCCGATTACCTGCGCTCCCAATCCCTCGCACCTCTCGCCATGAGCAGCGCGCAGTGGTCCCTCATCTCCTCCCAGCTGCGGGAACGCGCCTTCTTCATGGCCGGCGTGCAGGAGGCGAACATCCTCCAGCTCTTCCGGGATGCCGCCGCCGCCGTGGCGGATGGCCGGATGAGCCCCTCCGAAGCCCGCGTCACCGTCCGCCGCGGCCTCTCCTCCATGGGCTACTCCCCGCAGGCCGCAGGCGTCGCCCCCGGCTCCATCCACGACCTCTCCTCCTACCGCCGCATCATGCTCGCCCTGGAAACCAACTTCTCCATGGCTCGCGGCTGGATGCAACACCTCCAATACCGGACGGACCCCAACGTCGGCGGCCTGGAGCTCTTCCGCCTCTTCCCCCGCAAAGTGCCGCGCAACTGGGCGCTGCGCTGGGCAGAGGCAGCAGAGCAGGTCAACTGGCAGGGAGTGGCCACAGGAGCCCCCTTCATCGCCACGCTCGACTCCCCCATCTGGTGCGCCCTCTCCCGCTTCGGCACGCCCTACCCCCCCTTCGACTTCAACTCCGGCATGAGCACCCGCCCCGTGGATAACCGCCGCTGCCGCGAGCTGGGGCTGGAGCCCACGCCCAAGCCGGAAATCCTCCCCTCCCTCAACGAGCAGGTGGAAGCCTCCCTGCAAGGACTGGATGCCGACATCGCCGCAGACCTCCTGCGCTCCCTGGGCGCCCTCGTGCAGCGCGACGGCGACACCCTGAAAATGACCGACCTCAACGGCACAAAACCCTACCCCTTGCAGGAGCTTGTCCGCCTGCTGGCAGGCGCCCTGCCGCCGGGCGTGCCGAACATGCAGGGCAAAGCGCTGGCCGCCTGGAAAGCGGACCCCTCCTCCCTGCTGCCCGGCGGCAAAAACGCCGACCTCCTCCCCGCGCTGGCCGCCTTCGCCTCCCGCCTCTCCCCCGCCGCCCCAAAAGACCTCTCCGACTTCCTCAAACAAGCCCGCCAAAAAAAGACTGGAACACCACAAAAAAATGGACTACAATCAGCCACCAACCCCCATGGAGCCAACGAACCCACAGACCGGCGAACACAAGATCGCTCTCTACGACGAGAACGCGAAATTCATTCGCTGGATCACCCCGGAGGAGGAAGCCAGGATGAACGAGGATTACGACGAAGAGTTCATGTGCGACAAGCTTATGGCCTCCTATCTTCGCAAGTTCCAGAGGCGACACGAGCAGAAACAGAACGCGTAGCTCAGATTACGGCGGCGCAGTTGAATGCGGTATTTGATGGACGTAAACCCGCATTCCTCGAAACGGTCCCCGAATTCACTTCCTCCTTTGCCAAAGATTTGCCTCCCGGCGTTCGATTTGTCAAAGCCGGAGGAATCGAGTGTATCTACAACGAAACAGCCGTCGTTAAAGAATTGAATCTGCCGCCGGGCGCAGATGTTGACGCCGTTGTGCGAGAAAAACTGGAGCAGGGCGCCTACGGCAGCCTGCTGGGTTACGGCCTCGATACAGCTATGGAACGCCCTTGCTCTTACGTGAAAATCAAAGATGGGGAGAGAAACGTCTTTGGCTTCATGGCTCCTGCTGACAAACAAGAGGCTCTCAAATACGCAGCAGAGCGCCTTGAGGATTTCAAAAAAGAGTTTCCTCAAGGGCAATGGTCTTTCTCTCTCGATCCCCTCCCCGCGCCCCCGGCGCGCTAACTCCCCAATTCTTAACTCGCAATTCCCATGGACGCTCACATCATCCTCCCGCCCGCTCCTCCGCGCTCGCGCCCTACCGCCCAACCCTCCCTCGACCACCCACTCCGCCCCTTCCTCTCCCTCCCTCCCGGCGCCACCCGCATCCTCATCCTCTCCAACATCCGCCGCCACTTCCCCCTCGACCAGCTCAACATCACCGCCGGAGACTTCCTCCTCCACCTCAACCACGCCATCCACGCCCCCGAAACCCTCCCCCTCCCCGGAACCCACCACGCCCTTATTATCCGACACAACACAAAAACCGGCCCCTACCTCCACTGGTTCAGCGCCCCCACCCTCGACGGCTTCGCACAAATCCTCCCCATCCATGACCCCACCATCCTCCCTCTCTGCTCCTGGTTCAAACAATACCGCGCCCTCACAAAAAAATCACCAACCACCGGCTTCATCGCCGCCAACATCTGTCGCGAACTCTACCCCCGCATCCCCCTCCTCCTCGTCGGCTTCGATCCCGCACACAACCACGGAACCCCGCGCTGGAACGGCCACGATTGGGCCGCCGAAGCCAACTGGTACCACACCCGCCACTTCCACCTCCTCCCCCCCTTTTAATTTGTTAATCTATCCTGCAAATTTCCCTTTTTCCCCCTATTTCTCCTCCCAAATTGTTAACCTAGCCCATCCCACCATAACCCCCTCATTTCACCCCTCTTAACCCCTCCCTCACCCCTGCTAATCCCCCCCCTTTTTTTCAAAAGACTTGCAAATCCTGCTGAAAATGCTA
>CANRKR010000114.1 GCA_947631275.1 uncultured Akkermansia sp.
GCTGAGGAGTACGACGGCCCCGCTCTCATCATCGCCTACAGCCATTGCATCAACCACGGCATCAACATGGCCCAGGGACTCGACCGTCAGAAGGATGCTGTGGACTGCGGACGTCTCTTGCTGTACAACTTCAATCCGGATCGCATCAAGGAAGGCAAAAATCCGCTTACCATCAAGAGTAAAGCGCCCAAGAAGGACGTCAAAGAGGCCCTGCTCGGTGAAAACCGTTTCCGTCTGCTGGCCAAGAATAACAAGGAGCACTTCGGTCAGCTCATTGCTCTGGAAGAAGGTGACATCGCCCGTCGCTGGCGTCTCTATCAGGCGCTCGCGGCTATTGATTATTCCCTGCCTTCTGAAAGCGCTCCGCAGGCATGACCCGGAAGGTCTTTCTTTAAGTTGTTCACGCGCGGGAGGGATTCTCTTGTCTCTCCCGCGTTTTTCTCTTCGTCGAATCCATGCCCATCAACCCGCCGGCGTATGTGCTTAGCGTGCTCCACCGGCTGGAGCATTCCGGCTACCAGGCGTACGTGGTGGGGGGATGTGTGCGTGATTCACTCATGGGAATAGAGCCGTCGGACTGGGATGTGTGCTCCGATGCTACGCCGGAACAGATGCTGGCGGTCTTTGAGCGACGTCGCATCATTCCGACCGGACTCAAGCACGGAACAATTACTGTGCGTTCGAAAGGTCATAATGTTGAAGTGACTACATTTCGAATTGATGGCTCATATTCCGATAATCGCCACCCAGATCGGGTGTCATTCGTCGCCAAGCTGGAGGAAGATCTGTCGCGGAGGGATTTCACAGTCAACGCTATGGCATATAATCCGAGGAGTGGACTCGTGGATATTTTCGGCGGAGAAAAAGATTTGGAAGGTCACACGATTCGTTGCGTTGGGGAGCCTGACGTTCGATTCCATGAAGACGGGCTGCGTATCCTGCGCGCATTGCGTTTTGCCGCACGCTTTCAATTTGATATTGAGGAAAAAACATCGAATTCAATCCGTCGAAATCGAAATTTATTGGACAACATCAGCGTTGAGCGTGTCTTCAAGGAATTGCAGGGTATTCTCGTGGCGAGAGGTGCGGCGGGCATCCTTGCCGCCTTTCCGGAAGTCGTTGAGAGCTTTCTCCCTGAAACACGGGCAACGTTCGACAGTAAAGCGTGGAAAATCAAGGTGTTTCGTATTGGCGCTGCGCCCGAAGAGAGCTTCCCTATGCGCCTCGCCTTTTTATTGCATGGCCTCACGCCGCAACAGGTGAAAAACACCCTTGTCCGTTTGAAAAGCGATAACAGGACGATGCGTTATGTCACCACCTTGCTGGAAGAACTTCCTAAGCCGTTGCCGATCACACGCGGCGAGATGCGCAAACTTATCGGCCGCATCGGTGAGAGCATGGTGCGTGCGCTGCTTTGCGCGGCAAGCATCCTCGAGGGGGTTGAAGCCGTTCGTGCAAGCGAGCAGCTCCTGGAGGAGACCCTTGCCACGCCCCCGGCCTATGTTCTTCAGAACCTCGCTATTGATGGACAAGAGCTTATGAACCTAGGCGTTCCTGCCGGACCCGCGCTTGGCGCGGTCTTGCAACGTCTTCTCAACGAGGTGCAGGAAGAAAAGCTGCCCAATGAAAAGGGGGCCCTCGTTGCGCGATCAGAAGAGCTTATCCGGAGACAGGAAGCCTGATTTCTACTCCCATTCAATGGATGCCGGGGGCTTGGTGCTCACATCGTAAAGCACACGGTTCGTACCCTTCACCTCGTTGAGAATGCGATTTGAAACCTCTCGCAACAGGTCATAGGGTAACTGCACCCAATCGGCAGTCATGGCGTCCTCCGACACAATGGCGCGGAGATTGGTGGCAAACTCGTAGGAGCGTTCATCACCCTTCACGCCGACGGTTTTGACAGGGATGAGTCCGGCATACGCCTGCCAGCATTGATCATACCAGCCCCACTTACGAAGGGTGGAGATGAAGATGGCATCGCTCTCGCGGATGATCTCAAGCTTCTCCCTGGTTACCTCTCCCGGGCAGCGCACGGCAAGACCTGGACCGGGGAAGGGATGGCGCCAGAGGATGTCGTGCGGGATACCCATGGAAGCGCCCAACGCCCGCACTTCATCTTTGAAGAGGAAGGCGAGCGGTTCTATCACTTTCCCCTGAGCCTGGAGCTCTAACACGCGTTCCACACGGTTGTGGTGCGTTTTGATGACAGAAGCCTTGCTTTTGGCATTGGAAGCGCTCTCGATGACATCCGGATAGAGGGTGCCCTGAGCAAGCATCTCAGCATCCCCTACGGCGTCCCAGAACACGTCGATGAAAAGCGAACCGATGATGCGGCGCTTCTTCTCCGGGGAAGTCTCGCCCGCCAGAGCAGCGAGAAAACGCTCAGATGCATCGACTGTTTCAATGTTCACCCCCATGCGCAGGAAGTTTTTCTCCACCTCTTTTGCCTCGTTTTTGCGCAGCAGACCGTTGTCCACAAAAATGCAGCGGACATTCACCCCCGCCTCATGGAGCAGGACGGCCAGCACGGTGCTGTCCACCCCGCCGGAAACGCCGCAGACGACTTGTCGCTCGCCGACTTTCGAGCGAATTTCTTCGATGAGTTCACGCTTGAAGTCACCGATGTCGAACGGCGCCAGTTCCCTGGCAAAGGAAAAGAAATTACGCAGGATAGTGCGTCCCTCATGAGAATGAGTCACTTCCGGGTGAAACTGAATGCCAAACATATTCGTTCCCCACTGCAGGGAAACAGGCACTCCCTCGCTGTTGCGGGCAATCACTCGGCATCCTTCGGCCAAATGATCCACTGTATCCGAGTGGCTCATCCACACCTGCGAGGATGCGGAAACTCCGGCATACAGCCCCGTTGTCTCCTCCGGGATGAGTGCGGCAGGACCATATTCGCGCCGATTGCTGGGGCGCACGGTGCCGCCGGTCTTGATGTTCAGCAGCTGCATCCCATAGCACACCCCCAGCACCGGGACGTCGAAACTGCAAAGGCGTTCAAAATCAATATCCGGGGCATCCGGCTCCGAGGTGCTTCGCGGTCCGCCGGATAGAATCACAGCTCCGGGTTCGATTATCTCATCAATCTCCTCGGGCGTGTAGAGCTTTGCCATGTATCCGAGCTCACGCACTCGTCTGACAATCAACTGAGTATATTGCGAACCAAAATCGACGACAGCAACTAAATGTTTGGGAACTACCATGCCGTGATCATCATATCATCCGATTTGTCGTTCCGCAAGTCCCATTTTGTGTGCATGGGAGCATCGCAATCGGACCGCATTGCCTCAAAAATAAAGTCACCGAAGGGAGGTTAAAAAGGAGGGCAGAGAATTTTCTGAAAGCTTGATGCCTCAAAAA
>CANRKR010000115.1 GCA_947631275.1 uncultured Akkermansia sp.
GTCATCAGCCGGCTCATCTTCTCCTCCTCCGCCATCTCCCGCAAATTCACCCTGTCCAGCAAACCCTCCCCACGCACAGAAAAACTCTGCCCGCTCGCCACTTTATACTTGACTAAATCCTGCCGCGTCAGTACCCTACCATCAGAAGCACTCTCAAGATCGGTAATGGTGGGCAATTGGAGCCCTCGAGTACTGATCCATGAGGGTGCTTTTGTTTCATCCCAATACAGCATCGGGTGAGTCAGCAACTTCGCTATCTTCTCCTTCCCGTACAGACTCACAATCCGGTTCACCTTGATTTGCGGCTCCACCGTCAAACTACTATCCAGCCGCACCGCCACAAGAATATTATCATCCCCCTCCTTCAACTCCGTTATCACCTCGATACTATTCGCCGTATCACTCACCGCTATACAAATCGGATCCGCCAACGCCTCCGGCAACTGCTCCAACGCCTCATACGGCACCGCATGCTTCCCTACCGTCACCTTCTCTATCACCGCAGGCGTTATCACCAAATCCCACGGCCTCACCCCCACCATCCTCATCACCGCTGGCGTCGGACACACCGTCAAATCCTCATAATACCCCCTGCTATCCTTCCCCGGAAAACTCCCCCTCAGCGCACCCAGCGTCCCCTTCCACATCGCCACACTCGACGAAAAATCCACATCCTCCACCCTCTCCCAATCCGGATTATCCTCACTATACTCACTCCACGCATGCCGGTTATTCACATGCGTAATCTTAATATAATCCTCATTGAAAATCACATAATTATACATCTTCTCCCCATCCTTCTTCCCGCGCGACATCCCATCCTCATACTTATTCCCCCTTATCCCGTGCGCATCCAGCCATTGAGACGCCGCCTTATCACTCCCCAGCGCCCTCGCCAACCCCCAGTAAACATCTCGCCCCTTCTCCTTCCCCGTGTACTCGCCACCCTCCTTCCGGTACG
The DNA here is from genome assembly GCA_947631275.1 of uncultured Akkermansia sp. GTDB lineage: Bacteria > Verrucomicrobiota > Verrucomicrobiia > Verrucomicrobiales > Akkermansiaceae > Akkermansia. The sequence goes on from CANRKR010000115.1 coordinate 962, forward strand.
CCTCAAGCAACCCCGGGTGCTCCTCAAAAAGCCGCCCCGCATCCTCATCATAATGCAACACATTCCCATCATCCACATCCAAATCCGCCAGATAATTCACCGCAAACTTCCCATCCGGATTAATACGCACAAACATATCCTCCCCGCCCACACGCGACTCAACATCAACCCACAAGCCCCCCTCATCCGTCTCACTCCTTTGAATCGTCATATTCTCAAACGCCTCAAAGAAAAACTCCAAATCCTCCTCACTCGCCCCCTTACTCTCCAGCGCGCTATAAAGCTCATCCCTCATCGCCGACGGCCCAAAACTCTCCATCGCACCCCCCAAATCATACAACACCCTCTCATCCACCTCCTCCACATTAAGCGCCTCCCCAAGCAACCGCATCAGCCGCTCCTCCTTACTCCCCGGCGCAATCGGCTCCCCTGCCGTAGAAAACTGTCGGTGATAAAAAGCATTCGCCGTCCACCGCGTAGACCAATAAAGCCCCCACCCCTGCGACTGCGTACCCTCCCCACTGCCCACCTTCTCCAAATCCGGCTCGCGGAACAAATGCGGACTCGCCTGCTGCGCCCCCCTCACACCGTAATCAGTCCTCCCATCCACCAGCACCCCATTCCCCAACTCCATCACCCCATCCCTCATCATTCCCCGCTCCCTCGCCTCCGTCACACTAAACGACACCTCCCCTTGCAAATTTTCCTTGACATTCCCCTCAGAATCTGCAACCGTATCACTGGATATGCCGTTCTTTATTTCAGAAGAGTTAGGAACCGCGGTTGAATTCACTGAAAGCGGACACGCCAAGTTTAACAGCGAAACCGACGACTTCACTGACATTATGACGCCTGAAGAGGTTGACGCATTCTTTTCATCCAAAGGCAGGTGCTGCACCGCAGACGAAGCCAAAGCCTTCGCGCGCGCAAACACCGCCGCATCAGCCGTCCCCGCGTAAATCAGAGAGGAAAGTTTTTCCAGCTTCCTTGCGCAGTCATCGATAAGCGGGTGCTCAAATCGATACGGCTCCAGCTGCCTGCTCAGCTTATACACCGCGTGCCCGCCGCGGTTAAACTTCGCATCATTCATCAGCTCGGAAACAATAATCACCTCCCCCACGCCCCCATTCGCGAAGCGCACCGACACCTTCACATCCTGATAGCACGGCACCGCCTGATTAAATCCCAGCTTCTTCACCTTCGCCACACTGCATCCCTCCGGCAGCGCCGCCCGTATCGCATCCACCGCCGCCGCATAACTCCCCCCATTCGGCAGCACACACGTCCCGCCTATCAAATCCAACACCCGAGAAATATCGCCCCCGTAATCCCGCTCCGCCTTCTCAAAAGCCACACTCGGCGCCTTCGTCGCTTGCCCATCCTCCCTATTCGCCGGGCGCATCATCACCCGCCCGCCTGCCGCCTCCGCCGCCGCGCGCACAATCCCCTCCAGCGCCCCCAAATTCTCGCGCGCCTGCTCCATCGCCCGCGCCTTCGCCGCATCTCCTTCCAGCCCTTCCAGCCCGTGAATCCTCAGCTCCCCATCAGCATCCGCCCCCGGCTTCTCGTCGCGCAGCATCTGCGCGCTCATCGCTAACGGCGACCCACTCACAGCCGCGCTAAACTCACTCTCCGCCTGCTCCGCTGCCGTTTCTGCCACCTCCCCACGCCGCCAATCAATCTGCACCTCGCTCCTCCCATCCCACGCCTCCGCCGCCTCCGCAACCCCCAGCCCAGGCTCCATCGCCTCATACGCCGCATCCAGCCGCGCCAGCCTCTCAATAATCCTCACAGCATCCTCCGGCCGGTCAATCTTCACACCCATCTCTTTCGTCATCTCCCCCTTCCTCTGCAAACTCCCCGCCCCGCTCAGCACATCAATCCGCCTCCGCAACTGCCGCCTCACCGCCTCCACATAATTCGCCATCTTCTCCGCCCGCGCCGCAAACCCCTCATCAAACCCAAACAAATCCGTCAAACTCCCGCCCCCCTCCGGCGCCATCTGCTCCGCCCCGCGCACAAGTGCGGTCACATACTCCCAGCTCCGCTTCTTCCCCTTCGTCCCACTCCTCGCCCTCAGCGCCAGCTCCTGCCCCTCCGCGCTCCCCGTTATCACACACGCCATATACGCATCCTCCGCGCTCACCCCCCCATTCACCAGCGAATCAAACACATACCCGCTCGCCCGCGTCGCAATCATAATCCCCATCCGGCTCGCCGCCGTCTGCCCCCCAGCCTGCGTCTTCGGCATCAGCCCCCTCGCCTCCGCCTCCGCAATGCTCATCGGATTATGCCGAAAATAAAACGCCACATCAATCGCCCCGCACGTCCCCTCCAGAATATTCACCTCCACATCATACAACTTCGCCCACGCCGCATCATGCGCCGCATCCTCATCATACACC
>CANRKR010000116.1 GCA_947631275.1 uncultured Akkermansia sp.
TAGGCGCACTGCTACGGTTGCAGATGATGCAGCGGTAGCCGGCAGCCTCGATCTCACGCTTCACTTCTCCCGCGTTTTTGTACCAGAACGCGCACTCACTCAGCTTTCCGTCCGGTGATGTAGCGCCCCGGCTTTGCATGGAATGCCCAATGTCCAGTATGACCAACTCCGTTGCGCCCACAACCATGCTGGGCAGCAAAAACAAGAGTAGCATCGAAAGACCTCGTTTCATCATCACCTTGTTCTGACAGCTCCACGGGAAAGCAGCAACGCTCGGATCTGCTGAGCATTATCGGAGCCCACACAATCCAGCGGAGTCACTCCCTTATTCGTCACTGCATTCACATTCGCCCCATGCTCCACAAGCCAGCGAGTGATGCTCAAACTGCCGATTCCGCAGGCGTAGTGCAGAGCTGTGTTGCCCTTTGTCTCCGGCAGGGTAATGTCAACATCCGCTCCATTCCGTATCAACGGCAGTAAAGTGAGCAGTCGTTTCTGGTAAAGAGCGGAGGTCGCCTCCCGGCAACGCAAGGCTGCCATGCGGTCAATCAAGGGCTGCAAATCAGAGCGATCCTCTGCTGCGAAAGCAGATGAGGACGAAGAACGACTGAGTGTTGCCCCACGCGCATTCATGATAGCGCGTATAGGTCTTTCATTGTAGCTCCCGCGTGGTAGGCAATCCAACGGGGTAGCTCCACTATCTGATAAAATATTGACGTCGGCGCCGTGATTCAGGAGCCATGTCACTTCCTCAAGGCGCCCCATGGCGCATGCGATGTGCAGAGCCGTTTGTCCTTCTGATTCCTCTGTTGTCGTATCAATGGAAGCTCCGCCCTTTATCTCTTCCAACAGCCCCATGAGGAGCATCTGGTTGCGTTTAAATTGAGAAGAAGAGAGATTGCTCACCATCGAGAGCCCGCCGATAAAGTCGTCCAGCTGCGCAATATCCTGGGGAGTCCATCGATTTTTGGCTCCCAACTCTTGCTCCAGTTTTTGAATCTCCGCCTCTCGCTCCTTGAGCGTGCTGAGCAGCGCGTCAACCTTTCGGTTAACGCGATCACCGGACTCGACATCTGTCTTGTTCGCGGCGTCCAATTCAGCGCTGCGCTTCTCCAGCTCACCCTTTAAGCGACTGATATCCTCATCGATCAGATCACCCTCAGACTGAATAAGATCACGGAGTCGTTTTTCTGCCGTTTGCTGGTCCCGTCGAGCCCCCTCCAAGGTCTGCCTGGAGAGCGAAAGACGTTGCTGGTATTCCTTCTCCTTTTTTTCACAGTTCCCATTACTCACCCAGGTCACTATTCCAGCCACCGCGGTAATCATTGCAACGATTTTGTAATTCATGTCTTTGTTTGCGATTTCTTCAGTTTTTCCCGGAGTTCAGCTAACCGAGCATCAGCATCCTTGATTTTGTCCTCAAGCTCTTTGATGTTGCGCTCAGTCCTCTCCAACTCACTTTGAGTCCATTCCTTTGCCTGTCGTACCGCCGCCTCCTTGCTCTCTATCTCTGCTTTCAAAGAATGCGCCAACCCAACGAGAGCAGCGACGCGGTCGTGGTGCTCCTGATCTTCCGTCGCGTATTCTTTTGCCTTGCGTCCGTTCTCCGCGTTCAGATCTGCTTCCCGGGCGTATTCCGTTGCGTTCTTGTAATGTCCCCACGCATGCCCCGCATTGTAGAATGCCCACCCTGCCAGGAAAATGCTCAGAAAAATCATCCCTCCTCCACCCTTGCGAGCAGACCGTTTCGATATTGGGGAAGGCGGTATAGCGAGCGCTTTCTCCTCGGCAAAGTCAGCAGGAAGAGGAGGAATGACTACTTCCTGTTCTCCCGCGGAGCCGGTCTCTGCTTCCTCGAATTCACTAGGGAGGGGTGGTAAGTCGGGAGTTGGTGGATTTTCGTCCGGGTTCATTTTACTTGTCTAAATTATTGTTGTGATCGCTGGCTGCAAAGAGTGCCTCCATAAAGTCCGGTATCAGCGAGAGAAGGCAGAACCCAAAAAACGTGATTATCGGCAGAACAGTCCCGATAACGGAAAGACCGGCCCGTTCAATCTCATCAATTGATAAAAACCCCATTTGATCGTTCCCGCTTGTCAGGATCGTCCCGGCGGTCAGAAGCATCAGCACCGGGGTCAGGATATGGAGAGCCGTAAATGTTGCACGCAAAATAAACCGCAGAAGGTTTATCATTTCCCGTCCGGGTACTACATCCCCGGGAGTGACCACAACAAACAGCCTCTGCGAGTTCAAGCACACATACCCCACTCCGGCCAGAAAGATGATGCCAATGAGGACCTGAAATAGATCTTTCACCCTCAACTCCGGCACCTGTGTGGCTCCCCAGATCGACAGCAGAATGAGAGCAGCACATAGTATGGCCACCACCTTTGGCATTCTCATGGATGAAAGCCTGATCTTTTTCCCAAGAAGCAAGGGTATCATCGCATTGTACAGTTGATAGCACAGGTATTGGAGAACGCACCCGGCTCCCAGAATGCAAGCTGTCAATTTGCCGCTCATATCATATACCTCGCTTGCCAGACAGAAGAAAATAACGCACAACAAGGTGCTCACTCCCACCGGGGCGCTCAGAAAGCGCATACGCTTTTCGCATGCCACGGAAGTATCTGCTATCCCCTCCGGGAGATCGCAGATTTTCGTCAGAAAGGCATCTATCTTGTCATAAAATCCTGTCACTTTATCAAAGAATCCCATGATCCCGCTCGGAAGTTCCTCTCCACGCTGAACACGGAATTGTCTGGAGGAGGTAGGGCGCAACCCACCTGACCTCGTCATTTTCGGATGAGGATTTTCATGTGCAGCGGAATCCGTTGCTCTTTCCGTGGCTTGGGAAAGAACTTCCCACTTCATCCATACCTTTTTTCCACTTTCAATCACCGGAGTTTTGGGACCAATCTCGCCCTTTTCCGCCAGAGCTTTCAGCTCCTCCATGCTCACGGGACCATTGTTTTTCCCGCCTTTGTTATAATAATAGCTCATGATTAGGTTGTTATATTGATTTACGTTTTTGTGCAATAAAAATTTTTTGTGAGAAGATTGATACGGCGACCTATACCATCGGGCGATTTGTCGCATCGTACATAATTGTGCATGCCTCAATGATCGCCCATATCCAAGAAACAAACGAGAAAGTAAAGAAAGTTAATACGGAAATGAGGAGCTGCGCCAGCCCGCGACCATTATAGCCGGCATAAAAGTTGTGGATACCGAGCCATCCCAAAAATACAGCCAGAAGGATGTATGCGACCCGCTGTTTGGGAGGAAATTGGTACGGGTACACGCCACCTTGGGGC
>CANRKR010000117.1 GCA_947631275.1 uncultured Akkermansia sp.
TTTGGACGGAAGAAATAGGAGCCAAAGAGCGCGGTCACATGGTGGTGTTTCTCGGGACAGAACAAAAGGAGGGAAAAGCATGTATTCGTTATTGGTCATCTAATATGCCGGATGGCTATTCCGAACGGGTAGTGCCCATTGAAAAGATGCATCACCTGATTTTTACGCGCATTTCTCGACCGAGTAATTTTGCCCGAGTTACAAAACTACCCACATTGGATTCATGGCTTGGCGATATGTTAAAAAAATCATGTTCTTTTGATGAAGCCTGTAAGGTGTGTGGAATTATTGCTTCTGGTACGCATAGTGGCATCGTGCAAGCAACTGAGGCAGTTCAAGGCAAATCTGAGTTTAAACCGCGCGGCGGAAAAAAATAACTTTCACTCAATCAACACTCAAATACGAAAATGGCTAAGAAAAATAATAATCCAAAACAAGCTCCATGTAGCAATTGCAGCAAAGCAACATGTGAAAAGGAGAACCAACCTGCTCAGAAGAGTATCGAACGTCTGCTCCTTGTCGGGAATAGCCCAAATCTGGTGGAGCGGCAGAATGGAAGAGTAGCATGGGATAGGCTGATGCGTGATCTGGAGAAAGGTTGCCCCGATTATGTCCCCATGGATAATGTTGCAAAAAGTTTTCCACAACGTATACAGGAGATTTGCAATGTTAGAAAAATGTTGGAAAAGCCCGGAAAAGAGAAAGCTTTGGATAACTCTTTCCAGGATTGGTTGGTCGGCGTGAGTGAACTGTTGCCCACGGCTATTCATAGGATGTTGACGAAGATGAATTTCGATCATTATTTGACAACTAACTATGACCATGCGCTTGAGCGCGCCTTTTGTTCAGGTTTTAAGGTAAAAAAAGGAGATATTAAAAAAAGTGAAGACGTATGGGAGGGGTGGGACAATGCTCAATCAAGAGATTACGAGAAATTAACCGAACTTCCTGAGAACAAGAAGAAGGAGGATGTGATTCATATCCATGGCAGGGTTTCGGGAGAAAGTCCGCTAGTGATGTCCCCCGATAGCTATGCTTATGCGGCAAATGCTTTGAAGGAGTCGGGAGAAGGAAAAACATGGCTCGATTTGTTCACAAGTTCTGAAATACACATTTGCGGGATAGACCTGCGACCAGAAGAATTGGTGATTTGGCGTGCTTTGGAATTGCGCTACCAAAAGTTGTGCGACAAAGGAGAATATAATCAATCTGATCCAAGGGCCTATGCGTATGTCTTTTATCAAGTAGGCGATGAACAAGACGAAAGGAAAATGAAAGAATTGCGTAATCTCCTGATGAGTTATGGCGTGATTTTCCAAGGTATCCCCGTGTACAACAACAATTATGTGGAAGCCTGGGCTCTCCTTATTGGTAGAATAGAGTTGAATATGAATAAATTACATGTAAAGTGTAGCGGAAATAATTCAGACGGCTTAGATGATGATGAACTCGACACGATAATTTGTTCAGAGAGACCTTCGAAAAATAGGGGAAAAAATCTTTCAACAGCTTTTGTCCAACACTACATGTTTCCCCATTTTTGCAGAATGAATATAGGTAAGAAAAAATACTGCGCTATCAAGAAAACGGGCTATTGGTTATGCTACTGCGTCATTGAAGGGAACACTTATATGTGGCGGTTCAATGGAAATGATATAACGAAGTTTCTGGATTTTAGCAAGGAGGAAAAAGCGGAGTTGCTTTTAGATTATCGACATGGAGCCGTCTATAAGATAGATAGAAAACCGAAAGACAGGGAATCATTGCTTCATCTTGCTCAAGGCAGGTGGATTTGCGATTTACAAGAGTTTTCTAACCTTCTCAAGTCGGACGATAATAATCGATAAATCTTCTGTTCGATGGTTTTTTTTGGGGGGGGGCGTAGGGAACTTCTGAAAGTTTCCTCGAACTAACTAGAACCATGAAATTTAGAACATTCCTATTTCTGGCAGCCTGCGGGGGTGGGGCGTGGTATTATTTCCACGAAAAAGACCAACCAGAGGAAGGCAAGGAGGATGTCGCTGCTATGGAGCAGCAGATTGAGGGAATGCAGGCCAAGCTGGAGGAGGCTAAGGAACGATCAGGAGTCCGTCAGGTGGGAGAGACCGCAACAGAGGAAAAAGGCAACGCATCAATCGTTTCAGCTCTTGCTTCTCGAACGAAGGAGGTATCTCGGGATACAGATGAGCCTGTCAAATCTCTTTCCCCTGCGGAGGCAATTAAAATGCTCCAAAAATACGGGATTATTGATGAACTCGCTACAGGAGAACTTGTCTCTACCGTTGATTATCGGGTCGGGCAGACGAAGGAGTACAAACAGAATCCCATCAGTGAGATCAGTAAGGATTTGATGTACCATTTCATGATGTACAAGGATGGAGTGGAAGGTCTGAATGATTATCCTTACATCGATAAAATCATTGAACTTTACCGAAGAGCCAATACCGATCAGCAGGAGTTGCAAGCGCAAGGCTTAGCCAAATTAAATGATGATCTGGATGCGCTAAACAATGGCTTGCAAGAGGTCGTTGCTTCTGCTCTTACCGGGCAAAAGGCTCCTCAACAAGAGAGCCGAGTAAAGACGCTCAAACGTCTTCCTGTTCGTTGCCTTGAAGCTTTCTCCGCTTCCGGCGCGAAGATCGCGGATGTGGAAACATGCAGGGAGAATATTATGGCGGTGAACCCAGTTGATAAGAAATTAATCGCATTTCTATACACCTCTGAAATTACCCCAAATCGTTTGAATGTTGCAAATGGGAATGGATGGACGCCCCTCATGAATCTCGCACGGTATGCTACTGCAGAAGACTGCAAAAAGCTCGTTGAAGCAGGAGCAGATATAAATGCGAGAAACAAGGATGGTAACACCGCACTTATGCTTGCTACTTGTAACAAGGAAGACGGAGAGGCCATCTGCGATCTCCTGTTGAAGGCAGGTGCCGGAATTAATGAAAAAAACAACGATGGCTGGACACCTCTGATGTGGGTTGCCCGTTATTCTTCCCCCGAGGTATGTAAGGTTTTGATTGAAGCCAGAGCAGATATAAATGCGAGAAACAAAGATGGTAGCACCGCACTTATGCTTGCTACTTGCAATAGTGAAAACGCGTCTTCTATCTGTGACCTCTTAATACAAAATAGAGCGGAAATTGACGCACGAGACAATGACGGTGACACTTCATTGATATGGTCAATTCGCAGCTCTACCGAGGAAGTATGTAAGAAATTGATAAAGGCAGGAGCAACCCTGGACACTACGACACCTAGGGGAAAGCAAGTATT
>CANRKR010000118.1 GCA_947631275.1 uncultured Akkermansia sp.
ACCGACCAAAGAATAACTCACGATGCGAAGATATCAAAAGGAAACAGCGGTGGCCCGCTTGTGAATACACACACAGGCGAAGTGATAGGGGTGAACGTAGCGGGCATCGTGGACTCAATGTCCACATTCTACCTCGCCGTCTCCGTTAAACAAGTGTACAACCTGTTGTCCCGCCAAGACAACATCATAGATTCAATCGAATGGAAAGCCCTAGCATGGATGGAGGAAAGAAAAAACATGGATTTAATGACAAAGTATGGGGTGGGGAGGTGGATTACTGACGGAGATTTAGGTAACGAAGCCATAGCGATGGTGAGTGAAAAACAACTACAAGCGATAAAAAAAGAATTACTTTATCAGTCAGGAGATGAGATTTATGTTCATGTCCAGCGAGGTAATAAAAAGTTTTCATTCCCTTTAAAATTTACTTACAAAAGCGACAAAGAATTGGCGCACGTTATATTGTCGCCTGGAGCTTGTTTGCAGATGAAGAATGCGCGGGCGAAGAAAGCAGATACGGAGGGGAACGATAATATCAGGTTTTATATTCAACGAAAAAAGCGATGATTGAATTAGAGACAGAGGCACTGACGTTGCCGAACAATGTGGGAGAGATGGATGCGGCGGGGTTTGATGCGCAGGTGGCGTACAATGATGACCCGCCGGCGTTTGATGCACGGACGGTGCAGCAGATGGACGCGCTGTTTGATGTTTTTCGGGCGGAGGAGGGAGATAAGGAAGCGGAGCGGAGGTTATTCAAGCAGCCGCTTTTGGCGCGGTTTATGAGTCCGGAGATACGGAAGGATGAGGCGGCGCGGGAGAAGTCGCTGGGCGTGGTGGTGAGTACGATGGCGGGCGTTGAGCCGTGGATGGCATTCCGGCGGCTGAAGAAGAATGGGCTGGAAGGAGTGGACGAGACGGGGAGCTGGAACAGGTCGGACTATGCGCGCGGTGTGACGGCTCTTTTGCGCAACGCGTACAAGAAGGACAAGGCTGAGAGGGAGAGTCAGCGCAAGGTGCGGGAGAGTACGGAGAACTACCTTCCCGACGATGTCTGATCCCTCACCCCCCGCGCCGCCAGACGCGCATTCTTCCCAATTTGTAATTCATAATTCAATATGCGCTCCTCAATCCTTCTCTCCCTCCTTTTTCTTTTCCTTTCTTTCTCGTCGCTGTTGCAAGCGGACTACACAATAGATGAACCTATTGATTTTTTCACCAAGTTTACACGAGACCAAAAACAAAACGACTCACCAAGGGTTAATGCTTGGATAAGAGCAGCCGAACAACTACAAGAAGAAAAAAAACGGGCACAAGAAGAAAAGGAACGAATAGAAAAAAATGTCCAACGATGGATAAAAGAAAACGACTTACTCCCCCAATACTTGAATTTCGAAGAATCATTAAGACGACTTAAGTGGAATTTGCCCCGTTTTTATAGCTTCCTGGAGGAACTACATTCACCAGACCACGGCAAAAATTATGCCGTCCGCTTAATTCTTGATTGGGCTCTTTCTCGTGATAATAAAAAAGAAAACGGTGACGCCTTCCTCGTCTCCGTCTGGGATTTGCTATCACCTCGTCTGGAGAGAAAAGTGGAATGGGAAACAAAAAACCATATCCCAACACTTGCAGAACTGAATTGCCCCCGATTGAGCGAGGCTGTTGCTAACGTCAAACAACGGCAAAAAGAACAGAAAAAGCAAAAAACAAAAGACTTCCTTATCTCAGCTGTCATTTTTCTTCTTGCATCAGTCCCGGCATACATCCTCCTAAAGAAACTAATCAAACTCATCATCCGTCTCATGAAACTCCCCCATCCCTACACCATCATCGCCTGCGGTCTCCTCGCGCTCGCCTTCGCCCCCATGCCCTACGGCTACTACAATTTCCTACATATCGCTGTCTGCCTCTACTCTGTTTACCTTGCCACAACCCTCTGGCGTCCACAACAGGTCAGCTATCGCACTCTGCTTGCCATCGCTATCGCCATTTTATACAACCCTATTTGGCGTATCTCCCTCACCCGCGATTTCTGGTTTGCTGCTAACGCCCTTACCATTATTCTCTTCCTTCTTCTACCCCTACCAACCAAACACGAACAGCAATAAAACGCTCCAAACCTTGAAAACTATCCTAGAGACCCTGTGTACTGGATAATCATCTTCATCTCCTTTTCTATCGCACTCTTTAATTCCCCTCCGCCCTTCGAAAGGCGGAGCGGCAATCTAACCCCTCCCGTACGCAACGCGCGAAATTCCCTCATCATCCGTCGTACATAGGAGCCTCCGCTGCTTTGTAACGACATCCGATCACGGCTTCATCACATCCCGGCCGCATTTGCTTTGCCGTTCCCTCAGCTCCGCTGCGCATTATTTGCAATCCGTAATTCGTAATTCTTAAACCGCAAATAACAAACGGTTTATGTTTCATGACACGCCGTTAACTACCTATTGGATTGCTTTTTCTTGGAACAAATGTGCTTGACTCCGCCGAATCCGCTGTAAACTAACAGAGTCAAACCTGAATCCAAACAATGAAAACACCTGAAAGACACCTCAAAGGCTCCCCCACCGCCCCCCTTAACATGGAGTGGTATGAGCAAAAAGCGAAAGCGTTGATGGAACACGTGGACTTTTGGATGGACCACCACGACAAAGGTTGCCCCCTCATGGCTCGCATCTTCTCCATTGGCATGAATGAAAAGGATCTGAATTTCTTTCTCCTCGTAGAAAAAGACGGCCTATACTACGCAAGCGTGGGCCATGCCGAAGCGGGAGAAACACCCTACGGCAAAGAAGACGAAACAGGCTTGCGCCCCGGTATGCCCCTCGACGCAGAGAAATACCGCGAAAACGGCGAGAAATACCTCGCCCTCGCCCTGCTCCTCTCTGCCAAAGGGTGTTTCATCCACCTGCATGAAGACTATAAACAAAAAGGAAAACCGGTGCAGGCAACCTTCAAAGTCCAGGCATACCTCACGAAAGAGCAGATTGAAAAACTTGACGCCGAATGCAAAAAACTGCAAATCAGCCGAGCCGCTGAAATCCGCCGTCTGGTGGACGCACTATAATCTTGACGGTTGTAGATTAGCATGGTGTGACAATTAACTATCAATCGCGTATATTCATCTTGAGCCTCTTTTGTGCTGGGAAGTATATTTATATTATGTCATACTAATCCTCTTCATCGTCCCGGCCCCTGCCGCGTACCCCGCTCCCTCGCCGCTCATGATGCCCTCCTGCCGCGTCTCATACGCC
>CANRKR010000119.1 GCA_947631275.1 uncultured Akkermansia sp.
GCTATGATGTCCCCTTCTCTGCGCGCACGATTTACAATTATGTCCACAATGGCGTTATCCCCGTCTCTGCCCAGCACTGTGAATTGCAGGGACAAATGCAACGGGTGAAAGACAAAGGGTGATGCTCAACTTAAGCCACAAAGCCAAACGCGACCTGCTTACAAAGATGAGCTACATCCGCAACACGGACGGAGGACTTGTTGTGAAGCGCAGTTGCACGACGATGAGCTCGGACGCCCCACGGCACGCGGTACGGAGTATCCCGCAGAGGGAAATGAACCGGCAGGAGGTGTTCGGTTACAATCGACGCTCGGAAAGCGCCCGACGGCTGTCAGGGCGATTGGACAAAAGTGCAGCTTTTGCCCCAAGGGGGTGAGGCATCGATGGGGCGAGGCCGAGTCAACTCACCGGCGCGAAGTTCGGAGAGGCTCCCTACGAATACACCTATGACAACATAGATTGAATTGCAAGGATAAAGGCAACAGAGGAGGAAGAAAGAATCTATTTCAGCTTTGCCGGTAAGGAGGGGAACATCGATGAAGAACGGAGGGATTTTCCCAGGGCAGCAATTCCCCGCTATCTCCTTTCCCAAATGGTGAAATCATTGCTTGGAATGCGTGTGAAGCGCTCTGTGCTCCAATGGTCCCACTTAACTTCCAGCGTCTGCCAGCCACCCTCAACCCGGAATCAAAGAGACATAAAAAGCTCGTGGAACAACACGCTCGACTCAATCTTATAGAACTTAGCCATAAAGTAGAAGAGGGATTAGGGAAGCTCTATGAATACATGAGGCAGGTGAAACAGCAAAGAGAAAACCTGTTTTTTGATTCATTTCCTCAGCAAATCCTTGCAACTGCCCACCTAAAATGCTACGCTGTCGGGTGACCGTTTATTTTGAGGCATCGGGCTTCGGTGACTTCTTCTTTTGAGGCATTGCGAGGTCCGGAGGAGTGTACTATCGCAACAATTAAATCTACTAACTATTATGAAAATAATCTACGTTTCTATCATCTCTTTTGCCTTTCTTGCCATGTCCTCATGTATTGGACTAAGTGATTTTTTCGGGTGCCATCACGTTAGGAGTGACAATTCCACCCGGGCACAGTTGGATGTTGTGGTTGAGGGGCAGGAGATGACAGTAACGCTGACCAATTTGACCGATAAAGTTGTAGCGGTCGATAAGGAAATGGAGCTATATTTCATGATAGGTTTCGTAGGGGAAGACAACGGTGGAGGCAGAGAAGTTAAAGGATTCGGGAAACCTTTATCAGAGCGAATCGTGCTATTAAAGCCCAACGAGAGCGTCAGTAAAAAATTTAGAACCGGAGATATTCACCATGAGTATTCAGTGTCCCTGCCGGTAGGGGGGTGGAACGCAACGCCTGATTATAGCATGGGTGAAGGAAGAGTTCCTGATTTGACCAAACTTGATGGCATAGTTGTGGAATATAGTAGCAGAAGTTGGGACAGCATGATGCCCGGATTTTTGGCATACGAACAAGGGTATAATTTGCCGGACGATTTAATGCTCGATGCAAACGTATCTGTGGTAGTCAAATTAAAAAGAGGTTTCAAATACGACATGCGCCTTCATCGTGGGGATAAAGAGCTGGAGAGTTTCCGGGATAATTAATGAGAAATGACCTCGAAACGACATTTTTTCGGAGAGAATTTGTGAATTGCAAGGACGAAAGCAACAGAGGACAAAGGAAAGGTCTATTTCAGCTTTGCCGGTAAGGAGGGGAACATCGATGAAGAACGGAGGGATTTTTCCATGGCAGCAATTCCCCGCTATCTCCTTTCCCAAATGGGGAAATCATTGCTTGGAATGCGTGTGAAGCGCTCTGTGCTCCAATGGTCCCACTTAACTTCCAGCGTCTGCCAGCCACCCTCAACCCGGAATCAAAAAGATATAAAAAGCTCGTGGAACAACACGCTCGACTCAATCTTATAGATTAGCCATAAAGTAGAAGAGGGATTGGGGAAGCTCTATGAATACATGAGGCAGGTGAAACAGCAAAGAGGAAACCTGTTTTTTTTTTGATTCATTTCCTCAGCAAATCCTTGCAACTGCCCACCTAAAATGCTACGCTGCCGGGTGAGTGTTTACTTCGCGGCATCGGGCTTCGGTGACTTTTTCTTTTGAGGCATTACGGTGCAGTGTATAGAGTAAATGGAATAGCATGAAAAAACAAATCATTAAAATTAATTAACAATGTGTGTAGAGTGGCTATTTCCTCTGCACACACCTTCTCTTATACGTAACTTAAATTAAGAAATTTTTATGTATTCTATTATATTGCGCGTGATTAAATATTTCTTATTCGCTTGTATTCTATCATCGTGCTCAGAGGAACTTGATGTCAAGCTTAATCAGTTAGAGGATAAATTTTCATTTAATCTTAGATATATTAGCATTGAATACGCTCGGCATCATATAGATCTTGGTGTGGTATACATAAAATTAAAAGAATGCCCGTGTGACCATTTTTGGCATTGTCTAGAGGATAAAGGCTGGGTTAAGAAAATCGATGGTAGCAAGATTCTGTATTTTAGAGAAGGATATGTACTTGAATATCGAAATGAAGAGAAAGCAATAATCATCAAACCACGTATGGGAAGATGGAGGCTGCGGATTTATATTGATATGGATGCGAAACCTGTTTTCAAGTTTGAGAAGACATGGTGAGGGTTTATATCGAAATGAAAGGGTAAATGCAACAGATGACAGATGTAGGGTGATGCCCAATTTAAACCACAAAGCCAAGCGCGACCTGCTCGCAGAAATGCTCTACACGCGGCCCAATGATGCGGGGAAGAAGGTGGAGGTGACGCGCCACGGGTATGCGTACGATGCGCTGGGGCATATCAAGATGCTCAAGATCAAGCATGCAAATGGGAAAAATGTTAAAAGTGTATAAAAAAAGATTATAACTCGCCTCAGTATGAGGATGTGGCAATATTCACATGTTGTGAATTGCAAAATTAAATGCGACGGAAGGAAAAAATCGCAAAGCCTTGTAAATGCTCACTAAAATTCTATGCTGTTGGGTGGTTGCTTCTTTCGAGGCGTTGAGGCATCAGCCTTCGCAACGTGACAAAGCTGTCACGTGGAGAATTTCTCACTTGACAGCAAGCGGGTAGAGTGCTAGAGTGCGGGATTGAACGA
>CANRKR010000120.1 GCA_947631275.1 uncultured Akkermansia sp.
TACACCAGCAGCGCCACGACGTAGGCCCACGCACACATATAGCCAATGGCGAACCATGTCCAGATGCCACTGTTCATTTCGCGGCGAATAGCTCCACAAGCAGCGAAGCACGGTGCACAAAGAAGGTTGAAGAGCATGAAAGAGAGGGCACTGAGTGAGGTAAAAGCTCCGGCGGCCTGAATCTCTGCCGCAACACCGGTAGCTTCCTCATCTTCCTCTACTCCAAAGATCCAGGACAGAGCACGCATGTACCATGCCTGAGCCTCATCCCCCGACTCCCCCGCACTTTCCGGAACCTCCTCATCAACACGTTCCACCGGCACAGCCGCCCGAACATGAGGATCCGCCTGCAGGAGGAGCATGGTGAGAGCGCTCATGGCATTGCATTTCGGGAGCGTCGCACTAACGGGTAGCTCGTCCTCCTCTCCATTCGGCTCAGCAGTTTCACTCACCTGAGCCTCAGCCGACGCCTCTTCTGCCTTTTCTCCGCTGCCGGCATACAGAACCCCGAAAGTTCCAACGACATTTTCCTTGGCCACGAGCCCGGTGACCGTCGCGACGGCCGGTCGCCAGTCACCCCAGCCGAGCGGAGAGAAGATGGGCGCAAACTGGTGCCCCACATCTGCCAGCATGCTCTGCTCCACAGCGGCTTCATCCTCCGCGGTGTTGAGAAATTTCAGATTCCATGTGTAATTGCTGGCAAACCAGATGATTGCCGAGGCGAGGAAAATAATGGTGCCGGCCTTCCGCACGAATGCCTTGCACCGTTCCATCGCACGCAGATTGATATTCGTGCCGCGCGGCGTATGGTAGGCGGGCAATTCCATGACGAACGGCGTATAGCCCCCGGCGAACATATGCGTTTTGCGCAGAATAAGTCCGCCTAAAATCACCGAGGCAATGCCGGCGAAGTACGCAATGGTAGCAATCGTCGCATTCTGTCCTACCACCGCCCCGATGAGGGCAATGATCGGCAGTTTTGCACCGCAGGGCACGAAGGTGGTGAGCATGATAGTCATGCGACGATCTTTTTCATTCTCAATCGTTCGAGTGGCCATTACCCCCGGCACGCCGCAGCCCATAGACACCAGCAGCGGAATGAAGGATTTGCCGGAAAGGCCAATGCTGCGAAAAATGCGATCCATCATGAATGCTACACGGGCCATGTACCCGCAATCTTCCAGCAAAGAGAGCAGAAGAAAAAGCACCGCCATCTGCGGCAGGAAACCCAGCACCGCGCCCACACCTGCCACGATGCCGTCACTCACCAACGAACTGAGCTGAACACTGCAGTCCAATCCCACGCGCCCCAGCAATGCCACCCCAACGCTTATCACACTGAGCGCCACGAGCCACAGCAGATATTCCACACGTCCGGCGCGACCATCCAATTTCAGCGGTCGGACTCCGACACGCCGCGGCACGCTGCCATACTGATTCGTATGCGCCGTACCATGGAAACAGAGGCAGGCAAGCAGCATGAACCCGTTAGCCACGTAGAGCGCCCCCATGATTATGCTGTGCAGAATTTCCGGCAGATGGGGGCACATGTACTCCAGCAAGAACGGCGCAATTGCCAAATACAGCCAAGAGCCATTCAATCCTATGTCATGCAATCTCCGCAATGTCACAGGGAAGGCAAGACACATCGCCAATACAGCCGCAAACATCGACAAAGCTTCCGCCCCGGCAGGTTCCGTGCCGATAAAACCGGTTAACCAACCTCCCACCACCGGACCGAACAAAACGTCGTTCGCCCAATCCGTTCCCCACGCTCCCACGGTGCCAATGGAGATGGAGTAGATTGCCCACATAACCAGCACAAAAATGCCCAAACCCCACACGCGGTGGGTGAGCACGCGATCCAGTTTCTCTGAGAAATTTCCCTGAACGACTCCCGCGCCCCGAACCTCTGCCATGAAGGAGCAGATGGCATCGTAGCGTCCGGAAGCAATGATGGAAGCAATGTCGTCACCAAGCTCCTGTTCAAGCTTCAGCCGTTTTTCTTCGATGAAGTGCAGATCCACCACTTCCAATCCTTCCAACGCTCGCGGGTCATTCTCAAGCATCTTCACTGCCGCCAAGCGGCTGCAACTGTATTTTATGCGCAACGCACTGATTGCCTCCTCAACCACTTCATTGAATTGCAGAGGCGTCGGCGCCGCAGTCGGCGGCTCCATCAACAGGTCGATCAAATCCACCAGCCCTATGTGATGCAGCGCACTCACCTTCACCACCGGACAACCAAGATGTCTGCTGAGAGCCTGCGCATCAATTTTTTGTCCCTTCTGTTCCGCAAGGTCAATCATGTTCAGAGCTACCACCACAGGAAGCCCCGTCTCCATGAGCTGCGATGTCAAATACAGGTTACGTTCCAAATTGGTCGCGTCCACCACATCCACCACCAAATCCGGTTTCTCATCCAGCAGGTACTTGCGCGTCACAACCTCCTCCGGGGAGTACGGCGAGAGGGAGTAGATGCCGGGCAAATCGAGCAACTCAATATCTTCGTGCTCTTTCAGGTGCCCCGTCTTACGCTCTACCGTCACCCCCGGCCAGTTTCCCACGTATTGGTTCGCCCCCGTCAGTTCGTTAAAAAGTGATGTCTTTCCGCTGTTCGGATTCCCTGCTAATGCAATTCTTCGTTTCATATTAGTTTAAGCTAACTTTTATACAAAATAAGAAAAAGCTGTTCACGCCATGATGATGCATGCCGCTTCGGCCTTGCGCAACGATAATTCGTAGCTCCGAACCGTTACCTCGATTGGATCGCCAAGCGGCGCGACCTTTCGCACCGTCACTCGCGCTCCTTTGGTTAATCCCATATCGAGTAACCGCTGCCGGAGCGCTCCTCTCCCCGCTACCTTCTGCACGCAACGGCTCTCTCCCGTTGCCATTTCTCTGAGTGTTTTCTCTGCTTGCATGATCTTTCATCCCGCTATCCAAGCGGCTTCGAGCGGATATTAGTGCAAACTAACTAACTTGTCAAGCTCTTTCCTAATTTTTCTCGATTTT
>CANRKR010000121.1 GCA_947631275.1 uncultured Akkermansia sp.
CTTGCGGCCCAGGGAATTTATCCCGCTGTGGATCCGCTTGCTTCCACCTCCAAAGCCCTCTCGCCGGAACTGGTGGGAGAGGAGCACTACCGGGTAGCTCGTGGGGTGCAGCAGACGCTGCAGCGTTACAAAGATCTCCAGGATATGATTGCCATTTTGGGGATGGATGAGCTTTCGGAGGCAGACAAGCTCACGGTGAGCCGCGCTCGCAAGATTCAGCGATTCCTCTCCCAGCCCTTCAGCGTGGCGGAGGTGTTCACCGGCATCAAGGGACAGTACGTACCGGTCGCTGAGACTGTCCGCGGCTTTGCTGAAATTCTGGACGGTAAGTGGGACAGTGTGCCGGAGGGCAACTTCTACATGAAAGGCAGCATTGATACCGTAGAGAAGAACTGATGAGCTTATGCCCCTGAATTTTAAAATCATTACCCCGCTGCGCACAGTGTTGGAAACTGAGGCGCACAGCATTCTGTTGCCTGCTGCAGAGGGGCAGTTGGAGATCCTTCCCGGGCATACAGCGCTGATTACCTCTGTGCAAAATGGAGAGCTTTCCTGTGCTTCTGTCGACCGGGGGAGTGTGAATCTCTTCATCGGCGGTGGGTTCCTTCAGGTGGAGGATGACACCGCTCTCCTCGTTACCGACACAGCATTGGATGCGGATGAAATGGATCCCGGCTCCATCAACGCTGCCATTGAGCAGGCTCGTTCTCGCCTGCGTAATGAGAGTTCTGTGCTGTCCCGCGAAGAGCAGACGCGCCTGGAGGCATCCATTGCGAAGCAACTTGCCATGCTGGAGTATAAAACTCGCCGCCAGAAGAGGTAACTCGAAGTGAGCGAGGGTGGGGGTCCGCCGCGGGGTGCAGCACTGAGAGCGTTTCTCAGATGCCGCAAGCCAGCGCCGTGAGGGCGACGTAGAACGTGGCGATGTTGCGCACGTAGTAGATGCGGAAGAAGAAGGGGGCATCGGGTGTGCGGCTCATCTCGCTCCAGTTGTCAAGAGGGTAATGCCAGGGGCGGATGATCGGAAGGTGGAGTTTATCCGCAATGTAGCGGCGCAGAGAAAGGTAGAAATCCATCACCAGGGGCAGAGTGAGCAGGGGAAGCAGGTAGACCAACTTGCCCGTTTGCAGCGCCATGACGATTGTAGCGCTGTAGCCGAGTGTGTAGAAGAGGAGAAGTCCGACAAGGGCACCGGATTTAGAGCCTACTACGAGAGGAAGAGTGAGTTTTCCGTGACTTTGGTCGCCCTCAAAATCCATGATCATGTGAGCATAGAGAACGGACGCGACAAAGGACGCACAACTCACGGCCAGCAGGAGTACCTCTGCCGAGAAGCTACTCGTCATCACATAGTAAACGCCGCAAAAAAAGAGGGGACCATAGGCGGTGAATACGGATGCTTCTCCCAAGCCATGCAGGGAGCACCACTGGTAACTCAGGGCAATGGCGAGTCCTCCCAGCATGAACGCAAACACCCAGGGGCCGGAGTACCATGCCAGGAAGAGGCCGATTGCACCTGCCATACCGATGAAGAGGACGATGCACAGGCACATTTTCTGCAGGTTTGTGCTGCCACTGGTGAGGTAATCGCACTTTGTTTCCGGGGCATGCCGACGGAATTCCTCATTCTTCATCAGTAAAGGATAATCGAGAAGATCATCAATCAAGTTGGTCGCCAGGTGCATGAGCGCAATGCCCGGCAGGACCAGAATGCCCGACAGGATGTCTCCTCCGTGTTGCAGCGAATAGATGAAAGCCACGGACCAGCTCAGCAGGGTCATTGGCAGAGCGTAGACACGCGAACAGCGGAGCCAGAAAATGACATTAGCTCCGGTCTTTTTCAGGATGGCGGGCATGGTGATAATTGCGCAGGAAGTTAAGTACGGAGAATTACGCGAGCCGTGCAAGGAACGCGCCTTCATCAATATAGAGCTTCTTGGGGAGGGAAAAGGGGGAGCTGAGAGCGGGACCGTTGATGCGCGGTGCAGCAGTGCCTTCTTGTTCGGCCACTGTGAAGCCGGGAAGAAGAAGACCGAGCGTTCGAGGACGGGCGCCGAGCTGGATAGTGCCGTCACTCATGCGCACTACACTGCGCCGCATGCTCATGGAGATTACGATACCATCAGGCGTAGCGAGGCAAGGCCGCCAGCGGGTGTTAGGAGTGGAGATATCAGCGCCCTGTGAGAAATCAAAGAAGGGTATCTGGCGTGGCGGCACAGCTCGCATGAGAATACCGCGCATAAACGAGCTCCCTACGATTTGTGAGATGCAGGGGTCAATCACCTCTCGTTCATTCTTGATGAGATGTACCGGGGTACGCGTGATGATGGGCCAGAGAACGGAGAGAATCGGCTCGTGTGGCTCTCCATGTCCCACAGTTGTGAGGAGGGCGTGGCGTCCTTCCTTCAAGGCATTCACGCGATGTACTTGTCCGACGTTCAGGCACGCACGGTGGAAGCTTTGCACATCCGCCGCCAGCTCGATGAGGATATTCAGCCATGAGCTGGCGACATCCGGGCAGTTGTCCGGCGGCTTTCGAGCGATGACGGCTGCCGCCACCTGAATGCCTGTAAGAGAAAATTCGGAGCAGTGTACGAGAGGTTTGTCCCCGATGAGTTCGAGGGAACGGATGAGCCACTCACGGTTGCCGGTGTTGCCGCTTTCCATGCACTGCACGCAGAGCTCGCGCATGGCCCGTTGCACGTCTTCAGTAGTGACTTGCTGGGGATCCATGGGTTCACCGATTGCCACAGTGAATGAGTAGGGGATTTGTCGTGGCAGTTTGGTGAAAAAGCGACTGCGATAGAAGGAGAAGATGCTGCCCCAGAGACCGTCCATGTAAATGGGAATTACGGGGGCTTTAGTGCGGCGGGCGATGGTCTCCAGTCCGCGGCGGATGGGAGTCAGACAGCCCGTACGTGTGAGCTGCCCTTCCGGGAAAATGCAGATGAGATCCCCCTGTTCAAGACCCTGCGCCGCACTACGAATAGCCTCTCTTGGGTTTTTGCT
>CANRKR010000122.1 GCA_947631275.1 uncultured Akkermansia sp.
GGGTCGCTTACCCAGAGGTCGGAAGGCCGCACTCTGACTTCCGGCAGGCGGCGATGGTGTTGAACAGGGGTTTTTGTGGTGGTCCAGAGTCCGCCGATGGAAAAAATGCCGGCAGGGGAGCGCCCATCGCCTTCGCGTTTGGTGACAGCGCCCCGTGGATTGGAATGCAGCCCATGCCCCCACACGAGACCATTTCTGCCGAGACGCCCGGGAAAGGGCCCGAGAACGCGTTGCCACGCGCCGGAGGCGTTTTTCTCAACGAGGGAAAGAGTGACATGCGAGGCGTTCATTCCCTCCGTCAGTCCAATGACCGCCTGTGAGCTGTCGCGCGGCATTTGCGCCTGTGCCGACAGCGGGGAAAGGAAGAGGCAGAGAACGCAAAGGTCCCGGAGCATGGGAGAAAGGCTCAGCATGTGATGCTCTCTCCTTTCTGGGCGATGTGCACAGTCCCGCATTCTTCGTTTTGCAGGGAGTTGGAGAGAGCTTTGGCGCTCTCCGGTTCACCGTGCACGAGAAACACGCGGCTTTTCTTTCCCCCGGTAGCGCGGAAGTAAGTGAGAAGCTCATCGTGGTCCGCATGACCGGAGAAAGAATCCAGAGTGCGAATCTGTGCCCGCACAGGAACTTGTTCGCCAAGAATCGGCACTTCCTTCGCACCGTCCATGATGCGTCGTCCCAGGGTGTGAGGCGAACAAAATCCGACAAAGAGAACGGTGTTTTTGGGGTTGGAAATGCCGAGCTTCAAGTGGTGCAGGATACGGCCGGCCTCGCACATGCCGGATGCGGAGATGATGATCGCAGAATGTTTGAGGTTGTTGAGAGTTTGGGATTCTGTGACCGTGCGGCACATGTGCAGGTTTGCAAAGGAGAAGGGGTCTCTGCTGGCAAACAGAGTGGCGTACACCTCCCCGTTCATGCACTCTGCATGTGCGCGAAACAGCTCCGTGGCGCTGATGGCCATAGGGCTATCCACGAATACCTGCGTCTTGCCAAGCAGACCGTCCTGAAAAGCATGGTTGAGCAAAAAGAGAAGCTGCTGCGTGCGCTCTACAGCAAACGCGGGAATATAGATTTTTCCCCCGCGAGAAAGAGCCTCCTTGACCTCACGGTAGAAGCTTTCATCATCCCGAGCCGGCGCTTCATGGCGCCGTCCACCGTACGTGCTCTCCATGAGCATGATATCCACGTCATCCACGGGCGTTGGGTTGCGCAGAAGCTCGTTGTTGCCCCGTCCCACGTCTCCGGAGAAGAGCAGCCGCTTGTGGACACCGTCTTCATGGTCGTCAATGTCCAGCACGACCTGAGCGGCGCCGAGAATATGTCCGGCATCGTAGAAAGTGAGAGCAATACCGTCATCGATGAACATTCGCCGCTCATAACCAATGGCTACAAACGAATCGAGGCTTCTTCGGGCGTCCTCCTCTGTATAGATGACTTCTGCCACGTTCCCACTTCCTCCCTTCCTGCGGTCCATCTTGTTGAGGAAAGCGCAATCACTCTCCTGAATGCGCGCGGCATCCACCAGCATGATGGCACAGAGATCTCTCGTGGCGTGCGTGCAGTAGATATTGCCTTTGTAGCCGCGTTTGGTGAGATTCGGCACATTGCCGGAGTGGTCGATGTGGGCATGGGAGAGGATGACGTGGTCGATCTGTGCCGGGTCAAAGTAAGGGAATTCACGATTAATGCGCAGTTCATCGGCGCGGTGTCCCTGGTAGAGCCCGCAGTCGAGGAGAATTTTCCTGCCGTTGACCTCCAGCAAGTGTTGAGAGCCCGTCGTTGTGCCGGCTGCGCCGCAGAAGTGGATTTTCATAGTGGAGAAAGGAGGATTAAGGGGTATTGAGGAGTTGTTTGTAGAGTTCCAGGTGTGCGCGGATCATGTCCTCCCGCAAATATGGGCTGCCCACCGGTTTGATTAGATGGGGGGGATTCTTGTGCCAGCGCGCCAACAGGTCAGCCATCTCCGTTGCGTTGCCAACGGCGACGCGCCCTTCGGGCAGGTATTCCTCCAACTGTTCGCCCACGCCGCCATGGTCAAAGCCCGCTACCGGTCGCCCGAGCGCCAGCGCTTCCAGGGTCGTTTTACCAAAACTTTCCGGATCAAGGGAAAGAGAAAGCACGACATCGCTTATGCAGAATATCTCGCGCAAATCAGTTCGGTGCCCAAGCCATGAGACATGCTCCGCTATATTGGTCGCGCGATAAAGTCCCTCCAATCTTTCCTTGTACTTCAGTTTGCCCTTCTTTACCTCTCCCACAATGAGCACATGAGCAGGGATTCCTTCCTTACGCAAAATATTGACGATATCCGGGAGCAATTCGTGCCCCTTCCACCACGTGATGCGAGCCGGGAGACACAACACAAACTGATTTGCAACTTCCGGATGTTCTTCCCTCCACCGATTCATCCACTTCGGATCAGGACAAAACTCGTGGTTATACTCGAAGGAATTAATGGAATTGGGGATGACGCGAATGCTCTCTTCCCGAACCTGTCTGTAATGGTCGAGAATGTGTTGGCGAATGAAGCGAGAAACGGCAATGACTGCCGTTCCGTGGGTCATGATGCGCGAGTAGGCGCCGACGGTATAAACACCGTGAAAACTAGAGATCAGGATGGGACGCAGACCGGGCGGCAGTAGTTTATTGGCAAAATAGAATACCCATCCTGGGATGCGTGAATGCACATGGACAATGTCCGGTTTCTCTTCGCGTAATAACTTCGCGAGAGCGAAGATCTCCGGGAGCAGACGCAAATTTTTCTTTTCCAGCGGGTGTGTGTAGTGCTTTGCTCCTGTCTGTTCAATCATGAGCACCATGCGTCCCCCGGCAGAGACGACAACGCATTCTACATCACGCGCAGTGAGTCCCTGACAGAGCTCAAGTACGACTTGCTCTACTCCGCCGGAGGAGAGCGCCGGCAGCAGGTGCATGATTTTCATGAGAGGAGTTTCGGAAAG
>CANRKR010000123.1 GCA_947631275.1 uncultured Akkermansia sp.
AAGAGCATGGCGGAGCTGTTCTTGCAGCTGGCCACGCAAGCGCCGCAACCGATGCACGCGGCGGCGTCGAAAGCGGCGTCCGCCGTCTTCTTGCGCACGGGCATGTTGTTGGCGTTCGGCGCAGAGCCGGTGCGGATATCCACAAAGCCGCCGGCGGCGATAATCTTGTCCAGCGCGGAGCGATCCACAATGAGGTCGCGCAGCAGCGGGAAAGCCTTGGCGCGGAAGGGTTCGATCCAGATGGTATCGCCGTCCTTGAACTGGCGCATGTGCAGCTGGCAGGTCGTCACCTTCTTGCCGCCGTGGGGCACGCCGTTGATGGTGAGCGAGCACATGCCGCAGATGCCTTCGCGGCAGTCGTGGTCGAAGTGAATGGGTTCCTTACCCTCGTGCACGAGTTCTTCGTTCACAATGTCGAGCATCTCGAGAAAGGAAGCCTCGTCGGGGATGTTTTTTGCCTGGTAGGTTTCGATGCGGCCCTGAGCTTGAGCATTTTCCTGCCTCCAGACCTTGAGCGTAAGATTGAGTGTAGCCATAATGTTGTAAGGTGTTAGGGATTCAGTTCTGCTCGATTATTTGTAGGAACGGATAGCGAGGTGCACATTGTCGAAGGTGAGAGGCTCCTTGTGCAGCACGGGCAATTCGTCCGCGCCCTTGTACTCCCAGCAGGCGACGTAAGCGAAATGCTCGTCATCGCGCTTCGCTTCGCCGTCGGCGAGTTGATGCTCCAGGCGGAAGTGCGCGCCGCAGGATTCCTCACGCGCCAGCGCATCGTAACAGAGCAGGGGGGCAAAATCGAGGAATGCCGCCACGCGCCAGGCCTTCTCAAGCTCCATGTTGATACCCTCCGTGCTCCCCACGATCTTGACGTTGTTCCAGAACTCATCGCGGATGGCAGGAAGCTTCTCAATGGCGTCCATGAGGGATTCTTTCGTGCGCCCCATACCCACATCCTCCCAGATGAGTTTGCCAAGCTCGCGGTGAATCTCGTCCGGGGACTTGGTGCCTTTCACATTCATCATTTTTTCGATGCGTGCTTTCACGGCCTCCTCAGCCTCTTTGAACTCCGGCGCTGCCGTGGTCACGCTGCCGGGCTTCTGGGTGGTGAGATAGGTCGGCAGGGTGGAAGAGATGACGAAGTAACCATCCGAGAGACCCTGCATGAGGGCGGAGGCGCCGAGACGGTTTGCGCCGTGGTCGGAGAAGTTTGCCTCGCCGAGCACGTGCAGACCGGGGATGGAGGACATCAGGTTGTAGTCCACCCAGAGACCGCCCATGGTGTAGTGAGAGGCGGGATAAATCATCATCGGCTCCTTGTGCGGATCCACATCGGTGATCTCCTCATACATCTCGAAGAGGTTGCCATACTGACCATCGATCCACTCCTTGCCCATGCGCGCAATGGAATCCTTGAAGTCCAGGAAAACGCCACGCCCGGTAGTCGCCACGCCGCGACCGTCATCGCAGGCTTCCTTGGCGGCGCGGGAGGAGATATCACGCGGAGCGAGGTTGCCGAAAGAGGGATATTTGCGCTCCAGGTAGTAGTCGCGCTCGCTTTCAGGCACGTCGGAGGCCTTCATTTCGCCGTTGCGAATTTTCTCCGCCACTTCTTTGCTCTTCGGCACCCAGATGCGACCATCGTTGCGCAGGGACTCGGACATGAGGGTGAGTTTGCTCTGATAGTCGCCCTTCACCGGGATGCAGGTGGGGTGGATTTGCGTGAAGCAGGGATTGGCGAAGTAGGCGCCTTTCTTCCAGCAGGCGCAGGCAGCGCCCACGTTGCAGCCCATCGCATTGGTGGAGAGGAAGAACACGCGCCCGTAGCCGCCGGTAGCCAGCAACACAGTGTCGCCCGCGTAGCTCTTGATTTCGCCTGTCACGAGATCGCGCACCACGATGCCCTTCGCATGACCATCCACCACCACGAGATCCATCATCTCCGTGCGCGGATGCATCTCGATGTGCCCCTTGCCGATCTCCTTCTCCATGGCCTGATAGCAGCCCAGCAGAAGCTGCTGCCCGGTCTGACCGCGGCTGTAGAATGTGCGTTTCAACTGGGCGCCTCCGAAAGAGCGGTTGTCCAGGAGACCGCCGTACTCGCGTCCGAACGGCACACCCTGCGCTACGCACTGGTTGATGATGTCGCAGGAGACCTCGGCGAGGCGGTATACATTGGCCTCTCGGGCGCGGAAATCGCCACCCTTCACCGTATCGTAGAAAAGGCGGTAGACGGAGTCACCATCGTTCTGGTAGTTGTGTGCAGCGTTGATACCGCCCTGCGCCGCGATGGAGTGAGCGCGACGGGGGGAATCCTGATAGCAGAAGCACTTGACGTTGTAGCCCAGCTCCGCCAGTGTGGCGGCGGCGGAACCGCCGGCGAGTCCGCTGCCCACGATGAGAACGGTATATTTGCGGCGGTTGTTGGGATTGATGAGCTTAGCCTCGCGCTTGTATTTGGTCCACTTCTGCTCAATCGGCCCGTCCGGGATACAGGAATCGGGCATGTAATCGCTTTCCGGGAACTTGATGTCTTTCATATCGGGAGAGGAGGTAGGGGGTTAGTGAAGGATACCGGTGAGAACCGACAGAGGAATCGAGATAAAGGCGCCGCAGACTACCAGCGCGAAAAGCACGGCTACGATGTTGTAGAGCGGGCGCACCTTGCGCGTGCCTAATCCGAGGGTCTGCATCACGGACTGCACACCGTGCCGCACGTGCATGAACAAGCAGCAAATGGCGATGATGTAAGCTACGCTGCACAACGGGTTCTGGAAGCCGTGCACAACGTGTTCATAGCAGTTGGCAGGGTCGCCGTTGAGGGTGAGTTGCCAGAGATGGAGGAGCAGGAAGCAGAGAATCATCACGCCGGTGATGACCATGGTGCGCGA
>CANRKR010000124.1 GCA_947631275.1 uncultured Akkermansia sp.
GAGCCCATCTCCCTGGGTGTACAGAGACCACATCCGCCATTACCGGACACCACGGCATCCACGTGCTTCTCGCGCAGCGCTGCCATGAACTCCTCCTTTTGCCGTCGCCTCACCCCCAATGCAGGCCAGGGACCGGCACTTCCGATTTCACCAAACATTATCACGTGCGCTTGTGGGTATTTTGCCAGGATCAGTCGCTTAAGTTCCGGATGTGTCACACGCGCCATAAAGCTACCACCCACCAAGGCAATCGTCTTTCCCTGCAGGGTATCAAGCCTGGCCGCCTGCCGCACCGGCTGCACCCTTTCTTCTCCCACTGGACATAAGACATCCACTCTCTTCTCCATGCTGCAGACGCCATCCTCGCACTCCTGTGCTTCCAGCAACACAACACTCAGCAAAATCATGGTTAACACAAACCGCATGTTTCTCCTATAGCACGACTAAAGAATGAAGACAAGAAAGTTACGACACAGCAAAACGCATTTTCTTAGCGTTTACCCTTGCCCCGAATAACGCGTTCTGTTAGAATGACGCCGGCGTGTATCGTTTTTTTCTCTTACTTTTTGGATTTCTCCTTCTGCAGGGATGCCAGCAGCAGGAGATGCGCTACACACCGAATTATGTATACCGTAAGGGCTACACTGTCAAACTTGTGTATGGCAGAGCCATCGCTCCTTCCCAAGCTCCACCGCGAATCAAGCGCGCCATCGCTGCTGCCAATAAGATCGTCGGCAAACCCTACCGCCGTGGGGGTGGACACGGCAGACACCTTGACTCTGCCTATGATTGTTCCGGATCCGTTGCCTTTGTGCTGCGCGAAGCTGGCATGCTGCGTGCCGGGGCTCATCCCACCTCCGGAGATTTCTTGCGCTGGGGCAGACCGGGCTATGGGAAATGGCTTACAGTATACACAAAACCCGGTCACGTTTTCCTGATTATCGCGGGAGCCAGATTTGATACAACGGGCAGCGGAAGGGGAGTTGGACCACGTTGGTACACGAAGTCACGTGGATGCAGTGGATTCAAAGTGCGACATATCCCCGGCTATTGACACACTCGACATATTTTGGAACAACATTATTCGAAAGAGGCAAGAAGAAAAATGGTTGAGGAAGAGCAGACAAAGCGAGAATATGGCACCCAGCGATTAGATGCCATCATGCGCAGGTGGGGCTTAGGTAATCACGACATGGTGCTGACGGGGGGAACTTCAGAGCAGTTAACGCATAAGCAAGTGCAACGTGCACGCAACGGAAGAAAACTGACATTGGGCATGATGCAAAAAATAATGCGGGTATTAAACGAGGCAGTGAGAAAGAAAATCTCTCCGGAAAGGACGGAAGAGTTCCACCCTTACCTGCATCGGGAATTATTCTCGTACGCGAAGGGATATGATGCAACGTGGAAGGATCCAAACCGCACTCTCTATCCTGAAAACAAAGAAGACGATCAGCTATGACAGAAGGAGAAGAAGCTTGGAGCGTAAGTAATCTGCTCAGCTTTCTCAAAAACACCGTGGAAGGGGCCGTTGGCACCTGCAGAGTGGTTGGAGAAGTGGGTAGCTGCCGACAACCGAGCAGCGGGCATATCTACTTTACAATCAAAGATTCAGGCGCTCAACTTTCCTGTGTACTCTACCGTTTCCGCGCAGGTCTGTTTACCGCCCATTTGAAAGAGGGGATGCTGGTGCAACTCACAGGCACTCCGACTATTTGGGAGGGACGTGGTTCACTGCAATTCATCGTTTCGCATGTGAAGGAGGCGGGTGTCGGCTCCCTACAACAGCAATTTGAGGCATTGAAGGAAAAGCTGCGCGCCGAAGGTCTTTTTGATCAGGAACGCAAGCGCAAACTGCCCCGCTATCCCCGAACTGTTGGTCTGGTGACCTCTGCCACCGGAGCTGTGATTCAGGACATGCGGCACAGGTTGGAACAGCGCGCGCCGTGGATACGCGCCTATCTGCTACCGGTACCCGTGCAGGGGAAGGGCGCAGAACTGAAACTTGCGGATGCGCTGCGCCGCTGGAGCGAACCGGAGAAAAACGGTCTTCCATCGGTGGAATACATCATCATCGCGCGCGGCGGCGGTTCGCAGGAGGATCTCAATTGCTTTAATCAGGAAATCCTCGCCCGTGCCATCGCAGCATGTAGCGTGCCGGTCGTCTCCGCTGTCGGTCATGAAACAGACTTCACCATTGCCGACTTCGTAGCGGATCTTCGGGCTCCAACCCCCACTGCGGCCATCGAGCTGACTACTCCGGATACCCAAGCCCTACACGCTATGCTGCGTGAAACTGAGACCAGGCTGCAGCACACCATGCGCCGCGGGCTCGAGAAAGCTCATCTCCAACTGCGCGTGTTGGAGAGTGGCGCCCTGCGTCATCCGCTCGATCTGCTGGCTCCGTACGTCCAACGCGCTGATATGTTCCAAGAAGAACTCATCGACAAAGCGAAGCAGCGACTTAACGATGCATTGCATACCCTCGATCTCTACCACTCTCGCATTAACATTCCTCGCTTGCTTGCCGTAACAGAGCGAGGGCAAGAGCGACTGACTGCGGCACGGCAGAAAATCGCCATGCAACTCAGTCTTGTTCTGAACCGGCGACTCAGTACTCTTGATTTGCTGGAACAACGCCTGCTCGCGGTAAGTCCGCATCATGCTCTCCAGCGGGGCTTTGCCCTCGTATACAGCGAGAAGGGGACCCTCGTCAAACGTGCGACGGATGCCACAACACGGCTCCGAATCCAATTTGCTGACGACACGATTGACGCGATTCCCCTTAATGACGCACAGAAGCAGAGCCAGGGCAAACGCATTTGAAAACCCAGGGGCAGAATTAGATGTATAGAATTCAGCATCAATAGATTATTTAAATTATT
>CANRKR010000125.1 GCA_947631275.1 uncultured Akkermansia sp.
TCCCACCAGCCCGTTTCGTTGGCCACGATGTCGGAGTTGGCGCCGGCATTGGTAGCAGCGTAGAAATTCTGGTCGCCCCAGCGGCGTTTCAGATCATTAGCGGTGCGTTCTCTCACATAGGCATCCAGTGAGTGGCACACTTCGTGGCTGAGCACAAAGGTGAAGTAGTCGCCACTCGCAGCGCCCTTAGCTCCGAAGCATTCCTCCGTCAATTTAACCATGTCGCCGTGCATTTCTGCAACGTTGCTGCCTACATCCGAGCAGAAGGTGTTCTTATTGGATTCAAAGGTGTAGCACATGGCATCTCGGCCATCGTTGTAGTTCTGTCCGATGGAGATGTGGTCATCCGGGAAGAGGATGTGGGCGTGGTAGCGCAGCAAATCCCGTATTGCGCGCAGTTGCCCCTCGGTGCAGCGGTTGTTGTCTGCCAGGGGCATGCCACTGTCCAGATAAACCTCGCGGTCCAGCCCGGTCATGCCCAGAGCATCGGCTACGGCTTTACGGTGATTGGCGGAATCCGGCAGCAGGCGGCGAAGCACAACCCAGTTCATGGCGAAGATACCGGGAACATGGTGCATATTGCCATAGCTGGTGACTTCGCCATTTTCCTTCTTCACCCAGGCGTCTTCAAGCACGCGGCGCTGCAGGAAGGGGTACTTCTTCACGTGAGCGGCGAGCATATTCCAGGCGGCCTGTCGTCTGGCGGGAGTGTTTTGTGCCACGGCCCAGCGAATCCAGTCGGACATCAGCTGGTGATAGCGCTTGAGACCCTTCTGTCCATCAGCTTCGAGCACCTTGCCAAGGTCTTTTCCATGGCCCCTGTAGAGTTCCTTTTCAATGAGAGCCAGGTTGCCTGCCGAGGTGTTGGGATTCACGCCCAAAGCGCTTGCAAGCTCACTGCCGGCATTGCTACCCAGGATCATGTCCGGCGTTCCGTCATTGTCAAAATCTGCTACGGCCAGGTGGGCGCCGTTAAGGTTGCGCATAAACTTCTCGTGCGGTGGATTCTCCAGAGCAAGGTCCATGGCGGCGCCATCGGAAATGGTGGCTTTAGCGGGTTCGTTGATCCACGCGTGAAGAGTGCCCCAGTTAATGCCGTACAGGAGGTCGGTGCGACCGTCGTTATTGATATCGCCCACGCCGGGCGCCATGTTGTAGACGCGCAGGTGCACCACCTGTTTCTCCGGGGCAAAACTGATGTTTACCATTTTCCTGGCGTCACCGGAAGTTTTGTTGTATTTTGCTTTACCCTTGAAATAGTAGAGGCCATCGTTGAACCCGGCTACAATATCCGGGGTTCCGTCCTGGTCATAGTCTACCAGCACAAAGTGGCGAGCGGGCAGCTTCATGGCTGCGCCGGTGGTATCGGTGACGGTGTCGCCAATCTTCAAGGCAGGTTCGTTTTCACCCACAACTTCGGCTATAGACAGGGAACCATCAGGTTTGCGAATGATGAGTTTGTTATCCTCGAGCACCGCAGCGCCGTCCGTCTCAAAGTCGTCCTTCGTGGTGGTGCGCAGCATCTGCGGCTTGGAGAAGAGAATCTTGCCGGACCTGGATTCGTTGACGCTGTACCACAGGCGGGAATCTGCCTGAATAAGCAAATCAGGCTTTTTGCCACGCTTAATGACGATGGGGTTGCGGTGGTTCATCTGTTTGCCACTAGCGGCGGGAATCTCCGGCAGGGCGCCGAAGTAGCGGAACTCACGCACGGGTGGAGCAACCACGTGGCGGCTGTCCTGCAGATACATGGTAGCTTTGGTGTAGCCACCGCGATCATCCGTTACAATGACGTCAAAAGATGTTTTTCCTTTTTTCTTGAAGGATTTGCCGGGAGTGAAGGTGAAGGTGCCATCGCCGTTGCTCTTTACCTTGCCCCCCCTGGGCTGGGAATAGCTGGCCACGCGCAGCTTATCCTGGTCCACATCGTACGTAAATTGGTGCAGAATGCTGCCCGTTACGGAAGGCTTGGATTTCTCCACCAAATGAGTTTGGTCGAACACCTGGGGAGCGTGATTATCGTACAGCGCGGCAACGGTTTTAGCAGATACAGGCTTGTCGAAAATATGAATCTGATCCAACGCTGCATTGCCGGTGGCAATGGAGGTAAACTTGCCGGGGAGTTTGCCTGCGGGTGTGGCGCCGGTGGCTACTTCTTTGCCATCTAAGTACAGAACAACCCTACCTGTTTCCTCATCGCGTGTAAAGACCACGTGGTGCCAATCCGTATCCGTGATGGCAGTAGGAGAAAAAACAATGTTTTTGCCTTTGACTCGCATGCCGATCTGCCCCTTTGCATTCATGACGCCCCACAGGGTGGAGGAGGAGGAGCCGATCACGCCGCGCCTGTTCGGTTCGCCGTACAGGCGGGTCCAGTAGGAGAAAGTCACCGATCCATTCAGACACGGCAGCTCCTTCGTTGTGGTGAGCACACGCTCGGGGCCTATACCGGAACGCTGGCGACCCGATACCCAGGCTTCATTATCGGACTGCTGCTCCTCATTCAGCAGCATATCATCAGCTTTGCCGGTCAGCTCAGAGACTTTTGCTCCATCATACTTATACGGCATCGGCATATGGTGCCAATCGCGACCTTCGTCAAAGCTCCAGTGAGCCTTCAGAGCGGCAAAATCGCTGCTCTGCGCAGCCGAAGCCGCACTGCAAGCCACAGCCAGCGCAGTCATGACCAGACAAACAGATAAAACATTTCGTGCTTCCATACTCTGTCAGTGTACCACACTTGCATCGCATTGCATAGTCTGTAATACTTCAAAATAAACGGTTCCTCATTTGTCCCAATAAAATTTCTCCAGGACTATGCAATCTGCTTACAAAGTGCTAATTATTGATAATGCGT
>CANRKR010000126.1 GCA_947631275.1 uncultured Akkermansia sp.
TCTTGCATTTTAGCGCGCGGAGTCGATCGATCATGGCATCAAGCTGCTCCATGCCTGATTCGGGTATGCTCTGACGCGAAGAGTCCTGCGCCCCCTGTCCAACCCGAGCTGCACTCCTGCTTCGTTCCTGCGTTTCCTTGGGCAGTTCGACTGATTGAAGAAGCATCTGATTCTTCTCATCGAGCAATTGCGCCGTCCGTTCTGTCTCTTTAGAAATCCGTTTTGTCATCGCCTCGGCGTAGTATTTTTCTGCAAAGAGGACGATTTCATTGTATTGTTTCTTTAACTCCTCATTCCGCGCCTCGACCCCTTTCAACTGTTCTTCGACCTGCTTTTTTACGTCCGAGTACACGTACCCGCGTTCGCTCAATTTTATCAGGTGTTTCCGCACTGCCTGGCACTTCTGCCAACCTCGATTATACCTGCGGCGTATCTGGTCTGCTTTTTCTTTGAGAGAGGCGATCTGGAGACGTTGGACGTATTCAGAGTCTGCTAACGGCTCATCCTCATTTACGGCTTGCTCGTCCAGCAAGGAACACTCTTGGATAGTAGATTGAAGGGAACGAGCTTCAACATACTGCCATATGTTATATCCCAAAGAGATCATAATGCATAATAGGAGTGCTGCAATGATGGCTATTCCCTGCTCTTCTTCGGTATCAAACATATTTTTAGAATCTTATTCTCCCTGAAGCAATAGCTCACAGGCCTTTTGTGCCTCTTCCAGTTTTCGCTCGATATCTTTATCGGCCGATATATGCCCTAAGCGGGCTAAGTACTTTGAAAAATACAACCTCTGAGCAAGTTCTCCAATTCGGTATCGCATGTTTTCCAACTCCTTCTTCCTGTTTTCCTGCTGCGCTATCTGCGTTTCATAGACTTTTTTTGCCTCTTCCGTTGTTGAATTGTCTCTCTCCGTATTGAGTTTTTGAATTTGTTCATTCGTATGCGAGAGGGATCTTCCAAGCGCTGAAAAATAGTTATGCAGCAAGGGAGCCTCCTTTGCTAAAACTATAATCGGTCCTCGATTTTCTTCCCACAAGCGTGGGTACAGGAGTTTATCAAGACAGCCTACGCCAAGGACAAACGGGATCTCTGCACCCAAGACGGCGATAAGGATCCCTGCACATCCGAAACTCGTATGAAGTAAAGCGGCTGTTATTTTGAAAAATACGATAATCGTTATCAGACAGCACAATACAGCCAATCCTCCCCACAGTATATTCCACCAGAACTCGGATGTGAGAAAGTATTCCATGTCAATCTTCCATTTTCAGAACATCAATTTCCGCGCTCAACTTATTACAGCTGCTTTGCAAATTCCGCACGTTTTCGCTCGCTTTCTCAAGCATCTCTTCCTGTCCGGCATCATCGAGTGCATCCTTCGTTGCTTTCAGCATAGCTATGCGCTCCCGCGCGAGGCGCACGTCTTCACGCGCGCGTTCACGGATCGTGCGTAGCTCCTGTAGTTTTTTTGTACGAGATTCAATCGACTTTTCATAACCGGCGAGCTGTTTCTCATAGAAAGCGGCTTGTTCATCATTGCGCAGCGCGAGTTCCTCCTTGTCCTGATTACGATAGTCCGCAGCTTTCTCCTGCGCACGCCGCAGACACAGCCGGGCATCTAACTGGAGATGCTTAAGTGTTACAAGTTTTTGCTCGGCTTTTGCGTATTCCGTATCGAAGCGTTGCAAGGCAAGGGTTCCCTGATCAAGCCTGGTCTCCAAAGCGGCAACAGATTGCCCCGTCACAACCTTGCATATAATCTTCAACTCGGTTCGTGCCGCCGGCGAACATACCAAAGCCACGAGGACAATGGCACAGACGATTGCCGCTATCTTTACGATTAGTTTGCCCATAGCTTTTGTTATCAGTTATTTTCATCCATCGCCTGCACATCCAGCTCTGCCTCCAGGCGATTGCATGAACTGCGCACCTCCTCTTCCAGCTGGCGCGCTTTTTGAAGTGCAAACCCGGCATCGCTCCCTCCCGCTGCCCGAAGCTCAGCACTGAGGCTTTGCATTTTTGCTTTCAACGTGTCCAGCTCAATCTTCTTCTGTTTAAGCACAAGCTGGAATCGCTTGTACCCACTTTCCGCTTTCTCTGCGGACGCCGTGAGCGAGGGAAGCCGCTCCTCCAGCATCTTGAGTTCAGCCTGCTTGGCTGAGGTGTCGCCTCCGTGACCCTCCGCTTCCGCTATGACCGCCTTGCAATCTTGGATCTGCCGCTCGCAATCGGCTTTCAGCGTCTTGAGCCGGATGAGGGATTCCCGCTTCGCCTGCAGTGCCGTCTTGTAGTGCTCCAGGGCTACATCCGCTTTCCCCACACGCTCCTCCAGAGCAGATATCGTCTTCTGCACGGCTACTGCTCCCGCCGCCTCCAGTGATTGCTTCGCCTCCGCGCTCTTCTCCGGGTAAAAGACGAACGCCAGCCCCATAAGGACTGCTGCGACAAATGCCGTCAGTATAATCTTTTTCATGTGATTCTATTGATTTTGTTTGCCATCAGGCCATTTGATAAGGTAAGGAGAAAATCTAACCTTATCTTTTTTAGATAAGCTCTTTATACTATAAGAACCTTTTTTCCATGACGTTGTGTCTAATGTCCCTTTTTTGAACATCTCGTCCAGTATTTTATCATGTGG
>CANRKR010000127.1 GCA_947631275.1 uncultured Akkermansia sp.
ACGGCGTATTTGCGGGAGTTGCAGGGGATGACGAAGAGGGAGAGGGCGGAGGAGTTTGCGAGGAACAGGGAGGCAGGTGGAGTGATGGCGGAGCTGGTGTTTACGGAGGGGGATATGGCGGCGCTATCTGCGGAGCTGGCGAAGATGGAGGAGGAGGTGGCGAGCGGGAAGAGGAGGAAGGTGCCGAAGGAGGTGAGGGTGCGCTATGTGGCGGAGGTGCAGCATGAGGAGAATCTGCGGATGAGCAGGGGGGAGGCGCTGTATGTGATTTTGATGTATGAGCAACCGACGTACACGGAGAGGATGGAGGCGGCGGGATGGACGCCGGAGGTGGTGGAGGGTTTGAAGAGGTATGTTGGGGAGGGATGGCTGGCGTTTGGGTACGGGCTGCGGGAGATGTT
Organism: uncultured Akkermansia sp.; assembly: GCA_947631275.1. GTDB lineage: Bacteria > Verrucomicrobiota > Verrucomicrobiia > Verrucomicrobiales > Akkermansiaceae > Akkermansia. Next base: position 402 of record CANRKR010000127.1, read on the forward strand.
TGCGGAGCAGGGGGAGAAGATAGCGGCGATTTATGAGCGGGTGTACGGGGTGCCGTTTCCGCGGGAGGAGAATTATTTTGCGGCGAGGTTTTTGGTGCACGGGATGCAGGAGAACAGCATGGAGGAGCTGCTGGCGAGCATGCAGGGGCAGCCTGGAGTGGGGAATGGGTGGATGAAGCCGAGGGTGCTGCACAGTCTGGAGGTGGACACGAACAAGGATGCGTGGACTGGGAGGATGCCGATAATTGAGTCGGAGACGCTGGCGGATGGGAGTGAGTATAGGTTTTTCTATGATGAGGAGGGGGAAGAGGTGGAGGCGACGCTGGAGAATCTGACGGATTATTTGTATGAGAGGAAGAGGCGGGGGAATGAGGCGACGGAGAATGAGATGGATTTAGTGCAGACGGCGAAGGCGTATTTGGCGCGGCGGATGAAGGATATGGAGGATGTGAAGGGGCAGAGGGAGAGGCTGCAAGAGAGAGATGAGGTGAGTGTGGGGAGTTGGGAGATTGGGTCATGGATGGAAATGCTTTCCAAGAGGTACGATGTGTGGCTGGGGGATGAGGAGTGGATTGGTGTGTTTGAGGCGTTGGCGGATTTGGATGAGGTGGCGGAGGGGATGAGCCGGGAGGAGGCAGAGGGGCAGGAGAGCGCGGTGCGCGGGGTGAGTTTGAGGTCGCTGATGGGGGCGGCGGAAGGATTTAGGCAGCGCGTGGAGGCGATGCAAGGGACGGCAGAAGGAAAGGCGATGGGGATTACGCCGGAGACGGCGAGCACGGCGGTGTTCCGGCTGGGTGGGATGAGCGCGGGGCAGAGTGTGCTGCTGTATAACCGGGGGCACGTGAATGAGCGCGAGATGGTGGAGGATTCTATCGAGCGGGATTTGGGGGCGGAGGTGACGAGCGAGGAGCAGATGCAGGAGCTAGGCAAGCTGCTGAAGCGCGCGGAGGAGGGACTGATGAAGATAGACAAGGGCATGCGGCTGCTGACGGAAAGAAAGGAGAGCTATACGCGGCAGGATATTATCGAGGCATTTTCAACGCTGGCGCAGAGTCATTTCTTGCTGAATCACGGGCGGTACAATATGCCGCAGGAGGCGCATGACAGTATTGAGTATGTGCAGAAGAAGCTGGCTGATGCGCAGCATTTGGTGGCGATTTCGGAGGCGTGGGATGCGTTTGCGAAGAGTAAGGAGGGGCGAGAGTTTATCGAGAATGAGGGGGCGACGCTGGAGAAGCTGATGGAGGAGAGCGGGGCGAGCGTGGCGGGGCGATACGCGGCGGCGAAGTTGGATGCGACGGTGTTTGAGGCGGTGCGTGAGGCGTATGAGGAGGGGAGTAGTATCACGCGGGCGGCGGAGGTGCTGGAGGAGTATGCGAAGGAGCAGGATGAGCTTGACCACCCGGCAGCGCCGGAGGAAAAGGAGGGGATAGCTGCGCAGGATTCTCCAACCGGGGAGGCGATAGATGCGGAGGCGATGAGTGGGGAGCCGACGAGTGAGGAGGAGAGGCTTGATGGGTTGCTGGCGGAGGTGGAGGAGATGGCTGCGGAGGGAGAGATGAGCGCGATAGGTGAGCAGGGAGATGCGGAGAGTTTGGGGTTAAAACGCGCTGAGGAGTTGACGCCGAAGGAGAGTCTTTTCCATTTGAATTATGAGGAGAGGAAGAGGATTGTGGAGGAGGGTTATTCTTTCAGTGGGTTCAGGGGTGAGGAGATAAGGATTGATGGGTTGCTGCAAGAGCATTTGGATGAGAAGGGTGAGGCTGCAATGAGGGAGAGGCTTCACCATTTGAATGAGATGTTGACAGTGCTTCAAGCTCCGCAAGAGATATGGGGGAGTCCGGATGGGAAGCAGAGGACGTTTTTTGGCGTGGTGGAGACGGAACGCGGGAAGGGTTTTGCCGTGGCGTTTGTTGTAGAGGACGGGCGTGTAAAGTCCGGGTATTACCAAGCGAGACTCAAGGAGGCAAAGAGAGTGAGGAAAGGAGTCCTGCTTTATTCAGAAGATGTCGGCCGGGCGCAGGGTCTGTCTGCCGACCAAGGAAGAGTCATAAAGGACAGCCCCCAGACAGCTTCCCACGCTGCGAGCGTACAGCAGGATGGAGCAGAAGTCAAGGGGAAAAATTTGGTGAATGGGATGTATGCGGAGGCGGGGGATGGGAGTGTGTATGGGGTGGCGAGGGTGGAGGATTTGAGTATATCGGCGGATGTGCCGCAGTTTAAGA
>CANRKR010000128.1 GCA_947631275.1 uncultured Akkermansia sp.
TCCGGCGTCAAAACCGGTTTACCGTCCCTGGTTCGACGGCACTCCAAACGGAGTATGGGCATTTTTTCGTAGCCGGGGAGTTCCTCGCTCTTGCTGGAGAGCAGCACCCGCATGCGTCGGAACATGACAGGCTGTTCATTTCCACCGGCATTCTCATCATAGCAATCCCGGGAATAGGGTTCAAAACGACGCACTCCTTCCGTCTCGTGCTCATCCTCATTCCTCTCACCTTCGTGCAATGGGGGAAGCGCGGCGTAGATCGTGATGTGGGAACTTTGGCTTATTTCAGTGGTCAGGTCCAAGTCATCAGCCCGGCTGTTCCCCGGCATGTCCACCTCCACGCCGCCCGGTAAAATTGCCTGAAGTTTCTTTGCGCGGAAACAACCGTTCTCCAACGCGGTCTTATCCAACTCCAAGCTGATCAACCCATAGGTGTACGGCAGAGCAAGAGCGCGATCGCTCCGACGGGCTACAGCATGTTGAAGTTGTTCTTGCTGGAAATGGTGCGGACGCAGAAACAATCCTTCCGTCCAACTCAAGCTCGGTAAATTCTGGTACATGGTCGTCTTAATGTGGTGAAGAGTTAGTCCTCAGGATTCATAGGGGTTTGCAGCATCAAACCGGCCGGTATGATACTCACGTTGATTTCGTCGGAATTCCATCGACTCTTAGCCAGGGGGAGAGTGAGCCTCCGCATGTCCGGTCCCTTGGCTCCATCGCGCGCCAGATTGGCAAACAACACCACGTGGCTCGCTCCGTGTTTGTCAATCCAGGTGTCCCAAATCTTGTCGCTTTTCTCCAGCTTTTTCGCCTCATTGTCTTCCTCGCCGAAATAGAAAGTCTTACGTCGCAAGGAATCGCGCAGCATATTGTCGGGATCGAAGTAATCATCAATCGATGTCGTCTCCAATTGCTTGAGCATCGTTTCATTTGCCTCCACAATATCCACTTCCACTGTAGGAAACACTCGCAGTCTCTCAATGGTCACCGGATCATACGCTATGTTGATTCCCAACTTCTTCGGAGCCGATGAGCTGCACCCGGTCAACGCGAGCAACAACCCCATGACAACTCCCATTCTTTGAATAGCATTTTTCATGATTAGCAGATATAGTTGATTCCTGTTGTGACAGCAGCCGCTGTTGTTACCGGGACTCCCGTGACGGGGTTGGCTCCCGTTGCTACCGAGGTGATGTTGGCCATGGGCAGTCCATGCACCAGTTTATTGACAGCTGTCGAGGCCGAGAGGACACCCGCACACATGGGTCCGCTCACCGGTGAGGTCAGGGTTGCAATCGGGAGTCCGTGCACCAAAAAGTTGACGGCTGTACCTGTCACGACGTCTCCCGTGGCAGAAACTCCGGTGGTGATCATGATGGGGGTCGGCATGGTTTTATTTTTTCTTCGGTTTGATGAGTTTCGTGCGTGACGCCTCGACCGCCGGACCGGCATCTGTCACGTGCAAGATGAGGCTCTGCGTGCCACGCGGGTAATCCTTTTTAGCCAGAGGGAACGTGGTGCGACGAGAGTCTGCGCTGTCGGTCGTGGTGCGCGGCGGACGCATCGTCACGGCGATGGCTCTGTCAGCCTCGGAGCGTCTCCACGTGCGCATCTCCCACGAGTCATCCCACAGAATTTGCCGGGAGCCGTCATCCAGATAGCAGCGCCAGACCACGGAAGGACGTGAAGCGCGTCCCAACGTGCTGAAGTATTCATCCACCGGAGTGACCGTTTGGCGGAGCAGTTCATTTTCACTGCGCACGGCGAACACATCGACCACATCACCGCGCACGGGTTTGCTGCGCTCATCGGTTACACAGATCGGCAGCGGCTTGCTGACAAACCACGAGCACCCCGCCAGCAGGAAAACTGCCGGGGCAAGCAGGCTCAGTCTGTGTACGATTGTCCTCATGGTTGCGAATGTTCTTCCCTGCCGAACCCAAAACGCGACTTAAAAACGCTGTCGTCGGGTGCGCCTCTCTTTTTTTCCTTTTCGGCAGCACGCACCGGGTTACCGTATTCATCCCACGTGCAAGTGCCGTCCGCGCACTCGATGCCCAGACGCAGAAACTCTTCGTAGCGCTTGTCGTAGTCCATGGTTCCCCCTTCCATCAAGGCGATCTGCATGAGCGTTTTGCTGATACCCAGAGGAGGAAGTCCTATGTTTGTCGGGGCGATGCCGGTTTCTGTTTTGAGATTAGTGGAGCTCCAGAAAGCGGAGTAGGCAAGCATGGCTTCGGGACCATCCTGCGCCGCCATGGCCGCCTCACACGCCAGTTTCCCGTTGTCATCGCTCGGGACGAGTATCCAGCGCAGTGCGGCTTCCACCGCTTTCCCTTTTTCCACTGCCGTTGGTCTCGTCGGCAATCCGGGTATTTTGAGCGGGAAGTACTTGCTCATGACCTGGTCGATCTTCGGTTTCACCGCACCGACCTTCTGCCGAATGGCCTGAAAGATGGGGTCGTCGTCCTTGACTGCATTTGCCACCATCTGTCGGTCGTGCTGCAGCGTATCGAGGTA